>NZ_JCALCX010000016.1:0-156734 GCF_059812565.1 Mycobacterium sp. NGS49 | reverse complement strand
ACGACCCGGCCGGCGCCGACGGTGCGGCCACCTTCACGGATCGCGAACCGCAGACCGTCGTCCATGGCGACGGGCTGGATCAGCTTCACCGAAATGTTGGTGTTGTCACCGGGCATCACCATTTCGGTGCCCTCCGGCAGCGTCACCACACCGGTCACGTCGGTGGTGCGGAAGTAGAACTGCGGACGGTAGTTGTTGAAGAACGGCGTGTGCCGGCCGCCCTCGTCCTTGGACAGGATGTAGACCTGGCCCTCGAACTCGGTGTGCGGGGTGGTGGTGCCGGGCTTGATCACGACCTGGCCGCGCTCGACGTCCTCGCGCTTGATCCCACGCAGCAGCAGACCGACGTTGTCACCGGCCTGGCCCTGGTCGAGCAGCTTGCGGAACATCTCCACACCGGTGACCGTGGTCTTCATGCTGGTCGGCTTGATGCCGACGATCTCGACTTCCTCGTTCACGTTGACCACGCCGCGCTCCACACGACCGGTGACCACAGTGCCACGGCCGGTGATGGTGAAGACGTCCTCGACGGGCATCAGGAACGGCTTGTCGGTGTCACGCACCGGGTCCGGGATCGACTCGTCGACCGCGTCCATCAACTGCTCGACGGACTCGACCCACTTCGCGTCGCCCTCGAGCGCCTTGAGCGCCGAGACCCGCACGACCGGGGCTTCCTCGTCGAAGTCCTGGGCGGCCAGCAACTCGCGGACCTCCAGTTCGACGAGCTCGAGCAGCTCCTCGTCGTCGACGGCGTCGGACTTGTTCAGTGCGACCAGGATGTAGGGCACGCCCACCTGACGGGCGAGCAGCACGTGCTCGCGCGTCTGCGGCATCGGGCCGTCGGTAGCGGCGACCACCAGGATCGCACCGTCCATCTGGGCGGCACCGGTGATCATGTTCTTGATGTAGTCGGCGTGGCCGGGGGCGTCGACGTGCGCGTAGTGACGCTTCTCGGTCTGGTACTCGACGTGCGCGATGTTGATCGTGATACCGCGCTGACGCTCCTCAGGCGCGTTATCGATCTGGTCGAACGCCTTGGACTCGTTCAGGTCCGGGTACTTGTCGTGCAGGACCTTGGTGATAGCCGCGGTCAGGGTGGTCTTGCCGTGGTCAACGTGACCGATGGTCCCGATGTTGACGTGCGGCTTGGTCCGCTGGAACTTCGCCTTCGCCACTTCTATGTCCTCCTGGACTGTTGGTGCTTAAAAAAGCAGTGTTGATTTTTTCTTGGTTTTGCCGCGGTCGTAACCGGGTCAGGTTACTCCCTGTCGAAATTCACTCGCCGGTTGCCTTGGCGATGATCTCCTTCGACACGTTCGCCGGAACTTCGGCGTACGAGTCGAACACCATGGAGTAGTTCGCCCGGCCTTGCGTCTTGGACCGCAGGTCGCCGACATAGCCGAACATCTCCGACAGCGGCACGTGCGCCTTGACGACACGCGCCCCTGCCCGCTCCTCCATGGCCTGAATCTGGCCACGGCGGGAGTTCAGGTCGCCGATCACATCACCCATGTAGTCCTCGGGTGTGGTGACCTCGACGGCCATGATCGGTTCCAGGATCACTGGCTGTGCTTGTGCCGCAGCCTTTTTCAGCACCTGGGAACCGGCGATCTTGAACGCCATCTCCGACGAGTCGACCTCGTGGAACGCACCGTCGAGCAGCGTGACCTTCAAGTTCACCAAGGGGTAGCCGGCCAGCACGCCGTACTGCATGGCGTCCTGGGCACCGGCGTCCACCGACGGGATGTACTCGCGAGGGATGCGCCCACCGGTGACCTTGCTCTCGAACTCGTAGGTCGCACCGTCTTCGCTGGTGAACGGCTCGATGCTGATCAGCACCTTCGCGAACTGGCCCGATCCGCCGGTCTGCTTCTTGTGCGTGAACTCGACCTTTTCCACCGTCCGCTTGATGGTCTCCTTGTACGCGACCTGCGGCTTGCCGACGTTGGCTTCCACTTTGAACTCGCGGCGCATGCGGTCCACCAGGATGTCGAGGTGCAACTCGCCCATGCCACCGATCACGGTCTGCCCGGTTTCGGCGTCTTGGTGGACCTTGAACGTCGGGTCCTCCTCGGCGAGCTTCTGGATCGACAGGCTCAGCTTCTCCTGGTCGCTCTTCGTCTTGGGCTCGATGGCCACCTCGATCACCGGATCCGGGAACGTCATCGACTCAAGCACGATCTGGTTGTTCGGGTCGGCCAGGGTGTCACCGGTGGTGGTGTCCTTGAGGCCGATCACCGCGTAGATGTGACCCGCTGAGGCGGTCTCCACCGGGTTCTCCTTGTTGGAGTGCATCTGGAACAGCTTGCCCAGTCGCTCCTTCTTGCCCTTGGTCGCATTGATGACCTGGCTGCCCGAGTCGACCTTGCCCGAGTACACCCGGACGTAGGTGAGCTTGCCGAAGAACGGGTGCGTCGCCACCTTGAACGCGAGCGCAGAGAACGGCTCGTCAGTGGACGGCTTGCGGACGATCTCGTCGTCCTCTTTGCCGGGCGGGTGGCCGACTGCCGGCGGCACGTCCAGCGGCGAGGGGAGGTAGTCGATGACGGCATCCAGCATCGGCTGCACGCCCTTGTTCTTGAACGCGCTGCCACACAGCACGGGGTACGCCTCGGAGGTGGTGGTGAGCTTGCGGATCGCGCCCTTGATCTCGGCGACGGTGAGCTCTTCTCCACCGAGGTACTTCTCCAGCAACTCTTCGTCGGTCTCGGCGACGGCCTCGAGCAGCTTGGTTCGGTACTCCTGGGCCTTCTCGGCCAGCTCTGCCGGGATCTCGATGGTGTCGTAGGTCTCGCCCAGCTTGGTTTCGCCCCGCCACACCTTGGCGTTCATCTCGACCAGGTCGACGACACCCTCGAAGTCGCCTTCGGAGCCGACGGGCAGCTGGATCGGAATGACGTTGGCGCCCAGCCGCTCCTCCATGGTCCGCACGGAGAAGTAGAAGTCGGCGCCGATCTTGTCCATCTTGTTGACGAAGCAGATGCGCGGCACGTCGTACTTGTCGGCCTGGCGCCAGACCTGCTCGGACTGGGGCTCGACGCCCTCCTTGCCGTCGAACACCGCGACGGCGCCGTCCAGGACACGCAGCGACCGCTCCACCTCGACCGTGAAGTCGACGTGGCCGGGCGTGTCGATGATGTTGATCTGGTTGTCGTTCCAGAAGCAGGTGGTAGCCGCGGAGGTGATGGTGATACCACGCTCCTGCTCCTGCTCCATCCAGTCCATCGTGGCCGCGCCGTCGTGAACCTCACCGATCTTGTAGCTGATGCCGGTGTAGTAGAGGATGCGCTCAGTCGTCGTGGTCTTGCCGGCGTCGATGTGCGCCATGATGCCGATGTTGCGGACCTTGGTCAGGTCGGTCAGCACGTCCTTCTGTGCCACAGAAGTCTTCCCACTCTTTCGTTGCTCAGTTGGCTATCGGATGCGCCAGCGACTACCGCTGGAAGCCGTCACCAGCGATAGTGCGCGAAGGCGCGGTTTGCCTCGGCCATCTTGTGGGTGTCTTCACGCCGCTTCACGGCAGCCCCAAGGCCATTGCTGGCATCCATGATCTCGTTTGCCAGGCGCTCGACCATCGTCTTCTCCCGGCGCTGCCGCGAGAAGCTGACCAGCCAGCGCAGCGCCAGCGTGGTCGACCGGTCCGGGCGTACCTCGACAGGCACCTGGTAGGTGGCACCACCGACGCGGCGGCTGCGCACCTCTAAGGCGGGCTTGACGTTGTCGAGAGCACGCTTGAGGGTGATGACGGGATCGGTGCCGGTCTTGTCGCGCGCCTGTTCGAGCGCACCATAAACAATACGCTCAGCCAGGGATTTCTTCCCCTGCAGCAGAACTTTGTTCACCAGCTGGGTGACCAGCTGCGACCCGTAGACCGGGTCGTTGACCAGTGGACGCTTGGGCGCGGGTCCCTTGCGCGGCATCAGCTCTTCTCCTTCTTGGCGCCGTAGCGACTGCGAGCCTGCTTACGGTTCTTCACACCCTGGGTGTCGAGCGAACCGCGGATGATCTTGTAGCGCACACCTGGCAGGTCCTTCACCCGGCCGCCACGTACCAGCACCATCGAGTGCTCCTGCAGATTGTGGCCCTCACCTGGGATGTACGCCGTGACCTCAACCTGACTCGTCAGCTTCACACGGGCGACCTTCCGAAGCGCCGAGTTCGGCTTCTTCGGAGTGGTGGTGTACACGCGGGTGCACACGCCACGGCGCTGCGGGCTGCCCTTGAGAGCCGCGGTTTTGACCTTGGCGACCTTGTCTCGGCGACCCTTGCGGACCAGCTGATTAATGGTTGGCATCTACCGGCTTTCTGTGTTGCTGTTCTTGTGGTGCGTGTCGAGTGCGGCGTTCAAAAGTCTCTGTACTGCAGTTATGCCCCGCCGCGGAACAACCTCATCACCCCGCGGCCGGGCGTGTCGCATGCGCATGCCCGGACAGATCATCCGTCGCATTGTGGACACGCGAATTGGCCCGGCATTTACGCCCTCACTTCAGGCGTCGTTAGCCGCCAGGCACGAGGTCCCACAATACCCGGCTGAAGTCGGGCAGGTCAAAGCGGTCGGCATCGCCGGCACGAGAGCCGCAGTAGGCTTCCGTTGTGGCGCGAGTGTGAAGCCAGCTTCACAGCCGCCTACGAGTGTGAAGCCAGCTTCACCCTCGGACCACCGAGTCAGTTCTTATCTGCCGCCTCCATGGTGCGACGATCCATGCCGGCCGCCAACCGCAGCACCATGTCGGTGAACACGGCGTCGGTGTCGATTTCGTCCATCACACCGGTCATTTCCAGCAGCACGAAACCGTGCATCGCCGACCAGAACTCCAGAGCGGCATAGAAGGCCTCCTCGCCGTGCAGGCCGTAGGACGACAACACCGCGATGACCGGCGCAGCCGCTCCCCTGGTCACGGCCGTGTACTCGGGATCGTCGCCGCCCAGTGGCATCCGGGTGAATGCGGAGTACCGCCCGGGGTGATGGTGCGCATAGCTGCGGTACGCCCCGGCCATGACCAGCACCGCGTCATCGCGGGCGCGACCCTCCCCGACCCGGTTCAGCATCGTGATGATGTCGTCGATGACCCGGATGCGCACCGCGCGGCGCAGATCCTCCAGGCTGTGGACGTGGTTGTACAACGACGGTCCCTTGGTGCCCAGTTGGGTCGCCAGCGCGTTGATGGTCAGCGAGTCCCAGCCCTCCCGGTCCAGGAACGTCAGAGCCCCGTCGACGATGCCCTCCCGGCTCAGCTTGGCCTGGCGGGCTCCGGACTTGCCGCCGCGCGCACGCCCACCACCCGACGGTGGTTCCGGCTGAGCTGCCATGGCGATTCACCCTTCGGTTGGATGGCCGGTGCTGCGCGCCCGGCCGCGCGGCGGGATGGCCAACTAATGACTCTAGTTGACCAACCCGGGTAGATCGGGTGCGGCGCTCCGTGGTCGCGGCGGCACGCGGAACGCGGAACGCGGCTCCGCCGGAAATGCGCACAGGGCTGTCGTCGCGCGGTCCGATACACGTAATCTCAATCGAGGTCTCGCCCGACAGAGACCACCCACCCAACGAAGGGGGGACCGAAGTGAAATGGACAACCGCCGTGGGGACGCTGGCTGTCTGCGCCGCGACCGTCGTTGCCGTAGCGGCCGCGACCGCTGCACCGGCGCACGCCAAGAACGGCGACACCCATATCACCGGACAGGGCGTCGAGACCACGATCGACTGCAACGACGCCACCCTCATCATCAACGGCACCGCTAATGTGGTCACCGCCAAGGGAACCTGCTGGGCGGTGACGATGATGGGGACATCCAACACGGTCATCGCCGACACGGTCGTCAACGACATCACGGTGTACGGCTATGACGGGACCGTGTTCTACAAGAACGGCGATCCGGTCATCTGGGATCGTGGCCGCGAACTGGGCATGGTCAACCGAATTCAGCGAGTTGGGCCGTGACGGTGCTGATACCCCGGAGGAAACGAGGAACTATGCGCGACAACGGAACTGCCGCCACATTCCGACTGGCCGGACTGGCCCTGACGACCGCGGCCGTGGCCGCCGCCGTCGGGCTGGCCGGCTGCAGTTCGACGGCCGGGCCGCCGGGAAGCAGCACCTCCTCCGCCAAGTCCTCGTCCACGACCACCAGCAGCGGCACCGCGGGCACGACATCCACCAGCGGCGGCGGCCCCACCATGAGCACGTCGGTCCAGGTGGGCGACACCGTCGTCTACGCATCCGTGGGCGAGACGGCCACGATCTCCTGCGAGGCGGGCAAGTCGCTGAATGTGACCGGGTCGGACAACACCCTGACCGTCAACGGCACCTGCGAGACGGTGAGCGTCGGCGGCCGGAAGAACAAAATCACCCTCGACAAGGTCAACACCCGGATCACGGTGCTCGGGATGGACAACGCCATCACCTACAAAGACGGTGACCCCGAGGTCAACGAGATCGGACCCAACAACACCGTGACCAAGGGCGGCTAACCCGCCGGAGCGCCGTGCCGGCCTGCACCGCCGGCGAACCGCCCCGCGCCCTCCAGCGCCTCGCCGGATACCCGGGAAATGCTGGCGAACTCCAGGTCCATTGCTGCGGACTCGGGCAGGCCCCACTGGTGCAGCGCGGAGAGCCGGTCCGACCGCAGACAGTGCTGTGGCAATGCGGCAAGCTCGGCCGCGAGTTCCTGGGCGGCCCGGCGCGCTTCGCCCTTGGGCACCACCCGGTTGGCCAGGCCGATCGCCAGCGCCTCGTCAGCGTTGACCGCACGGCCGGTGAGGATCATGTCCATCGCCCGGCTGTGCCCGATCAGCCGCGGCAACCGCACGGTGCCACCGTCGATGAGCGGCACTCCCCAGCGCCGGCAGAACACCCCGAACACGGCGTCTTCCCCGGCGACCCGTAGGTCGCACCACAACGCCAGCTCCAGGCCGCCGGCCACCGCATAGCCGTCGACCGCGGCGATGACGGGTTTGGACAGCATCATGCGCGACGGACCCATCGGGCCGGGACCCGTGCGATGCACCGAGTTGGCTTGCGGCGTCCCGAAGGCCTTCAAATCGGCTCCGGCGCAAAAGGTTCCGCCTTCACCGCAAAGCACCGCCACCGATGCGCTGTCGTCCCGGTCGAACCGCTCGAAGGCGGTGTAGAGCGCGGCGGCGGTCGGGCCGTTGACGGCGTTGCGGGCCTCGGGCCGGTTGATGCTGACCGTGGTGACCGCGCCGTCGCGTTCCACCCGCACCAAATCGGTCATGTCGCCTCCTGAAGTTGGTTCGTGTCACGCAGTTCCGCCAGCTCGGTGGCGAAGTCGTGGTAGGCCGCCCGCAGTTGAGCCCCCGGCCAGTTCGCGGGGAGCAGTGCCTCGGGCAGAATCGGGTCGGTATTGAGATGGCGCACCATCGCCGCGGCCGCGACGAACCTTGCGGGCATGTCGGTCGCGCGGCCGATGTCCTGCAGCAGCTGGTGACCCGCATCCGCCCAGTGGGTCAGGTCCCACAGCTGTGCGGCGAGCGCCGCCGGGGCGTCGTCGCGGGCCTGCAGCACCCGCACCCGGGCCGCGACCTCCGGCGTCAGTTCCAGGTCGAGATTGTCCGGGCGCATCCAGACGCCTTCGCGTAGTTCACTGAAACGCTTGTCATGCATGGTATTTCGCAGCGCGGCCCGGGTCCGGGCGTCGGTGCCGACGCTGGTGACGACGACCAGGTGCCAGTACCCGCGCCAGACCCGGGTACGTGGCCGCATCGCCTCGTCCTGCCGGCGCTGGCGGGCCAGCAAGCGATCCGAGAGCCGATAGCCGTCCGCGGAGCGGACCAGGTCGCCGGCACTGACCATGCGGGTCAGCGCCACCCGCAGCGTCGCCTCTCTGATACCGAAATCGGCTGTCAGCCTTACCAGGTCACTGGCCGTCGCCCACGCCGGATGCGCACCCAGCAACACGCTGAGCACCACCGACCGGGCGGTCATGCGGGCCAGCGTCCTGGTCATGGCGTTACACCTGGGACGCTTGCCGGCCGTAATCGCCGAACGGTTCGTCGCGGTGCCGGACCGCGTCGCGGAAGCCGTGCTCGACCGCGTCGGCGACGAACGCATGCCCTTCCGGCGTGTGCCGGGCCACCCCGTCGAAGACGGTGCTGACCATCCGGCTGGTGGCGACACCCTGCTGCAGCAGCGCGGAATTGAGCGCGAGTTTGATCATCACCAGCTGGTTGACGGGTAACGCGGCGATTCTGGCGACCAGCCGTTCGGTGCGCTCGTCGAGGTCCGCCGGATCGGGTGCTTCGACCGCAAGGCCCCACTCGGCTGCTTGCGCGCCGGTGATGCAGTCACCGGTGAACAGCAGCCGTTTGGCGCGCTGGTCGCCCAGCCGGTGTGCCCACAGGCCCGCGGCCGGCACACCCCAGACCCGGGTCGGCGGGTAGCCGATCTTCGCGTCGGCGGCGGCGATCACCTGATCGGCGTGCAGCGCGATGTCGGTCCCCCCGGCCACGCAGTAGCCGTGGATCTTGACGACCGTCGGTTTGTCGGCGTGCATCAGGCTGGAGAAGCCGCGCACGAACCGGCTCATCATCTGGTAGTCGATCACCGGATCCCACGGCTGGTTCGGCAGGTGGTTGATGCCCTGGGTTCTGCCGTCCAGAACCGTACCGCGGTAGCCGCCGTCGCCCCCCGCCGAAAAGGACTGCTCCGCATAGACCGACAAGTCGAAGCCCCCGCAGAAGCCGTCCCCGCGGCCGGACACCAATATCACGTGCACAGCGGGATCGAGGTCGGCGCGTTCCACCAACGCGGCAAGCTCCAGGGGCGTGTCCGTCACGATCGCATTGCCCTTCTCGGGGCGGTTGAAGGTGATCCGTGCCACCCGATCGGTCACCTCGTAGGTCATGGTTTTCAGGTTGTCGAAGTCGACGGGCCTGATCGCGTGCGTCACCAGCGTCCCCTCATCCCTTGACCAACGCGCGCTCGATGATCGGCGTCAGGTCCAGACCGCTGGGCATGGTGCCGAACGCTCCGCCCCACTGCCCCTCCAGCCGGGTGGCCAGGAAAGCTTCGGCGACCGCCGGATGGCCGTGGCGCACCAGCAGCGAGCCCTGCAGCGCCAGGCAGATGTCCTCGGCCACCCTGCGGGCGCGGTACTCGATGGTGTCCAGATCGGCCAGTTGCCGGCGCAACCGCTCGACGTGGGTGTCCTGCCGGGCGTCCTGGCCCGCGGTCTGGGCCAATTCGTCGAACAGCACCTCGACGGACTCGGGCCGAGTGACCATGGCGCGCAACGTGTCCAGGGCGCTGACGTTGCCCGAGCCCTCCCAGATACCCATCAGCGGGGCTTCGCGGTAGAGCCGCGGCATGCCGGAATCTTCGACGTAACCGTTGCCGCCCAGGCATTCCAGCGCTTCTGCGGCATGCGGCGTGGATCGCTTGCAGACCCAGTACTTGCTGGCCGCCAACCCGATGCGGCGCAACAGCGCCTCCCTCTCGTCGCCCCGGACGGCCTTGTCGGTGGCCCCGGCCATCCGCATCGCCACCATGGTGGCCGCCTCGGCCTCCACCGCCAGGTCGGCCAGCACGTTGCGCATGAGTGGCTGGTCAATCAAGTAGGCGCCGAACGCCTTTCGATGTTGCGCGTGGTAGATGGCGCGGGTCAGGCCGGTGCGCATGCTGGTGGCGCTGCCCAGGGTGCAGTCCAGGCGGGTGAGGTTGACCATCTCGATGATGGTCGGCACGCCGCGGCCCTCTTCCCCGACCAGCCACGCGGTGGCACCGTCGTACTCGACCTCGCTGGAAGCGTTGGCGTGGTTGCCCAGCTTGTCTTTGAGCCGCTGCAGGAACATTCGGTTGCGGGTCCCGTCGGGCAGGATGCGCGGCAGCATGAAGCAGGACAGTCCGCCCGGCGCCTGGGCGAGCACCAGGAAGATGTCGCACATCGGCGCCGAGGTGAACCACTTGTGGCCCCGCAGGCGGTAGGTGGCGTCAGCGTTGGGAGACGCCTCGGTGGTGCCTGCGCGCACATCGGAGCCGCCCTGTTTCTCGGTCATGGACATGCCCGCGGTGATACCGGCCTTCGTGGCGGCCGGCTTCAGCTCCGGGTCGTATTCCCGGCTGGTGAGCAGCGGCTCGTACACCGCCGCCAATTCCGGGTTGAAGCGCAGCGCGGGCACCACGGCGTAGGTCATCGAGATCGGGCAGATGTGGCCCGGCTCGACCGTCCAGACCGACGTCTTGGCGGCGCGCACCACGTGCGAGCCCGGCCGCTCGTCGGCCCAGGGCGCGGCGTGCAGGCCGTGGGCGATCGCGGTGCGCATCAGTTCGTGGTAGGCCGGGTCGTACTCCACCTCATCCACGCGGTGGCCGACCCGGTCGTGGGTGTGCAGCACGGGCCGGTTGCGGTCGGCCAACTCACCCCAACGTTGCGCCTCGCGGCTGCCCGAGATGGCCCCCAACTCGGTCACCTCATCCAGACCCCATTGGCCGCCCTCGCGAACCAGGGCCTCGATGAGGACGGGCGAGGACGCCGGGTTGTGGTTCTCCAGCGGTGGGACCTGGTTGGTCACGACGTGCGTATCTGGCATGGCACCAATGTTACATTTCTCCGACAACCGCACAATAGGTGTAATGGCCGGTCTGCATCGCTACGCCGACCGCTCGACCACCCGATCGCAGAATGAGCCCAGTACGTCCACCGTCTCCTGCGGTGTCTCGAACGGCCAGAAGTGCCCGGTATCGAACAGATGCAGACCACTGCCAGGTGGCCAACATGGCCAAAATAGCTGGGCCTTCATAAAACTCGCGCGGCTGCAAGCACTGCGGCGATCAGGCCGTCTTGCAGTCCTTCGGTAATCCGTTGCGGTTCGGCATAGGCCCAATGTGACATCGTCGTCACGGCGGATGCGCTGCGGGAGACGTTGCGTATCGCCATATTGACCACCGGCCCTTTCACGAACACGCGCGAACCGAACGTGCTGAAGATATATTCATTCAAGAACGATTATCAGCCCAGGATTAACTGAGTGAATCGTCAGAGATGAGGTAAGCTTCCATGAAGCATTCGCAGAGTGGAGCGAAACGTTGGAGACCGTCGACAAGCCGGCCAATCGCATTGAACGGCGCAAGCAGCGCACCCGCGCGGCGCTCATCACGGCTGCGCAGGAGTTCATGGCCGAGGGCACTCCGCACGTGCCGATCCAGGACATCTGCCAGGCCGCCGATGTCGGGATCGGCTCTTTCTACAACCACTTTGAGAGCAAAGAGCAGCTGTTCGACGCCGCGATCGATACCGCCCTTGATGCGCACGGCGCGCTGCTCGATGCGTTGACGGCGTCGATAGACGATCCAGCCGCGGTATTCGCCTTCAGTTTCCGGCTGACCGGGCGCATGTTTCGGCGTCCGGAGAGCCGGATGGTCCTCAATCACGGACTGGAACTCATCACCGCCGACCGGGGGCTGGCGCCGCGGGCCAGGCGCGACATCGCCGCGGCGAGCGCCTGCGGAAGGTTTCAGGTAGCCGACCCCAGACTGGCGATGGCGGTCGCCGCCGGGGCGTTGCTCGGGCTCGGACAGCTGGTACAAGCTGAACCTGAGCGGGACGCCGCCCAGGCCGCCGACCAGGTCACTGCGGACCTGCTGCGGATGTTCGGGCTATCGGCCGACGAGGCGCGCGAGTTGTGCAGCCAGCCAATGGAATTCGATGGGCTCGAGGCGGCCGAGCTGTCAGAGCCGCGTGTCAGGGGCTAGCCGGCGCACAGCCCTCAAGCGATGATGCTGTCGCGCAGGAATGCGATGTCGTCCTTGCGGCCCTCGTCGGCGGTCTCGCAGATGACTGGGGCGTCCGCGGCCTTGACGACGGCCACAAGCAACTCGGGGTCGATCTGGCCGGCGCCGAAGTTGGCGTGCCGGTCCGCCCCGGAACCCGCAGCATCCCTGGAGTCGTTGCAGTGCACCAGGTCGATACGGCCAGTCAGCGCCTTGATGCGATCCACGGCGTCGATCAGTTCCTCACCCGCCGCCCACGCGTGGCAGGTGTCCAGACAGAAGCCGACTCCCTTGTCGCCGATGCGATCCCACAGCCTGCCGATGGTGTCGAAGTAGCGGGCCATCGCATGATCGCCGCCCGCGGTGTTCTCCAGATAGATCTGCACGTCGGATTCCAGATAATCCAACGCCTTCACCCAGCGTTCGAAGCCGGCCTCCATGTCGTTGTCGTCCGCATGACCGCCATGCACGATCACGGCCGTCGCGTTGATCGCCGCCGCGGCATCGCAGGTGTCCTGCAGGATCTTGCGTGACGGAATCCGGATCCGGTTGTTGGCCGACGCGACATTGATCAGATACGGGGCATGCACATACAGCGGAATGCTGGACGTTTTCAGCACCTCGGCGTCGTCGCGCGGCTTCGGTTTCTTCCAGCTCTGTGGATTGCCGAGGAAGAACTGTACCGCGTCGGCACCGTCTGCCTGAGCGGCGGCGAGGGGGTCGTCTTGGCGGACATGTGAACCGATGAGCACTCAACCAGTCTAGTGAGGCTGCCCTGCGCAATTCGGAGCATATGGTGTTGAGCGTGACGGACGAGGCAACGCTTGCGGTCGGACTTTCGGTGGGGAGAGGCATTTCCGACATCACCGGCGAGGCCGCCGACTGCGGCATGCTCGGCTACGGCAAGACCGAACAGCGCACCGCGGGTATCCACCTGCGGCTGCGGTCGCGCGCCTTCGTGTTCGCGGCTCCGGCAGACGGCGCCCGGGTCCTGGTGGTCGTGGCCGAACTGCCGCTGCCGACGCAGAACGTCACCGACGAGGTGATACGGCGACTGATGAAGTCGTATGGCAACACCTATACGGCGCAGAACACCGTGATCACCACGACCCACACCCACTCCGGGCCCGGCGGCTACTGCGGACACCTGCTGTACAACCTGTCGACCAGCGGTTTCCGGCCGGCGACCTTTGCGGCCATCGTCGACGGCATCGTCGAGTCGGTGCAGCACGCCCATGCCGATCTCGCGCCCGCACAGGTGACGCTGTCGCACGGGGAATTGCGCGGGGCCAGCATCAACCGCTCACCGGCCGCCTTCGACCGCAACCCGGCATCCGACCGGGAACACTTCCCTGGCCGCATCGATCCCCACACCACGCTGGTGCAGCTCAATCGCGGCGACAAAACCGTGGGCACAATCCATTTCTTTCCCACCCACGGCACCAGCATGACCAATCGCAACCTGCTCATCTCCTCAGACAACAAGGGTTTCGCCGCCTATCACTGGGAGCGCACCATCCGCGGCGCGGACTACCTCGCCGGCCAGCCCGACTTCATCGCCGCGTTCGCCCAGACCAACCCCGGCGACATGAGCCCGCACATCGAAGGACCCGTCGCATACGGACCGTCAAGGGCCCGAGACGAATTGGAGAACACCCGGCACATCGGCCTGTCTCAGTTCAGCGACGCTCTCGCCCAACTCGACACCGGGACACCCATCGGCACCGACGTCGACTCCCGGCTGACCTACGTCGATCTCAGCAACGTGTCGGTCCGCGGCGAGTACACCCCCGACGGCCGGGAGCACCGCACCGGGCGGCCCATGATCGCCGCCGCGATGTTCGCCGGGACCGACGAGGGCGAGGGCTTCAGCGGCTTTCACCAGGGACGAAACCCTTTCTGGGACAAGCTTTCCCGCGGTATCTACCGGATTGCGGGGAAGCTGCGTGCGGCGCAGGAGCCCAAGGGCATGGTGATCCCGGCGCACGCACTCAACCGGTTGCAGCCGTTCATTCAGGAGATCGTTCCGGTGCAGCTGCTGCGGATCGGGCGCCTCTATCTGATCAGCATCCCCGGCGAACCGACGATCGTCTCGGGACTCAGATTGCGTCGCACGGTGGCGTCGATTGTCGGCGCCGATCTGGATGACGTGCTGTGCATGGGTTACTGCAACGCCTACATCCATTACGTGACCACTCCGGAGGAGTATCTGGAACAGCGGTACGAGGGCGGCAGCACCCTGTTCGGGCGCTGGGAGT
Source organism: Mycobacterium sp. NGS49 (assembly GCF_059812565.1). Lineage (NCBI taxonomy): Bacteria > Bacillati > Actinomycetota > Actinomycetes > Mycobacteriales > Mycobacteriaceae > Mycobacterium > Mycobacterium sp. NGS49. The sequence continues at coordinate 142,750 of NZ_JCALCX010000016.1, read as the reverse complement.
TACCGGCGCTCATGCAGACCGTCGCCGGGCTCGCCGAAGCCATGCGGGACGGCCGTCCGGTACCGCACACGGCCGGCCCCCGGTCCCGCAGGCCACCAAGCTGGCTGCGCACCGCCCCGGCAGACACCGGCTCGTTCGGCGCGATCGTCGCCGCGCCCGCCGCGATCTATCACCCGGGCGAGTCGGTGGAAACCGTGTTCGCCAGCGCCTCGCCCAGCAACGACGTCCACCGCAACCGGACCTTTCTCGAAGTGGTCCGCCTCGCGGGTGACCGATGGGTCCGAGTGGCCGACGACGGCGACTGGTCGACCACCTTCGAGTGGCAGCGCGAAGGACGCAGCGGGTCACACGTGCGGATCCGGTGGGACATTCCCGACGATGCCGCGCCCGGGCATTACCGCATCGTCCATCATGGGATGGCCCGCGACAGCTACGGCAGGCTCGAACCCTTTCAGGCGACCACGCACGAGTTCGCGGTGGGCTAAGTTTGGCGCGAGCAGACGTTAAAGCCCCTAATTCAGGCGCTTAATTGGGCGCCTTTGCGTCTGTTCGCCAGGTGATATTTCAGACGGTCGGCAAGCCCGACGGGGTCGCCGCGCACGTCGTCGACGGTGATCGGTATCCCAAGCCAGCCGCATTCCTGTAGTCGCGCGGTTTTCAGCCGGTCGTGCAAGAGGGCTTCGCGGCCCAAATGCCACCGCACACTGTCGTACTCGGCGTAGACCATGGCCTCGGGCCAGGCGAAGTCGACACGCCAGAGCTTGCCGTAGTCGTCGGTGATGTTGTGCTGCAGGTCGGGCTTGGGAACCTTGTTGTCGATGAACACCAGTCGCGTCTCGCTTTCCATCGGCGACTCGGCGCGCCCGTCAGCGTGCACAATCAACTCCCGCACTCTGACGATGCCGCGTCGGCCCCTCTGCTCGCGGATCGCCGCGTCGAGTTCGCCTCTGCTGCATGCCCTGACGTGCAAGGCAGCGTCCAGCGTGGCGAGACTGCGTCGCCGCGGCAAAGACCGTGCGACCTCGATCGCTGTCCAAGACGGCGCGGTCGCCAGCCGGCCCTCCACACGTCGAAGCGGTGCGCCGACTCGCTGATGCACCATGAGACCCGCGGACGGCCGCATGCGCACTCCCGGGTCGAGGATGTGCAGGCGCGAATTACCCTCGGTGTCAAAGCCGTACAGTGCCGCGGCGGTACTCATGCAGGCGACGATCGGTTCACGGGCAAGCAGGTCCAGGGCAGCCAACTGCTCGAACACGTCCGGTTCGTGTAGGCCGTAGACACCGTGACAGACCCGAATCAGCTTGCCGGATTTCACAAGCCATGCCAGGCGTTTGCGAGTCAAGGTGGTCAGCAACTGGCCAGTCGTCGCGAGTCCGCCGTTGGCCCGCAGAGCACTTTCGATGTCCATGGACCGGATGATGACGAAGAGTGCGCGACGACATCTGCCAGAAGTGAGCCTGGTGGGACGTACTGTGGATAGCCGCTTGGATGGGGATGTGCCAACAGACGCAGAAGCCCCACATTTCCGGAGGAAATGGGGGCTTCTGCGTCTGCTCGCGATAATTACCGGTAGTCGCTGTAGCCGTAGTCGTCCAGCGGAACCGCGGCACCGGTCGCCTGACCGAAGTCCGGGCTGTAGTACTGGTCCTCGTACGACGGGATCGTGTACGCGGCGGCCCGGGCTTCCTCGGTCGGCTGCACCTGGATGTTGCGGTAGCGGTTGATACCGGTACCGGCCGGGATCAGCTTTCCGATGATCACGTTCTCCTTCAGACCCTGCAGCTTGTCGCTGCGGCAGTTGATCGCCGCATCGGTCAGCACTCGCGTGGTCTCCTGGAACGACGCCGCGCTCAGCCACGAGTCGGTGGCCAGCGACGCCTTCGTGATACCCATCAGCACCGGACGGCCGGCGGCGGGCTCGCCGCCTTCGGCCACCACCCGGCGGTTGGACGCCTCGAACTCCGCACGGTCGATCAACGAGCCGGGCAGGAACTCCGTCGAGCCCGAGTCGATGATGGTCACGCGGCGCAGCATCTGGCGCACGATCACCTCGATGTGCTTGTCGTGGATCGACACACCCTGAGCCCGGTAGACCTCCTGGACCTCGCGGACCAGGTGGATCTGCACCTCACGCGGGCCCTGCACACGCAGCACCTCGTGCGGGTCGGCCGAGCCTTCCATCAGCTGCTGGCCCACCTCGACGTGGTCGCCGTCGGCGAGCACCCGCTCGGAACCGTCCTCGTGCTTGAACACCCGCAGGCGCTGACGCTTGGACAGCTTGTCGTAGACCACTTCCTCGCCGCCGTCGTCGGGAACGACGGTGATCTTGTAGAAGCGCTCACCGTCCTCGAGCCGCACCCGGCCGGTGACATCGGCGATCGGTGCCTTCCCACGCGGGATCCGGGCCTCGAACAGCTCCTGGACACGCGGCAGACCGCCGGTGATGTCCTCACCCACACCACCCTGGTGGAAGGTACGCATGGTCAGCTGCGTGCCGGGCTCACCGATGGACTGGGCGGCCACGATGCCGACGGCCTCGCCGATGTCGACCAGCTTGCCGGTGGCCATCGAGCGTCCGTAGCAGGTGGCGCAGACTCCGGTGCCGGTGGTGCAGGTCAGCACCGAACGCACCTTGATCTGCGTGATCCCCGCCGCCAGCAGGGCCTCGATCGACGGGTCGCCCAGGTCCTCACCGCGCGCGACGACGACATTGCCGGCCTCGTCGACCGCGTCGGCACCCAGAGTCCGTGCGTACGCCGAGGTTTCGATGTACGGGTCGCGGATGAGGGTTCCGTCGGGCTGACGCTCGGCCAGTTCGACGACGATGCCGCGCTCGGTCTGGCAGTCGTGCTCGCGCACGATCACGTCCTGGCTGACGTCCACCAGACGACGGGTCAGGTAGCCGGAGTCGGCGGTACGCAATGCGGTGTCCGCCAAGCCCTTTCGAGCCCCGTGGGTGTTGATGAAGTACTCCAGCACGGTCAGGCCCTCGCGGAACGAAGACTTGATCGGGCGTGGGATGAACTCACCCTTGGGGTTGGTCACCAGACCCTTCATGCCGGCCAGCGTTCGGGTCTGGGTGAAGTTACCGGTGGCGCCCGACTCCACGATCGTGATGATCGGGTTGTCACTCGGGTAGTGCTCCCGCAGCGCCTGACCGACCTCGTCGGTGGCTTCCTTCCAGATCTCGACCAGGGCCTCGTTGCGTTCGTCGTGGTTCAACGCGCCACGCTGGAACTGCTTCTCGACCTTCTCCGCGCGCTCTTCGTAGGCGTCCAGAATCTCCTTCTTGCGCGGCGGCACCAGCACGTCGGCCATCGAGACCGTGACGCCGCTCCGGGTCGCCCAGTAGAAGCCGGCGTCCTTGAGCTTGTCGACGGTCTGCGCGACCACGATCATCGGGTAACGCTCGGCCAGGTCGTTGATGATCGCGGCCTGCACCTTCTTGTGCATCTGCTTGTTCACGAACGGGTAGCCCAGCGGCAGCAGCTCGTTGAACAGCACCCGGCCCAGCGTCGTCTCGGCGACCCAGGCATCGCCGGGGTGCCAGCCGTTGGCGCCGAACAACTCGGCCTCCAGCTCGGCCGGCGGACGCAACTGGGTCAGCCGCACCTTGATCTTCGCCCGTACCGAAAGCACCCCGCGGTCGGCGGCCATGATGGCCTCGGCCGGCGAGGAGTAGACACCGGTCTCCGACTGGTCGGTCGACGCGGGCTGGAACTCACCCTTGTCGCCGGCAACCTCGGTGGTCAGGAAGAACAGCCCGGTCACCATGTCCAGTCGCGGCATGGCCAGCGGGCGGCCTGAGGCGGGCGACAGGATGTTGTTCGACGACAGCATCAGGATGCGCGCCTCGGCCTGAGCCTCCGCGCTCAGCGGCAGGTGCACCGCCATCTGGTCACCGTCGAAGTCGGCGTTGAACGCCTCACACACCAACGGGTGCAGCTGAATGGCCTTGCCCTCCACCAGCATCGGCTCGAAGGCCTGGATGCCCAATCGGTGCAGCGTGGGTGCGCGGTTGAGCAGCACGGGGTGCTCGGAGATGACCTCTTCGAGGACGTCCCACACCTGCGGACGCTGACGCTCGACCATCCGCTTGGCGCTCTTGATGTTCTGCGCGTGGTTGAGGTCGACCAGCCGCTTCATCACGAACGGCTTGAACAGCTCGAGCGCCATCAGTTTGGGCAGACCGCACTGGTGCAGCTTGAGCTGCGGGCCGACCACGATGACCGAACGGCCCGAGTAGTCGACGCGCTTGCCGAGCAGGTTCTGACGGAACCGGCCCTGCTTGCCCTTGAGCAGATCGGACAACGACTTCAGCGGCCGGTTGCCCGGCCCCGTAACAGGTCTGCCGCGCCGTCCGTTGTCGAACAGCGCGTCCACCGACTCCTGCAGCATCCGCTTCTCGTTGTTGACGATGATCTCGGGCGCACCGAGGTCGATCAGCCTCTTGAGGCGGTTGTTGCGGTTGATCACGCGACGGTACAGGTCGTTGAGGTCTGAGGTGGCGAACCGGCCACCGTCGAGCTGGACCATCGGGCGCAGTTCCGGCGGGATCACCGGGACGGCGTCCAGGACCATGCCCATCGGCGAGTTGCCCGACTGCTGGAAGGCGGCGACCACCTTCAGGCGCTTGAGGGCACGAAGCTTCTTCTGGCCCTTGCCACTACGAATGACCTCACGCAGGTTCTCGGCCTCGGCGTCGATGTCGAAGTTCTCGATCAGCTTCTGGATCGACTCCGCGCCCATGGCACCGGTGAAGTATTCGCCGTAGCGGTCCTGCAGCTCGCGGTAGAGGTTCTCGTCGACGATCAGCTGCTTGGGGGCCAGCTTGGTGAAGGTGTTCCAGATGTCCTCCAGCCGGTCCAGCTCGCGCTGGGCGCGGTCGCGCAGCTGACGCATCTCGCGCTCGCCGCCGTCCCGCACCTTGCGCTTGGCGTCGGCCTTGGCGCCCTCGGCCTCCAGCTCGGCCAGGTCGGCCTCCAGCTTCTGCGCGCGGGCCTCCAGGTCGGCATCGCGCTGATCCTCGACGGCCTTGCGCTCCACCACCATCTCGGCTTCGAGCGTGGACAGCTCGTTGTGCCGCATCTCGTCGTCGACCGCGGTGATCACGTAGGCGGCGAAGTAGATGATCTTTTCCAGGTCCTTGGGGGCCAGGTCCAGCAGGTACCCCAGGCGCGAAGGCACGCCCTTGAAGTACCAGATGTGAGTCACCGGGGCGGCCAGCTCGATGTGCCCCATCCGCTCACGGCGCACCTTGGCCCGAGTCACCTCGACACCGCAGCGCTCACAGATGATGCCCTTGAAGCGCACCCGCTTGTACTTGCCGCAGTAGCACTCCCAGTCGCGAGTCGGCCCGAAGATCTTCTCGCAGAACAGGCCGTCCTTTTCGGGCTTGAGCGTGCGGTAGTTGATGGTCTCCGGCTTCTTGACCTCGCCGTAGGACCACTGACGGATGTCCTCCGCGGTCGCCAGGCCGATTCGGAGTTCATCGAAGAAGTTGACGTCTAACACGTAACTCCCTTTCCCCTTGCGGGTTTAGTGACTGAAAAGCTGGTTCCTAAGAAGATCAGGCAAGGTCCTCGACAGACGCGGATTCGTTGCGCGACAAGTTGATTCCGAGGTTGGCCGCGGCCCGCTCAAGGTCTTCGTCTTCGCCTTCGCGCAGCTCGATCGCCGCACCGTCGCTGGAGAGCACCTCGACGTTGAGGCACAGCGACTGCAACTCCTTGAGCAGCACCTTGAACGACTCCGGAATCCCCGGCTCGGGGATGTTCTCGCCCTTGACGATGGCCTCGTAGACCTTCACCCGCCCGACGGTGTCGTCGGACTTGATGGTCAACAACTCCTGCAGCGTGTAGGCCGCGCCATAGGCCTGCATGGCCCAGCACTCCATCTCACCGAATCGCTGGCCACCGAACTGCGCCTTACCGCCCAGCGGCTGCTGGGTGATCATCGAGTACGGGCCGGTGGAGCGGGCGTGGATCTTGTCGTCCACCAGGTGGTGCAGCTTCATGATGTACATGTAGCCGACCGTGACCGGGTACGGGAACGGCTCACCGCTGCGCCCGTCGAACAGCACGGCCTTGCCGTCGCCGTTGACCATCACGTCGCCGTCGCGGTTGGGCAGCGTGCAGGACAGCAGGCCCTGCAGCTCCTCTTCCTTGGCGCCGTCGAACACCGGGGTCGACACGATCTGGTTCGGCGCAGCGTGCCGCAGGTCCTCCGGCAGGTTGGCCGCCCAGTCCGGGGCACCCTCGATGTTCCAGCCGGCCTTGGCCACCCACCCGAGGTGGGTCTCCAGGATCTGGCCGATGTTCATCCGTCGCGGCACACCGTGGGTGTTCAGGATGATGTCCACCGGGGTGCCGTCCGGCATGAACGGCATGTCCTCCACCGGCAGGATCTTGCCGATGACGCCCTTGTTGCCGTGCCGTCCGGCCAGCTTGTCGCCGTCGGAGATCTTGCGCTTCTGGGCGACGTAGACCCGGACCAGCTCGTTGACGCCGGCGGGCAGCTCGTCGTCGTCCTCGCGGGAGAACACCCGGATGCCGATGACCTTGCCGGACTCACCGTGCGGCACCTTCAGAGAGGTGTCGCGGACCTCGCGGGCCTTCTCACCGAAGATGGCGCGCAACAGCCGCTCCTCCGGAGTCAGCTCGGTCTCACCCTTCGGGGTGACCTTGCCGACCAGGATGTCGCCGTCCCGGACCTCGGCGCCGATGCGCACGATGCCGCGCTCGTCCAGGTCCGCCAGCACCTCGTCGGAGACGTTCGGGATGTCCCGGGTGATCTCCTCGGCGCCCAGCTTGGTGTCGCGGGCGTCGATCTCGTGCTCCTCGATGTGAATCGAGGTCAGCACGTCCTCTTCGACGAGGCGGTTGGACAGGATGATGGCGTCCTCGTAGTTGTGACCCTCCCACGGCATGACGGCCACCAGCAGGTTCTTACCCAGGGCCATCTCACCGTTCTCGGTGCACGGGCCGTCGGCGATCACCTGGCCGGCTTCCACCCGGTCCCCGGCGTCCACGATCGGCGACTGGTTGGCGCAGGTGCCGTGGTTGGATCGGGCGAACTTGCGCATCCGGTAGGTACGCCGGGTGCCGGTGTCATGCATGACGGTGATGTAGTCCGCCGACACCTCTTCGATGACGCCGGCCTCTTCGGCCACCACCACGTCGCCGGCGTCGATCGCCGCCCGCAGCTCCATCCCGGTGCCCACCAGCGGTGCCTCGCTGCGGACCAGCGGAACCGCCTGGCGCTGCATGTTGGCACCCATCAGGGCACGGTTGGCGTCGTCGTGCTCGAGGAACGGAATCATCGCCGTGGCCACCGACACCATCTGGCGCGGTGAGACGTCCATGTAGTCCACCTCGGAGGAGGGCACGTACTCGACCTCGCCCGCCTTGCGGCGGACCAGCACACGCGGCTCGATGAAGCGGCCGTCGTTGTCGATCGGCGAGTTGGCCTGCGCCACGACGTGGCGGTCCTCCTCGTCAGCGGTCAGGTAGTGGATCTCGTCGGACACCACCCCGTCCACGACCTTCCGGTACGGCGTCTCGATGAAGCCGAACGGATTGACCCGCGCGTACACCGACAGCGAGCCGATCAGACCGATGTTCGGACCTTCCGGGGTCTCGATCGGGCACATGCGGCCGTAGTGCGACGGGTGGACGTCACGCACTTCCAGACCCGCACGCTCACGCGACAGACCACCCGGTCCCAGCGCCGACAGACGCCGCTTGTGGGTGAGACCCGACAGCGGGTTGTTCTGGTCCATGAACTGCGAGAGCTGGCTGGTGCCGAAGAACTCCTTGATCGCGGCCACGACCGGCCGGATGTTGATCAGGGTCTGCGGCGTGATCGCCTCGACGTCCTGGGTGGTCATCCGCTCGCGGACGACGCGCTCCATCCGGGACATGCCGACCCGGATCTGGTTCTGGATCAGCTCGCCCACGGTGCGCAGCCGGCGGTTGCCGAAGTGGTCGATGTCGTCGGTCTCCACCGGCACCTCGGTGCCGCCCGGAACCGTCATCGTGTGCTGGCCCTCGTGCAGGCGGACCAGGTACTCGATGGTGGCGACGACGTCCTCTTCGGTCAGCGTCGAGCTGGTGATCGGATCGCCGACATGCAGGCCGAGCTTCTTGTTGACCTTGTAACGGCCCACCCGGGCCAGGTCGTAACGCTTCTCCTTGAAGAACAGGTTCTCCAGCAGGGTCTGCGCGGACTCCTTGGTGGGCGGTTCGCCCGGTCGCAGCTTGCGGTAGATGTCCAGCAGCGCCTCGTCGGTGCCGGCGGTGTTGTCCTTCTCCAAGGTCCCCATCATGATCTCGGAGAAACCGAACCGCTCATGGATCTGCTCGTTGGTCCACCCCAGGGCCTTGAGCAGCACGGTGACGGGTTGGCGGCGCTTGCGGTCGATACGCACGCCGACGGTGTCGCGCTTGTCGACATCGAACTCCAGCCAGGCGCCGCGGCTGGGGATCACCTTCACGCTGTGCAGCGTCTTTTCGGTGGACTTGTCGATCGTCTCGTCGAAGTACACACCCGGCGAGCGGACCAGCTGGCTGACGACGACACGCTCGGTGCCGTTGATGATGAAGGTGCCCTTCTCGGTCATCATCGGGAAGTCACCCATGAACACCGTCTGGCTCTTGATCTCACCGGTGTTGTTGTTGATGAACTCCGCCGTGACGAACAGCGGAGCCGCGTAGGTCATGTCCTTGTCTTTGCACTCGTCAACCGGCGCCTTGACCTCGTCAAAGCGCGGGTCGGAGAACGACAGCGACATCGAGCCGGAGAAGTCCTCGATCGGTGAGAGCTCGTCGAGCACCTCTTCGAGGCCGCCCTTGGGGCTGACCTCGCCGCGCTCGAGCGCACGCTCCCGCCAACCCTGCGAGCCGATCAGCCACTCGAAAGAGTCGGTCTGAACGTCAAGCAGCCCCGGAACCTCAAGCGGTTCACGGAGCTTGGCGAAAGAAACGCGGTTCGGCGCCCCAGGTACGGAGTTGTTCGGGCTCTGGCGGAAATCAGCCAAGATGCATCCTTCCAGCACCTCGTGCGACGTACGAGAAACCCTGGTAGGGGCCGTGAGAGCCGGTGTGACCCGGTGCCCACCAAAGCCTGTTCGCCGCAGATAATTGTGTCGGTTCGGCTGGCGGACGAACTGTCCGGGTCTCACGCACGCAACTGAATAGCTGAGCCACGGGTTGTGGAGCTCAGGCTAAGACCACGATGTCTTTAGCGGCCAAGAGGCGATTGTGAGGTGGGCAGGAAGTAGCCAGCGCAACGTCCAACGATAGCGCAGACGCGCGCATTCCTCAAATACCCACAACAACTAGCAGTCATACCTTCGTCCTCGGACTTATGGCGACTGACGGCGCTGGCTGGCGACCTCGAGTTGCCCGTGGACAGATACGACACATGCTGCCCAACAGATTGACCCGTTTGGGCCTCGTCGTCAAGGGGTGCGCGCGGCAAGTTGTGGGAAGTTGTGGTGAATTGACGGGGCACCCCACCCGGTGAACTGGGAGCGGCGCCAACCCCTGGCGAGCGGCATAACAAACCGATTCCGGCGTAAAAGAATCAATCCGAGCGCAAGCCGTGGGCGCGGTTGGTTCCCCGAACGCGTGGCGTCCGGGCCCGGGATCAGAACCCGTGCGCCGGCGCCTGGGTGCCTTCGAGGTCCTCGAGGATGGCCGCCTGCGCGTCTTTGGGCAACGTGTGCAACATCGCCCGCACCCGGGCCTGACGGCGGGCGACGGCTTTACGTTCGGGCATGCCGGGCGATGCCACGATCTGCGGCGGCACGCCCTCGATCTCCTCCACACCACCGGCGTGCTGGCCGGCGTCGAGCGCGGCCTGCTCCTCGGCCATGGTGGCCTCGTCCTTCTCCTCGGACATACCGATAGGCCCGATACGGCGGCCGTTGAGGAACTGCCGCACCACCGGTTCATCGCTGGTCAGCAGCACTTCGCGGGGCCCGAACATGACCAGGTGCTTACGGAAGAGCATGCCCATGTTGTCCGGCACGGTCCGGGCGATGTTGATGTTGTGCGTCACGATGAGGATGGTGGCGTCGATCTGGGCGTTGATGTCCATGATCAGCTGGCTCAGGTACGCGGTACGGACCGGGTCCAGACCCGAGTCGGGCTCGTCGCAGAGGATGATCTGCGGGTCCAGCACCAGGGCCCGGGCCAGGCCGGCACGCTTGCGCATACCACCGGAGATCTCACCGGGGAACTTCTTCTCGTCCCCACCGAGACCCACCATCGTCAGCTTCTCCATGACGATGTCGCGGATTTCCTTTTCCTTCTTCTTGGTGTGCTCACGCAAGGGGAAGGCGGTGTTGTCGTAGAGGTTCATCGAACCGAACAGCGCGCCGTCCTGGAACAGCACGCCGAACAGAGTGCGGATCTCGTACAGCTCTTTCGCCGAGCACTCGATGATGTCGGTGCCGTCGATGATGATTGAGCCCCGCTCCGGACGCAGCAGACCGATCAGGGACTTGAGGAAAACCGACTTGCCGGTACCCGACGGGCCCAGGAGGACGCTGACCTCCCCGGAAGGGATCTCGAGCGTGACGTCTTCCCAGATCCTCGAGGATCCGAAGGACTTCGTGAGTCCGTTGACCTCGATGCTGACGCCCATGGGAAATCCTTCCGTCAACGCGCAAATTCGCCACCAGGCCCCGTGTGGCTTGAGTCACTGTAGCGCACGCCCGGTGCGCTACATCAGGGTTGCAAAGATAACGATCTGCAGGGCGACCTGATCAGCCGCGTCATTGCGCCGGCGCCCAGTTGCCGTGGAATCCCATGGGTACCCGCTGCGGCAGGTGCACGGTGGCCGCCGTTTGCAGCGTCTGGGCATCGACCAGCAGCAACTGGCCCTCGTCGCGGCCGCGGTGGTAGCCGTAACCCATCAGGACACCGTCGTCCTCTGCCCCGGGCGAGGGGTTCGGGACGAACGACATCTCGCCGATCACAAGTTCGGGATCCAGCGGTGCAACCTGGCTCGACCCGGTCGCGTAGTCGTGCTTGTACAGGGCGGTCACCATCGGCGTTCCCTGCTCCTGGGCGAGATAGCCGTCATCCACGCCGACGGCGTAGCCGAACCGGTGCCGCGCGCCCGTCAGGGTCTCGTTGATCCGGGGAAACTCCTGCGGCCGGTCGTCGCGACGTTCGGTGGACACCGACCCGGTGGCCAAATTGATGGTCCAGCGCTCCAGCATGGGTTGAGTGTCCCCGGGGCCCCGGCGGTCGCGGTCGAACATCCGCGCGTAACTCACCACGTCGAGCACCAGGTATTCGGAGCCGTTGCGGATTTCGGAGTAAGCGTTGAGCGGGTGGTAGACGTAGCAGGGTTCGATATCGAACCAGCGCACGTCCCGGTTGGAGCCTTCCCGCGGCATCACCCCGATGCGTGCCGGATACTTCGGGTTCCACGCATAGGGCATGCGGTCGGTCGGCTTGGGGTTGCTGTTCATCCGGGCGGCGATCGGACTCGGCACCCGTACGCGCCCCACCAGCGACTGGATCACCAATTGAGCCGGCACGCCCAGCCAGCGCGGGAACTTGACCGGCAGCACCTGCCTGGGGTCGAACGTGACCGGTAGGTCGTAGATGACCACATACTTGTCAGTGAGTGAGAAATCATGCATCATCGGCGACCCACCTACCTGGATGTCGACGGTGCGGCGGGCCCGTCCGCGGGTGTCGATCACCGAGTACTGCACGGTTCGCCCGCGGGCGAATGAGTAGGACACGGCGTGCAGCTCGCCGGTGTGCGGATCGCGGTGCGGGTGGGCGGTGTAGCCGCCGTACAGGGTGCCGTCGAAGTCGCAGGTCCCGACGGTGTCGAGGTCCTCGGTGAGTTCGTAGTTGGCGACTCCGCCCTCGACCAGAGCGAGCGTGCGGCCGGCGTGTGCCAGCACGCTGGTGTTGGCACCCAGAGCCAGCAGACCCGCCCGCGGATCCAGCCTGGCGGGAGCGGACTCACCGAGCTTGGCGGCCACCGCTGCGCTGCGCACCCAGCGGTTGCGGTACCAGCGGGCCTGCCCGTCCTGCAGCGCCACCCCGTGGACCATCCCGTCGCCGCTGAACCAGTGGTAGGTGGCCGGATTCACCTCCGACGCCGGGTTGGGACCGTTGCGCAGATAGCGGCCGTCCAGGTGCTCGGGGATCTGACCGGTCACCTGCAGATCGGTGGCGGTGACTTCGGCCGTAACCGGCGCCAGAAAGTCCTCGAGGTACGGGTTCCGGATTTCGGCCGTCTTCATCGCCGTCATGGCTGAGCTCCTATAACATTGTTATTTCAGCGTTATTGGAACCGTACGCCGCTGATGAGAGGATGGCAAGGATGACTTCCTCCGCCACTCAGCGCAGCATCCGCGACGAGTTGCTGCGCGCCGCCGTGGGGCTGCTCAACGACCATGGCCCCGACGCGCTGCAAACCCGCAAAGTGGCCGGCGCCGCGGGAACGTCCACGATGGCCGTCTACACCCACTTCGGCGGCATTCGCGAGCTCATCGCAGCAGTCGCGGAAGAGGGGTTGCGGCAATTCGGCGCCGCGCTGGCGGTGCCGCAGACCGACGATCCGGTGGCTGACCTGATGGCCGTCGGCGCCGCATACCGGCGTTACGCGATCGAACGGCCGCACATGTACCGGCTGATGTTCGGCAGTACCAGCGCGCACGGCATCAACGCCCCGGCCGGCAACGTGCTGACCCTCACGCTCGCCGAGATCGAACAGCAGGAGTCCAGCTTCGCCCATGTCGTGCGCGCCGTGCACCGGTCGATGCTCGCCGGCCGGATCACGGCATCCGCCGCAGATGACGACGCCGCCGTGGTGGCGACGGCAGCCCAGTTCTGGGCCCTGATCCACGGTTTCGTCATGCTGGAGCTGGCCGGGTTCTACGGCGACGACGGGTCGGCCCTGTTGCCCGTGCTCGCCGGGATGACCACGAATCTGCTTGTCGCGCTGGGTGATTCACCTGAATTGGTGCATCGGTCGCGGCAGGCGCTGGTCGCCGCCCGCTGAGCGCTGCCGGGCACGCGGAAGCCCCCGGTGCCTGCGGCTCCGGGGGCCTCTGCGCAATGACTACTTGACGGTGACGCTGGCGCCGGCGGCCTCGAGCTTGCCCTTGGCCTCGTCGGCGGCCTCCTTGGAGACCTTCTCGAGCAGCGGCTTGGGGGCGCTGTCGACCAGGTCCTTGGCCTCCTTGAGGCCCAGGCCGGAGACGATCTCACGCACCACCTTGATGACGCCGATCTTCTTCTCGCCGGCGGCTTCGAGGATCACGTCGAACTCGGACTGCTCCTCGGCGGCCTCGGCCGGAGCAGCGCCACCGCCACCGCCGGCCGCGGCAACGGCGACCGGGGCGGCCGCGGTGACCTCGAAGGTCTCCTCGAACTTCTTGACGAAGTCCGAGAGCTCCAGCAGGGTCATTTCCTTGAAAGCGTCGAGCAGGTCGTCGCTGGAGATCTTTGCCATGGTGTTTCCTCCTGAGTTTTCTTGAGTTTCTCGGGTTTGTGGGGGTTATTCGGCGGCTTCGGGCGTTGCCTCGGCGGCGGGTGCTTCGCCAGGCGCTTCCGTGCCCTTCTTCTCCTGCAGGGCAGCCAGCAGTCGGGCCATCTGCGACGCGGGCGCGTTGAACAGGCCGGCAGCCTTGGCGAGGTTGCCCTTCATTGCGCCGGCCAGCTTGGCCAGCAGCACCTCGCGGGACTCGAGATCCGCGATGCGCTCCACCTCGGCGACGGTCAGCGGGTGGCCGTCCATGTAGCCGCCCTTGATGACCAGCGCCTTGTGGTCCTTGGCGAAGGTCTTCAACGCCTTGGCCGCGTCCACCGGCTCACCGGTGACGAACGCGATCGCCGTCGGGCCGGCGAACAACTCGTCGAGACCTTCGATCCCGGCCTCCGAAGCCGCCCGCTTGATCAGGGTGTTCTTGGCCACCGCGTAGGTGGTGGACTCCCCCAGCGACCGGCGCAACTCGGCGAGATTGGCCACCGACAAACCGCGGTACTCGGTGATAACCGTCGCCGTCGAGGCCTTGAAGTGTTCTGCGATGTCTGCGACGGCGGTGGCCTTGTCAGCCCTGGCCATGCATACCTCCTACAAGTGTGATGGGCCGCCGGAGGAACGCCGAACGCCCCGGCGCAGGATGCGGCCGGGGCGTCAAATGCGCCGGCGCGCGCGCCGGCGAGAATGCCTCGTCCTCCTGCGTGGGCCGCCGGGAATACCCGGACCTTCAACCGATTGCTCGGTGACCGACGGTCTTCGGTGGATCGGGGACCACAATAGCGTGGCCGGCGCGATCAGCCAAAACGCGGCCGGCGCCTACAGTCCGGCGAGGCGGGCCGCGCCGATCAGGCCGGCGTCGCCACCGAGGGCGGCCGGCGACACCTGCAGGCCGGACAGGAAATTCAGGCCCCGGTAGTCGGCCAGCGCCGACCGCAGCGGATCGAAGAGCAGCCCGCCGGCCTTGGCCACGCCCCCGCCGATGACCACCAGATCAAGGTCGCACACGGCGCCGACCGAGGAGATCATCGCGGCCAGCGCGCGGGTGCCCCGCGCGAACGCCTGCAAGGCCACCCCGTCGCCGGCCGCCGCCGCCTGGGCCAGGTCCCGCGCGCCGGCGCCGGGCGGCGCCGACCAGCCGTTGGCCCGCGCCCAACGCGTCATCGATGGACCCGACGCGATCGTCTCCACGCAGCCGCGGCCTCCGCAGGCGCAGGGCAGCCCGTCCGGTTCGACGACCACGTGGCCGACATGGCCGGCGTTGCCGGTGCGGCCCGTGTACGGCACACCGTCGAGCACCAGACCGCCGCCGACTCCGGTGGACACCACCATGCCAAGCAGGAAGCCCGCGCCGCGGCCGGCGCCGATCCAGTGCTCGCCGAGCGCCATGCAGACGCCGTCACCGCCCAGCCGCACCGGCACTCCGGGCACCGCCGCCACCACCCGGTCGCGCAGCGGGAACCCACGCCAGGCCTTGATGTTCACCGGGCTGACGGTGCCGGTGGCCAGGTCGACGGGCCCGGCCGAAGCGATGCCCACCGCCGCTACGGGTCCGCCGGCCGCGCGCAGCGCGCCGTCGATCATGCTCGCGACCGCATCCCAAACCTGTTGCGCCCCAACCCCGGACGGGGTGGGGCAGGTGGCGTTGTACACCAGCGTGCGGGCGGGATCGGCGAGTGCGGCGGGGTCGGCCAGCCCGGCGGCGATCTTGGTGCCGCCGATGTCCAGACAAAGGGTGAGCATCAGTGGCGGTGGGTGTTGTCGGGCTGGCGCGGGTCGCCAGGATGTTCGTAGCCGGGCGCCAGTTCAACCAGCGCCGCCCGGCGGGCATCGAGCCAGAGCCGAAAAGACCGCCGGCGGGCGGCACCCAGCAGATGCTCAGCGATCGCCGATCGCACCTGCTCGAGTGGCGGGTCGGCGGGCACGGGAGCGCGCCAGCCGTCGCTTCCCACCCGGGCCCGGGCGAACCGTAGCGGGTTGCGGGCGTGGTAGTCGGCCACCTCGTCGGCGCTGACCTCGATACCGGCGGTGACGGCGGCGAACAGGGCCCGCGCCCGTGGGTCGGCCAGCGCGGCCGCCGCGATGCTGCCGATCTCCAGCCGAGCGGTCACGTCGGGCAGCACGTCTTCGGCGGTTGGTGCGCCGGCGCCGTCGAGGCCGCGGGCGGCCGCCTCAGCGGCGATCACGCGCTCGGTGACGAGCAGTTGGGTGAGCCAGCGCCGCAGTTGCCGGCCCTCGCCGGTGCCGCGCGCAGGCAGCGCGTGGGCGCCGGGACCGTCACGCAGCCGCTGCTCGCGGGCGTCGATGTCGGTCACGGCGACCGTTACGCCGGCCACCGTGGCTACATAAAGGAAAGTCATCTCACCGTCACTTTCACCGCGGGCGAATAGATCAGCCGCCCCGCACAGCCAACCCGGACCAGCGCCCACCACTGGCCCGGCTCCAGCCAGGCCGGCGGGCTTACGTCGAAGGCGAGTTCGACACTGCAATGAGCGGGCAGCTCGGCACCGCGCACGGCCGGACCGATCCACTCCCAGGTTCCCCACGGGCTGATCAGGTGCGCCTCGACCGCCAAGTCGGCGCAGGCACGGCTGCCGATGGTGACCGACAGCCGCCGCGCTGACCCCGCGGTCAGCTCGATGTCGGCGGGACCCTCGACGAGGTAGACGAAGTCACCGGCGTGCGAACCGACGTCCACGAACGCGACATCCTCGACCACCTGACGCCACGCGGCCGGCACGTCCGGGTCGGTGACCCGCAGCTGAGCCCGGACCGGGTATCGCCCGGCCGGCGCCGGTGCCGGTATCCCAAGCACGACGTCGGTCTCCAGGTGCTCCCCGGCGCCCAGCGTGAAGGGCAGTTCCGCCGGGGCCACCGACCAGCCGTCCGGACCCAGCACCTGCACCGTGCCGCCCAGCCTGACATCGGTGCAGTCGCTGGCCACCGTCAGGCGCAACCTCACCTCGCCCGCATCCGCACTCACCTGCTGCGGGTGCAGGTGCGCAACCACCGGCAGCCCACCCAGCGGGGCCGGGCCGCGATTGTGCAGCCAGTACCGGGCGTAAAGGGGTTGAGCCGGCTCGGCGTGCGGGGTCAACTCCCCCGGGCCGACGCGGAGGCGGGGGATATCGAGGCGTGCCAGCACGGTAGCCACCTGGTAGCCGTCGAGATCGATGACGCGTCTGCGGCGTTCCGGCTTCTCCAGCAGGTCGGCCTGCGCGAACGCGCGCAGCGTGCCCAGGTCCGAGCCGACGACGACGCGCACGGCCGTGCCGGTCGCTTCCACCAGTCGCAGCGCGACTTCGCCGGGCGCCACGGGTTTCGCGCTGCCGGCGGCCAGCGGGTTGCCGGCGGCCTTCAACGCGCCCAGTTGCACGGAATCCGCGGGCTCGATCCGCAGCAGCGAGCCGGCCGCGGGCAGCGCGCCATGTCGCCGGTCCGGGGTGACCGCCCGCAGCGGATTGGCGAACCGGGCGCTGTGGCCGGGGAGCCCGGCTCGACGCCAGTCGCCGTCGCCGCAGATCAGCGCGTAGTCGAAATGGTGCGTCCAGTGCTGCAATTGGAAGTTCGAACCATCGGGCGCGGTGCGACGCGGCTCGTCGATCCAGGTGCCCGAGGGCCAGCCGGTGCACGACCGCATCAGCGCGGTGTGCAGGGTGCCGTCGGTTTCGACGGCGAAGCTGGGCACGCCGCGGTTGAGCAGCGCGACGGTGTAGTCCTCGAAGGGTTCCGCCCGGGACGGCACGTGCTGGTCGACGAGGATCTCGGCGTCACCGAGGTCGTCGACCAGTGCCGCGATCGCGGCGCCCAGGTTCCGCGCACCCCTGCCGTCGATGATCAGCACCGGCAGCGCGTCCACGGCACTCAGGTCGGCCCCGGGAACCCACTCGGCCGCCAGCGGTTTCGCGGCCGGCACCCAGACCCGCGCCCGGCCGGTGTCGGCCAGCTGGCGCTGCAGTTCGGCGGTATGGGCCGGTCCGGCCCGGTTCAGCACCGCCGCGGTGAAGGCGTTGCGGTCCGGACCACCCAGCGCGATGCGCGCATCCGGCAGGTTGGAGTCGACGTCGAGGTTGCCGTAGCGCGGCTTGCCGGCGCCGCTGCAGGTGGCCGTTACCCCGGCGCGAACCAGCGCGACCATGAGGTCGCGAGCCATCGGTCCCGCCGCCGGCTCCGACGGCGCCACCACCTCGGCAACCGCGATCACCCGGGTTCCGCCGCCGAGGCGGACCCGGACCGCTGAGGACAGCCCGAACCAGCGGTAGGCCGGATTGTCCAGCGTCCACAGGTGTTCTGCGGTGTCCACCGACCGAACACCCGCTGCACCGGCGCGGTGCAGCAACGCGAAACCGCGCCCGACGACGGCATCGCCGACCTCGCTGACCGGCACAGCGCCGGGCACCGGGCACGGCCAGCGCAGCCGCAGCAACCGGTCTTCGCCGACGAAGTCGTCGATGGTGGTGCGACAGTCGACGCGGGCCACCCCCCGCCACAGGGTGAGCGTCTGGGTGTAGCGCAGTACGTCGCCGATGCCGCCGCGCACCACCAGGCGCTCACCGAGCGGACCGCGGTAGGCCTGCACGCTCGCGGCTTGTTCGGAGCTGCCCACCACCGGCCCGCTGGGCAGCAGATGCCAGGGGCCCTCGCCCTGGGTCGGGTGCGAGGCGTATTCCTCGTAGACGGCCAGCTCGTTGCCGACCCGGCCCGCGGCGATCAGCTCCCGGCCGGCACGGATCAGTGACGCCACCGCTCCGCCCCGTTGGGGGTCCACGGCGAGCCGGTAGTGCTCGTTGGCGATCTGTGCCCCGGTGACCGGCTGCCAGCCGTCAGTGTGGCCCGCCGCGACCAGCCGGTAAGTCCGCCATCCCAGCGACGGCACGTCCCCGGCCAGCCACGTCACCGACTGTCCGTCGTGTTCGACGTGCGCGGGCAACTCGGTGCCGTCGGAATCCAGCACCCGCACCCCCGCGCGCAGCGGCCGGTCCAACCGGGCGGTGACGATATCGCTGCGCGGCTGCGTGACGGGGTTCCACACCACCACCGCCTCGGCGGCATCCGCCACCAGACCCGACAGCAGCTGCAGCGCGTTGTCGCGGCAGGCGCTGCCCAGCTCCCACGCGTCCCGCCAGCCGGTCAGCAGATCGAGGTACACCTGGTCGGATTCCGAGCCGGTGATGGCGTCGTGGTGAGCTCCGTAGGCCAGCTGCACCCACGCCTTGGCAAAGGCGGCCTGCGGGTAAGGCGCGCCCGTCAGCGCCCCGGCGAACACCGCGAAGCGCTCGGCGTCGAGCACCGCGTTCTCAGCGGCCCGGTTGGCCTGCTTGGTGTCGATGTAGGACACGTCCTTGCCGGTGTAGATCGGGTTCATGTCGCGGGTCTGCGGCGATGCCACCGCTGACCGCTCGGCGAGTTCGGCACGCACCGCGTCGAAGAACTCCCGCGGCAGCCCGCACACGAATCGCGGCCAGGTGTAACGAGACGCCCAGTCGCGGTGGATCTCGGTGACCCACTTGTTGGGCGGGGTGTAGTCGGTACCCACCGGAAGCAGCACGTTGCGGGTCAGCGCAACCTTTTTCAGCTGTTCGAACAGCGCATAGGTCGCTTGCTGCGCCTCGGTCAGCGTGGTCGAGGAGTCCATCCACCAGCCGGCCGAATAGTGCGCCGGCATGTAGTGGGTGAGCAGGCCGCGGCCCGAGGGGGAGATCCACTCGAACTCGCTGCAGAACTGCATCCGGTCGACCTCACCGCCCGAGGCCGGGCCCCACTGGTGGTGCGGACCGCGGGCCCACGAACTCGAGGTGAGCCCGGCATCGGCGGCCATACCCGGGAACTGCGGATCGTGTCCGAAGACGTCGAGCTGCCAAGCGGTGGCCGGGTCGGCGCCCAGCACCGAACGCTGGAAGCCGATGCCGTGCACGAGATTCCGGATCGTCGTCTCAGGGCTGGTGAGGTTGGTATTGGGCTCGTTGTAGGTGCCGCCCATCACTTCGACCCGACCCTGCGCCAGGAACCTACGCAGGTCGGCGCGGTCCTCGGGGCGGGTGTCCCAGTACGGCTTGAGGTAATCGACCTCGGCGAGCACGAACTTGTACTCAGGTTCCCGGCGCGCCATTTCCAGATGCGCGTGGACCAACTCGAAGCCGTTGGTCTGGCGGGCGCGCCCGGGCGGGTCTTCGTGCCACTGACTGGTGTAGGCGCCCTGGGTGTTCCACCAGACCGGGTCGTAGTGGAAGTGGCTGACCATGTACATCGTCCATCCGGGTTCGGCCACCACGAACTCGAAATCCAGGCCGGTCCCGGCCCCCTGCACCCGCGCGGGAATCCGCTGCCCCACCGCCGGGCCATCCACCGCTACCGCAACCTCGACCACACGCGCACCGGCCGCCACGACCGCCTCGCCACGCAGGCCGGCACCGTCGACACGCAGTGCTACCGGCTCCGCGCATCCGGCGACGGTGACGCGCACCAGCTGCAGCGGCTGGTCCGGCGGGCCGGCGAACAGCTCGGTCGACTCCGCCGAGACCAGTTGCATGACCGCACCTTACGGCGCCTCACCCGCACGCTGAAGACGTCTGCCCACCACAGCAGCCGCCAACCGCACCTCCGACGGTTCCAGCACCTCGAACTCCGCCCCCACCATCGCGAAGTGCAGCACCATCCGCTCGGGGTCGTCTCCGCCGGCCGTCACGATGCAGGCCTGTGTTCCATCGGGCTCGACCGTCATCGAAAGCGGCGAGAAGTGGCGCGCGACGACCGGGGCGGGCAGCCGGTAGCGCACCCGGGCCACATACCGGTAGGGCGCCGCGCTCACCGAGTGCCGGAGGTAGTCGCGTGCATCGGGGGCCGGTCTGGGCAGGAAGGTACTGCCCACGGCGTGCGCCGCACTCATCCGGTCCAGTCGCAGCGTTCGCCAGCCGGCCCGGTCGCGGTCGTAGGCCAGCAGATACCAGCGCCGGCCGGTGGTCACCACCTGATAGGGCTCCACGCGCCGCCGGGTCGGATTGCCGTCTCGGGCGGTGTAGTCGACCTGCACGTGTTCGTGATCCCGGCAGGCGCGGGCCAGCGTCATCAGGACGTCGGGATCTACCGGAGAGTCCGCCCCGTCCGGCGTCAACGTGACCGTCGACTCGAGCACCGCCGCGACCTGGGAGCGCAGCCGGGCCGGCAGCACCTGGTCCAGCTTGCTGAGCGCCCGCAAGGCCGACTCGCCCACGCCGGCCACGCTGCCGCCGGCGGCAAGCCGCAGACACACCGCCACGGCGACCGCCTCGTCCGGATCGAGCAGCAGCGGAGGCAACGCCGCGCCTGCTCCGAGCCGGTAGCCGCCGCCGGAGCCCTTGCTTGCCTGCACCGGATAGCCGAGCTCGCGCAGGCGTTCGACGTCGCGCCGAATACTGCGGCCGGTCACCGAGAGCTGCCGGGCCAGCTCCTGGCCGGTCCAGACCCGACGGGACTGCAACAGACCCAGCAGTTGCAACACCCGGCTCGTCGTCCCCGACATGCAGCAAGTCTGCCCCACTTTTAGGACCGATTCTGTCCGCTATTACTGGAAGGCTCTTGGTCATGGCAGAACTGACATCCCAACTGGCTGATCAACTCGACTGGCACTGGCGCGCGCAACTGCGACCCCGCCTCGACGACTTGACCGACGACGAATACTTCTGGCAGCCAGTGCCCGACTGCTGGACCGTGCATCCGGACGGATCGGTGGATTTCGTGTATCCGAGCCCCAGCCCGACGCCGTTCACCACCATTGCCTGGCGGCTGGCTCACGTCATCGTCGGAGTGTTCGCCATGCGCAACCACCACCACTTCGGCGGTCCGCCCGCCGACTACCAGACTTGGCGTTACGCCACCGACGCCGCGGCCGCCTTGCGGCAACTCGACGAGGAGTACACAACCTGGATCAGCGGGGTGCGGGCGCTGTCGGCCGCGGACCTCACTCGGCCGTGCGGGCCCGCCGAAGGGCCCTACGCCGAGTACGCCCTGAGCGAACTGATCCTGCACATCAACCGGGAGGCAATCCATCACGGCGCCGAAATCGCTTGTCTGCGTGACCTTTACCTGCACACCCGAAAGGACTGACCATGCCCGCTCTCGCCCCTCCGGTCACCGATGAACGCCACGGCCTACGCGAGTACCTCGCGTATCACCAAAGCGCGTACCACGCGGTGTCCTACGGCCTGAGTGACGACCAGGCACGCTCGGCGCCCTCGGCCAGCGCACTGTCGATCGGCGGCCTGATCAAACACGCCACCGGCATGCAACGCGCGTGGATGGCGCGGGTGGCCGCCGCGCCCGGGGCCCCGCCGCCGGACCCGCGGTCGTTCGAGGAACGCTCCGCGGAGTATGCCAACGAGCTGGTGATGCTGCCCGACGAGACCCTGGCCGGGTTGCTGGAGGCATTCGCCGCGCAGAACGCGGAAACGCTGCGGCTGGTGGAAACCGCCGACCTCGACGCCACGGTGCCGGTGCCGCAGGACGCCCCCTGGTTCCCCAAGGACATCGCGGCCTGGTCGGTCCGATGGGTGATCCTGCACGTGATCAACGAGCTGGCCCGCCATGCCGGGCACGCCGACATCATCCGGGAAAGCCTCGACGGCGCGACGATGTACGAGTTGATCGCCGCAGCGGAGAACTGGGAACCGCAGCCGTGGCTGACGGCGTGGCAACCCGGCTGAGCCGGGCCGCGGAACCACAACCGTCGTGCGTTCGCGGCGCGTGAGGGCCCTCACGTGAATTGGGAATTGACTCCCCCGGTTTGGCACACTGCAGAAATGAGTTCCACTAAACACCGAGATGTGGCCAAGCTGGACCGGGTGCCACTACCGGTCGAAGCGGCCCGGGTAGCTGTCACCGGTTGGCAGCTCACCCGCACCGCCGCTCGGGTGGTCACCAAACTCCCGGGCAAGGGGTTGCGCTCTTCCTGGCAACAGAAGGTCATCAAGGAGATCCCGCAGACCTTCGCCGACCTGGGCCCGACCTATGTGAAATTCGGCCAGATCATCGCGTCCAGCCCCGGCGCATTCGGTGAGTCGCTGTCTCGCGAATTCCGCAGCCTGCTGGACCGGGTCCCGCCGGCCGACACCCAAGAGGTGCACAAGCTACTCATCGAGGACCTCGGCGACGAGCCGGCGAACCTGTTCGCGAAATTTGAAGAAGAACCGTTTGCCTCGGCGTCGATCGCCCAGGTGCACTACGCGACCCTGAAGACCGGCGAGGACGTCGTCGTCAAGATCCAGCGACCGGGCATCCGTCGCCGGGTGGCCGCCGACCTGCAGATCCTGCAGCGCTTCGCCCAGGCCGTCGAACTGGCGAAGCTGGGCCGCCGGTTATCCGCCCAGGACGTGGTCGCCGACTTCTCCGACAACCTCGCCGAGGAGCTGGACTTCCGGCTGGAAGCGCAGTCGATGGACGCCTGGGTCTCCCATCTGCACGCGTCCCCGCTGGGCAAGAACATCCGGGTACCGCAAGTGCACTGGAACTTCACCAGCGAACGGGTCCTCACGATGGAGCGGGTGCAGGGCATCCGCATCGACAACGTCGCCGCCATCCGCAAAGCCGGGTTCGACGGCACCGAACTGGTCAAGGCGCTGCTGTTCAGCCTGTTCGAGGGAGGGCTGCGGCACGGGCTGTTCCACGGCGACCTGCATGCGGGCAACCTCTACGTCGACGACCAGGGCCGCATCGTGTTCTTCGACTTCGGGATCATGGGCCGCATCGATCCCCGCACCCGCTGGCTGCTGCGCGAACTGGTCTACGCCCTGCTGGTCAAGAAGGACCACGCCGCCGCCGGCAAGATCGTGGTGCTGATGGGCGCCGTCGGGACCATGAAGCCCGAAGCGGAAGCCGCCAAGGACTTGGAGAAGTTCGCCACCCCGCTGACCATGCAGTCGCTCGGCGATATGTCCTACGCCGACATCGGCCGCCAGCTGTCGGCGCTCGCCGACGCCTACGACGTCAAGCTGCCGCGCGAGCTCGTGCTGATCGGCAAGCAGTTCCTCTACGTCGAGCGGTACATGAAGCTGCTGGCGCCCAAGTGGCAGATGATGTCCGACCCGCAACTCACCGGTTACTTCGCCAACTTCATGGTCGAGGTCAGCCGCGAGCACCAAGCCAACGAGGTGTAGTCACGTGGAAATTCGCAGTGGCACCGCGGTAGCGGGTGATCTGAAGCTGTACTACGAGGACATGGGTGACCCCGGCCATCCGCCCGTGCTGCTCATCATGGGCCTGGGCGCCCAGATGCTGCTGTGGCGTACCGAGTTCTGCGAACAACTCGTCCGCCGGGGATTTCGGGTCATCCGCTACGACAACCGTGATGTCGGGCTGTCCACCAAGACCGAGCGCCACCCCGACCCGCAGCCCCTGGCTACCCGGATGGCGCGCTCCTTACTCGGCCTGCCCAGCCGCGCAGCCTACAAATTGGAAGACATGGCCGACGACGCCGCCGCCCTGCTCGATCACCTGGAAATCGGGGGGGCGCACATCGTCGGAGCATCAATGGGCGGCATGATCGCGCAGGTCTTCGCCGCACAGTACGCGGAACGCACCCAGACGCTGGCGGTGATCTTCTCCAGCAACAATCACCGGTTCCTGCCGCCACCGGCGCCACGCGCCCTGCTCTCCCTGATCAAGGGCCCGCCGGCGAGCGCACCGCGTGAGGTGATCGTCGACAACTCGGTGCGGGTCAGCAAGATTATCGGCAGCCCGCACTACCCGACTCCCGAGGAACAGCTGCGGGCCGAGGCCGCCGAAGCCTACGACCGCAGCTATCACCCGTGGGGGATCGCACAACAATTCAGCGCCATCATGGGCAGCGGCAGCCTGCTGCACTACGACCGGCGCATTACCGCCCCGACTGTCGTTATCCACGGCCGGGCAGATAAGCTTATGCGCCCCTTCGGCGGCCGAGCGGTCGCCAGGGCAATCAACGGCGCCCGATTGGTATTGGTCGACGGCATGGGCCATGATCTGCCCAAGCAGTTGTGGAGTCGCGTCATTGGCGAGCTGACTAGCAACTTCGCTGCCGCCGGTTAAGCCATGGCCGACGGTTTCGGGATGCCCGATGGGTGTCACGCAAGAATAAGAAAAGACGCTACGGTGTGCGCTGGAGGTGGTCCGATATGGCCGAACTGAGACCCTATTACGAAGAGTCGCAAGCGACGTACGACATTTCCGACGACTTCTTCGCGCTGTTCCTGGACCCCAACATGGTGTACACGTGCGCCTATTTCGAGCGCGACGACATGACGCTCGAAGAGGCCCAGATCGCGAAACTGGATCTGGCGCTGGACAAGCTGAACCTCGAACCGGGCATGACGTTGCTCGACGTCGGTTGTGGCTGGGGTGGCGCCGTGGTGCGCGCGGTGCAGAAGTACGACGTCAACGTCATCGGCATCACGCTGAGCCGTAATCACTACCTGCGCAGCAAAGCGAGGCTGGCCGCGCTTCCCACCGCGCGGCACACCGAGGCGCGGCTGCAGGGTTGGGAAGAGTTCCACGACAAGGTCGATCGGATCGTCAGCTTCGAGGCTTTCGACGCGTTCAAGAAAGAGCGCTGGCCCGCGTTCTTCGACCGCGCCTACGAGATCCTGCCCGACGACGGCAGCATGCTGTTGCACAGCATCTTCACCCAC
This sequence comes from Mycobacterium sp. NGS49, assembly GCF_059812565.1. NCBI lineage: Bacteria > Bacillati > Actinomycetota > Actinomycetes > Mycobacteriales > Mycobacteriaceae > Mycobacterium > Mycobacterium sp. NGS49. The sequence goes on along the minus strand of NZ_JCALCX010000016.1, from coordinate 117,593 downwards.
GAGCAGACGTACTGGCGGGACCACGGCATCACCGTGACCATGAGCGACCTGCGTTTTTTCCGATTCCTGGCGACCGAGATCTTCCCCGGCGGCGGCATGTGCGGTGAGGTCGACATCATCGACAACGCGAAGAACAGCGGTTTCTCGGTCGGTGAGATCCAATATCTGCAGCCGCATTACGCGCGGACGCTGGACATGTGGGCGGCGAATCTGGAAGCCAACCGCGAGCAGGCCATCGCCATCCAGTCGGAGGTCGTTTACGACCGTTTCATGCGGTATCTGACGGGGTGCGCGAACCTTTTCCGAAAGGGCCTGTCCAACGTCGCGCAATACACGCTGACCAAATAAGAAAAAGTGCCGCTGAACAGCTCAGACGCTGTCGCGGTTTAGTAATGGCGCCCTGGTTCGGCTAACATGCCCGGGGCATGCACGGGGATGCGACGACGCATGCGACCGTGAGCCCTGCGGGGTTCGGAAAGGCAATACAGATGGCTCAGAAGCTGACGCCGCACTTTGACGATGTGCAGGCACATTACGACTTGTCCGACGACTTCTTCCGGCTGTTTCTGGACCCGACCCAGACCTACAGCTGCGCCTATTTCGAACGTGACGACATGACCCTGGAAGAGGCCCAGCTCGCCAAGATCGACCTGGCTCTGGGCAAGCTCGGCCTGCAGCCCGGCATGACGTTGCTGGACGTCGGCTGCGGCTGGGGTGCGACGATGCGCCGCGCAATCCAGAAGTACGACGTCAACGTCATCGGCCTGACCCTGTCCAAGAACCAGGCCGCACACGTGCAGCAGAAGTTCGACGAGATGGACACCCAGCGCACCAGGCGCGTGCTGCTGGAAGGCTGGGAGCAGTTCGACGAACCCGTCGACCGCATTGTGTCGATCGGCGCCTTCGAGCACTTCGGCCACGACCGCTACGACGACTTCTTCGCGCTGGCGCACAAGTTGCTGCCGGCCGACGGTGTCATGCTGCTGCACACCATCACCGCCTTGAGCGGCCCCCAGATGGCCGAACGCGGCATGCCGCTGACCTTCGAGATGGCGCGGTTCGCCAAATTCATCATGACCGAGATCTTCCCCGGCGGCCGGTTGCCGTCCATCGAGAAGGTCACCGACCACTCGGCGAAATTCGGCTTCCGGCTGACCCGCCGCCAGTCGCTGCAACAGCATTACGCCCGGACCCTTGACCTGTGGGCCGCGGCTCTGGGGTCGCGGCGCGAGGAAGCCATCGAGATCCAGTCCGAAGAGGTCTACGAGCGCTACATGAAGTACCTGACCGGTTGCGCCAATTCGTTCCGTACCGGCTACATCGACGTCAACCAGTTCACACTGGAGAAATAGCGGGCAGGCGACCATAGTGACGTTGGTGGGTGAAGTTCGACGGAAACGTTTCCATCAACGTGTTCAAATGAGAGGGATGCGTACCACACGTGTAGGGTGCGCAGGATGATCACCTTGCGGGGGGTGGGCTTGTCCCACGGGAGGACCTATGTCTAATAACTTGACGCGTGCCCGGAGCAGGCGAGAGAACAACGACGACGTCCAGGCGCACTACGACATCTCCAACGAGTTCTTCGAGTTGTTCACGGATCCGACTCGGACCTACAGCTGCGCCTACTTCGAGCGCGACATCATGACTTTGGAGGAAGCCCAGATCGCCAAGCTGGACCTGGCGCTGGGCAAGCTGGGACTCGAGCCCGGAATGACCCTGCTAGATGTGGGTTGCGGCTGGGGTTCGACGATGAAGCGAGCCCTGGAGAAGTACGACGTCAACGTCATCGGACTGACCCTGTCAAAAAACCAGCACGCTTACTGCGAGACACTTCTCGACCAGGTCGACACGAACCGTTCGCACCGTGTCCTGCTGAGCGACTGGGGTGACTTCAACGAACCTGTGGACCGGATCATCACCATCGAGGCGTTAGAGCACTTCGGCTTCCAGCGCTATGACGACTTCTTCGAGTTCGTCTACGGCGCCCTGCCCGAGGACGGGGTCATGCTGCTGCACTCGATCACCGGTTTGACCGGCGGGCAGATCGCCGATCGCGGCATGCCGATTACGTTCGAGATGGCACGCTTCATCAAATTCATCGTGACCGAGATCTTCCCCGGCGGCCGGCTGCCGTCAATCGAGAAGGTCGATGAGCACGCGACGAGGGCCGGGTTCACCGTGAGCCATGTCGAGTCGCTGCAACTGCACTTCGCCAGGACCCTCGACCTGTGGGCAGAAGCCCTAGCGGCGCATAAGGAAGAGGCCATCGAGATCCAGTCCCAAGAGGTGTACGAGCGGTATATGAAGTACCTGACCGGCACCGCCGAGTGCTTCCGAATCGGTTACATCGACTGCCACCACTTCACGTTGCAGAAGTAGTCCGGTGCCGGAGACGGGCGTCTGGCGCCACTTGGGCCAGCAGGCCCGTACCACCGGATCGGGTAGTGTTTCACGTCAAGATCTAGGACCAGTGCGCGCGACTAGGTAGTGCCACATATTCAGGAGAACACCACAGCAATGGCCGAGAATCCGACCGGTGCCATGACGAAGCCAACACAGTTCAAAGACATCCAGGCGCATTACGACGTCTCCGATGACTTCTTCGCGTTGTTCCAGGACCCGACTCGCACCTACAGTTGCGCCTATTTCGAGCCGTGGGACATCTCGCTCGAGGAAGCCCAGATCGCCAAGGTTGACCTGAACCTGGACAAGCTGGATCTCAAGCCGGGGATGACGTTGCTGGACGTCGGCTGTGGCTGGGGCACCACGATGAGGCGCGCGGTCGAGAAGTACGACGTCAACGTCATCGGCCTGACCCTGTCCAAGAACCAGCACGCCCGCTCCCAGCAGGTGCTGGACGAGCTCGACACCGACCGCTCACGCCGGGTGTTGCTGCACGGTTGGGAGGACTTCAACGAACCGGTCGACCGCATCGTCTCCATCGAGGCGTTCGAGCACTTCGGACACGAGAACTACGATGACTTCTTCAAACGGTGTTTCGACATCATGCCCGACGACGGCCGCATGACCGTGCAAAGCAGCGTCAGCTACCATCCGTACAACATGGCCGCCCGCGGCAAGAAGATCACCTTCGAGACGGTGCGCTTCATCAAGTTCATCATCACCGAGATCTTCCCGGGCGGCCGGCTGCCGTCCACTGAGATGATGGTCGAACATGGCGAGAAGGCCGGGTTCATCGTCCCCGAACCTCTTTCGCTACGACCGCACTACATCAAGACGCTGCGCATCTGGGGCGACACGCTGGAGTCCAATCGGGAGAAGGCTATCGAGGTGACCTCGGAGGAGGTCTACCAGCGGTACATGAAGTACCTCCGCGGCTGCGAGCACTACTTCGATTACGAGATTCTCGACGTCAGCCTGGTGACTTACCTCAAGCCCGGGGCCGCCGCGTAGCAGCGACCCAACACCGACCGTGAATCACACCGACCGTGAATCTTACCGCGCGACGCGCGGGCGCAGCGTCGCAAGGTTCACAGTCGCGACGTCAGAGGCGCCGACTCACTCCGCTTCGGCGGTGAAGTTGCGAGTGATCGACGGGTCGACCGGGATACCCGGGCCGGTCGTCGTCGACACAGTCACCTTCTTCAGGTAGCGCCCCTTCGACGATGACGGCTTGTGCCGCAGCACCTCGTCCAGCGCCGCACCGTAGTTCTCGGCGAGCTTCTTCTCGTCGAACGATGCCTTACCGATGACGAAGTGCAGGTTGGCCTGCTTGTCGACCCGGAAGTTGATCTTGCCGCCCTTGATGTCGGCGACCGCCTTGGCCACATCGGGGGTCACCGTGCCGGTCTTGGGGTTGGGCATCAGGCCGCGCGGACCGAGCACCCGCGCGATCCGGCCGACCTTGGCCATCTGGTCGGGCGTGGCGATGGCGGCGTCGAAGTCAAGGAATCCACCCTGAATCTTCTCGATCAGGTCGTCGCTGCCGACCACGTCGGCTCCCGCGGCGATGGCGGCATCGGCCTTCTCGCCGACGGCGAAGACGGCGACCCGAGCGGTCTTGCCGGTGCCGTGCGGCAGGTTGACCGTGCCGCGGACCATCTGGTCGGCCTTGCGCGGGTCGACTCCGAGCCGGATCGCCACCTCGACGGTCGCGTCCTGCTTGATGGACGACGTCTCCTTGGCGAGCCGTGCGGCCTGCAGCGGGGTGTAGAGGTTGCTGCGGTCCACCTTCTCGGCGGCGGCGCGGTAGGCCTTACTGGTCTTGCTCATGTGCTGTCCAATCTGGTGTTGGGTCGTGGTTACCTGCGGGCCGAAGCTGGCCCTCCCACGCGTTCTCGGTTTGTCGGACTATTCGACCGTAATGCCCATCGACCGGGCGGTGCCGGCGATGATCTTGGCCGCGGCGTCGATGTCGTTGGCGTTGAGGTCCGTCTTCTTCGTCTCGGCGATCTCGCGAACCTGGTCCCAGGTCACCTTGGCGACCTTGGTCTTGTGCGGTTCGGCCGAGCCCTTGCCCACGCCGGCGGCTTTGAGCAGCAGCTTGGCGGCCGGCGGCGTCTTCAGCGCGAAGGTGAAGCTGCGGTCCTCGTAAACGGTGATCTCCACCGGGATGACCTGCCCGCGCTGGCTTTCGGTGGCAGCGTTGTAGGCCTTGCAGAATTCCATGATGTTGACGCCGTGCTGGCCGAGTGCGGGCCCGACCGGCGGTGCCGGGTTGGCCTGCCCCGCCACGATCTGCAGCTTGATCAGCCCGGTGACTTTCTTCTTTTTCGGGGCCATGAGTGTGTCCTACATTCCTTCCTGGTTTTGCAAAGTTCGACTGCCCTGCGGGCTAGATCTTGGATACCTGGCTGAAGGTCAGCTCCACCGGTGTTTCGCGGCCGAAGATCGAGACCAGCACCTTGAGCTTCTGCTGTTCGGCGTTCACCTCGTTGATCGTGGCCGGCAACGTGGCGAACGGCCCGTCCATGACGGTCACCGATTCGCCGACCTCGTAGTCGACCTCGAGAACGGGACGTTCCAGGCCGCTTGTTTCGGCCGCGGCGGCGGTGCTGGCCGCACCCTTGGCGGCCTTCTTCGCCGCGCCCGGCGGCAGCAGGAACTTCACCACATCGTCGAGCGACAGGGCCGACGGACGCGAGGTCGCACCCACGAATCCGGTCACTCCCGGGGTGTTGCGCACCGCAGCCCACGAGTCGTCGGTCAAATCCATCCGCACCAGGATGTAGCCCGGCAGCACCTTGCGGTTGACCAGCTTGCGCTGGCCGTTCTTGATTTCGGTCACCTCTTCGGTGGGCACTTCCACCTGGAAGATGTAATCGCCGACGTCGAGGTTCTGCACCCGGGTCTCGAGGTTGGCTTTCACCTTGTTCTCGTATCCCGCGTATGAGTGGATGACGTACCAGTCGCCCGGCTTGCTGCGCAGTTCCGCCTTGAGGGCGGCGGCGGGGTCGACATCTTCGGCCGGAGCCGCGGTGTCCTCCGCACCCGCCGGGGTGCTCCCCTCTTCCACATCGACCGCCTCACCCGCGGACGTGTCACCGTCGAACGTCGTCACGGTTCTCAGTCCTCTCTATCGCTCTCAAGTCTCAGCCGAACACCAACAGCACGAGCTTGCTCAGACCCAGGTCGGCGCTGCCTACCAGCGCCACCATGAAGGCCAGGAAGACCAGCACCACCGACGTGTAGGTGAGCATCTGTTTGCGGTTGGGCCAGATCACCTTCCGCATCTCGGCTACGACCTGCTTGAGGTAGTTGTAGACGAACACGAACGGGTTGACCGAGCTGGACGAACCGGCTTTCTTCGGCTTCTTCGCTTTGTCCTTCTGCGTGGATTTTGCCTTCGAAGTCTTCGACGACTTCGATGCGTCCTTCTTGGCAGAATCCTTCGTGGCGACCTCGACGTCGGTCGATTCGTCGTCGCTGTCCTCGGCCTCCACCGGGCGCACCCGGGACCGCTTTCCCGTGGGACGCTGTGGCCGCGCCGCCGCCTTGGTCACCACGGCACCGCCGTCGCCTGCGGCGTCGTCGGCAACGTCGCCCTCGTCGCTCACCGCGTGCTCCTTCGTTCGCTAGCTGTTTCGCGGGCCGTACCGCTCAACGTGGCCACCTTTCCCAGTGTCCACCATTGCACGGCCCGACCATTCAGCAGGGGCGACAGGACTTGAACCTGCAACCTGCGGTTTTGGAGACCGCTGCTCTGCCAGTTGAGCTACGCCCCTATTTCCGGGGCTTACATGACGCGCGCGCCCCCCGTTCGGTGATCGCGAACCGACGGACAGCGCGCTTGTGATGGGAAAACCCCGAGGTCCGAGTGTACATGTGAGCGGGAGTCAGATACTAATTAGCCGGTTCTGACGACCTGCCCGGTTTCCTTGTCCCACTTGAGCTGGATGGAGTTGTCCCCTTCGTGGCCCATCAGGGTCGTATAGGCCTCCAAGACCAGCACGCCATCCTGGTTGTGACAGAAGTTCTTCGTCATAACGATGTCGGCGCCGAAACGCTCGTTCACGGATTCGACGCGCATGCTGCCGTACAGCTTGTCGCCGACATGGATCGGCGCGTGGTAGACGAACTTCTGGTCCACCTGGACGATCTGCATGGTTTCAAAGCCGACGTCGACGTTGCGGAAGAAATCGTCCTGAATGAGTTTTGCCAGAATCGACACGAAGGTCAGGGGCGCGATGACGGTGGGGTAGCCGAGTTCGGCGGCGGCCTTCTCGTCGAAGTTGGCCCCGTCGCTGGACTTCACCGATCGCGCGAACGCGCGAACCTGTTCCCGGCCCACCTCGAAGTAATCGGGATAGACCCATGTCATCCCGCGGATATCGGTTTTGAGGGCCATCCGCTAAGCCAGCTTCGCCGAGGCGACAGCCCGGCCGAAGATCTTCTTTCCGCCGGTGGTGGCGGTCAGCGCGACGGTCACTGACTTGGTCTCCGGGTCCACGGACTTCACCCGGCCGCTGAACACCAGCTCGGCACCCTTGCCGTCATTGGGCACCGGGACCACCGCGGTGAACCGCACGTTGTACTCGGTGACGGCACCCGGATCGCCCACCCACGACGTGACATAGCCGCCGCCGATGCCCATCGTCAGCATGCCGTGGGCGATCGCGGTGTCCAGCCCGACCATCTTGGCGATCTCGTCGTCCCAGTGGATCGGGTTCAGGTCACCCGAAACGCCGGCGTAGTTGACGAGATCCTGACGGGTCAACGGGTAGGTCCGCTCCGGGAGCTGGTCACCCACCTGCACCGAACTGAACTCACGCAGAGGCATCGGCAAATCCTACTTCCCCGTCTTCACCGGCACGGCCCGCCAAGGTCGTGTAGGTCTCCTGGACAATCTCACCGGCATCGTTGGTGATGATGTTCTTGGTCACGATGATCTGGGTGCCGTGCGCCTCACGCACCGCATCCACGTGCACGTCGCAAAACAGCTTTTCACCCGCGACGATCGGCTTGTAAAACTTCAGCACCTGGTCGACCTGGACGATCTGCTGATCGGTGACCGCGATGTTGGCGTCCCTGAAAAAGGCCGACTGTGCTTTATAGCCGAAAACGGAGATGAAACACAACGGCGCCGCCAGGCCGGCGTAGCCAAGTTCGGCTGCCGCGTCTTCCCCGAAAAAAGCCGGATCGTCATTCTGGACGGCAATCGCGTATTCGCGGATCTTTTCCCGTTCCACCACGTAATGGTCGGGGTACCGGTAATGCATCCCGACGATCTTTTCGGACAGGGCCACAGTTCTCGAACCTACCTAGTCGACTCTCTGTAATTGGGTGTGCGCGCTTTTAGCGCGTTTCGCGGTGCCCCTGGTGCTTGCCGCAGTTCGGGCAGAACTTTTTCAGCTCGAGCCGGTCCGGGTCGTTGCGGCGGTTCTTCTTGGTGATGTAATTGCGGTGCTTGCACACCTCGCACGCCAAGGTGATCTTCGGCCGCACGTCGGTACTGGAAGCCATGACGGTTCTCTCTCAAATCTCTCGAAGTCTCAATATTGAATTGTCGTGCTGGTGGTGTCTTGTAGCGATGGCCGGACTCGAACCGGCGACCTAACGATTATGAGTCGTTCGCTCTAACCAACTGAGCTACACCGCCTCTGGGGCCGCGCACCTGCTCGGCGTCCGCCGAGCCCCCTAACGGAATCGAACCGTTGACCTTTTCCTTACCATGGAAACGCTCTACCGACTGAGCTAAGGGGGCCGTTCACCCGTGGCGACGAGACCTGCCGCGGGCCAAAAAGAGGGTACAGCCTGGCACACAGCGTCTCCAAACCACGTGCGCCCGGCTACGGCCGGGTGCTCACCCAGGGTCGCTGTTGCGGTGCAGAGTCCAGGCGCTGAGATCACTGAACTCGTCGTACTCCCCGGACTCGGGGTCGGCGTTATCCGCCACATCCACTAACGCCCGCATGGCCAGGTTGACCGCCTCGCGCGCGTCGGCGACGTGGTAGCGGCGAATGATCTCTTCGACCAGGTCGACGTCTAGCAAGATTTCGACCCTCTTCAACATGGACTGATATTAGCGGCTTAAGCCCAGGTAGGCACCGCCAAGAAGGCCGAATCTGTGGCATTTTCGGACGACCCCATAGTCTGGTGGTCGTGTCAGATTCGGACCGGTTGTATTTCCGACAGTTGCTTTCCGGCCGCGACTTCGCGGCCAACGACCCGATCGCGGCGCAGATGCGCAACTTCGCCTACCTGATCGGCGACCGCGACACCGGTGACTGCGTGGTGGTCGATCCGGCCTATGCCGCCGGGGATCTCGTCGACGCGCTCGAGTCCGACGGCATGCGCCTGTCCGGAGTGCTCGTCACGCACCATCATCCTGATCACGTCGGCGGATCGATGATGGGTTTCGAGCTCAAGGGCCTGGCCGAGCTGCTGGAGCGGGTGAGCGCACCGGTGCATGTGAACACCCACGAGGCCCGGTGGGTGTCCCGTATCACCGGAATTCCGATGAGCGACCTCACCACCCATGAGCACCGGGACAGAATCAGCGTCGGCGACATCGAGATCGAGCTGCTGCACACGCCGGGTCATACTCCGGGCAGCCAGTGCTTCCTGCTGGACGGGCGGCTGGTCGCCGGCGACACGCTGTTCCTGGACGGCTGCGGACGCACCGATTTCCCGGGCGGCGATTCCGACGAGATGTATCGCAGTCTGCAGCAACTCGCTGCGCTACCGGGTGACCCGATGGTGTTTCCCGGGCACTGGTACTCGGCCGACCCGAGCGCCTCGCTGTCGGAGGTCAAACGGTCCAACTACGTGTACCGGCCCGCCAATCTCGACCAGTGGCGAATGATGATGGGCGGCTGACGGCTCGGCGAACACAGATGGCTTTACTGCGCACGGCCGATAGCCCCGTCAGCAATACACAGCAAGCCCCTTTACGATCAGTTCAGCTGAGTTCCAGATCCGAGGATCAAGCGGAGGGTTAATTCCATGGGGTGGGTCCAAGGAAGCTGGCGGGAGAGCTGGCAGGGCATCGACAACGTCGAGTCCAGCACCTGGTTGGCGTGGGCGGCGTGGGGGGCGCTCGCCCTCGGCGTCGTCGCGCTGATCTTCACTCACCGCCAGCTGCAGCGAAACCGGACACTGGCCGCGGAGAAGACGCGACCGCACGTCGCCATGTTGATGGAGCCGCACGTCGCGGACTGGCACGTCATCGAGTTGGTGGTGCGCAACTTCGGGCGGACCGCGGCCTACGACATCCGGTTCAACTTTCCCAATCCGCCGACCGTCGCCGAGTACGAGAACGCCTCGGACGGCTACGCCGACGTCGTCGAATTGCAGCTGCCGCGGCAGTTGCCGACGTTGGCACCCGGGCAGGAGTGGCGGATGGTGTGGGACTCCGCACTCGACCGGGCGGAGATCGGGCATGGCGTCGAATCTCGCTTCGAGGGCACCGTGACCTACTACGACCGCCCCGAGCGGCCCCGCGGGTGGAAATTCTGGCAGCGCGACCGCCGTCCGCTGGAAACCAAGGTGGTGCTGGACTGGGATGCGCTGCCACCCGTGCAGCGCATCGAGCTGATGACGACGCACGACCTGGCCAAGCGGGAGAAGCAGAAGCTGGAGCTGCTGCGCAACCTGTTGACGTACTTCCACTACGCAAGCAAGGAAACTCGCCCGGAGGTGTTCCGCAGCGAGATCGAGCGGATCAACCGTGCGGTCCAGGAAACCCAGGACCGGTGGCGGACCCGGCAACTCGACGAGCCGACCGACGTGAGTCTGCGTTGGGGCGACGCCGAGAGCGAACTGGGTAAGCATCGCAGCCAGCGGGTGTGAGCCCGCGGGCACGATCTGGTTCAATCGACTGTCCGTAGCGAAGGAGTCACCACCCATGAGCGGTCCGGTCGTCTATACCAGCGACGAAACCATCGGAGTCATCCGGATGGACGACGGCAAAGTCAACGCGCTCGGGCCGACTATGCAGCAGGCCCTCAACGACGCGCTCGACCAGGCCGATGCCGACAACGTCAAGGCGCTGGTGATCACCGGGAACCAGCGGGTGTTCAGCGGCGGCTTCGATCTGAAGATCCTGACCTCCGGTGAGGTACAGCCCGCGATCGACATGCTGCGTGGCGGCTTCGAGCTGTCCTACCGGCTGCTCTCCTACCCGAAGCCGGTGGTGATCGCCTGCACCGGCCCGGCGATCGCGATGGGTTCGTTCCTGCTGTGCTCCGGTGATCACCGGATAGCGGCCCACGCGTACAACATTCAGGCCAACGAGGTCGCGATCGGGATGGTGATTCCGTGGGCCGCGCTGGAGGTGTTGAAACTTCGGCTGACCAAGTCGGCGTACCAGCAGGCCACCGGCCTGGCCAAGACGTTCTTCGGTGAGACGGCGCTGGCCGCCGGCTTCATCGACGAGATGGCCCTGCCGGACCGGGTGATCGTGCGCGCCGAGGAGGCAGCGCACGAATTCGCCGGGTTGAACCAGTCAGCGCACGCCGCAACCAAACTGCGGGCGCGCTCGGACGCGCTCAAAGCGATCCGCGCCGGGATCGACAACATCGAGAAGGAGTTCGGGATCTAAGGGCCTCTGGCCAGGCATTGCCTCGGTGGTGCGGCTGCCCGAACAGCCGCTGCACACCGGCGCCTCCTCCATCTAAAATTTTGACACCCTCGCGCCCCCGCGTCATTGGAACTGCCGGAACCGCTCCAAATATTCGACCCAGTTCCACGTCGCGAGAAAAGCCTGCGCCGCCTCGCGCCCCTTGTCGTACAGCGCCTCGGCATCCGCGCGCGAAATGCTGAAATCCAGGAAGTTGACCGCAGTCGAGTCGACCCGGATGGCTCGGGCGCTCACCCACGGCTGGTTGAGATAAGTCTGGTCGTGGCCGACGAACATGGTGGTGATCAGCTGCTCGAGCAGCACCGACGGCGGGCCCAGGAGTCGCAACGCGCCCACCCCGGGAATCAGCTGGTCGTTGCCTTCGGGCAACTCGGGCACCACCGTGATGCCGAAGGTGGGCCAGCGCGGCGATCTGCGGTCCGGCCGGTCGAAGGAGTCGATGGGAAAGTTCGACAGCACGCCGCCGTCCACCAGGGTGGATGTGCGCCCGGCGGCACTGGTCAAGCTGACCGGCCGGAAATAGAACGGGATCGACATCGAGGCGCGCACCGCGTCGGCCACCGGCTGCTCGTCGGGATCAAGTCCGTACAGCCTCCGGTAGTCCCAGGGCAGCCGCACCAGCTGACCGGTCGTCAGGTCGGTGACGGTGACCACCAGCCGGTAGCGGCGCTCGGCGGGCATCTGCCGGTCGCTGAGCGCCAGATCGCCGAAGGTCTGCACACCCAGGTTCTTCAGCTCGCCGCGGATCCATGCGTGGGCGAAATCGCCTCGGTACATGCCGTTTTCGCGTAGCAGACCCCACGCCGGGCCGACGACGGGCAGCTGCCCGACGGCACCGGTATCGCGGAATTTCTCGTACGGCAGGGTGAGTGCGAGCTCTTTGATCTGAGCGGTGGTCAGCTGGTCACCGTTGGAGGAAGCGGCCAGGATCGATCCCACCAGCGAACCCGCAGAGACACCGGAGACCCGCTTGAGCGAGTAGCCGGCGTCCATCACGGCGACCACGGCGCCGACCAGTCCGACACCCTTGACTCCGCCACCCGAGAGAACCATGTCCACGGGTTTGCGCCGCGTGGTCCCGCCCCGCCGCTCCGCCATCAGCGCCCCTTCAGTCCTGGGCCGAAGTCCATTGGTAGGGAAGGAATTTCCCGTCGAACGTAACCACGACCCGGTCACCCGATTCGTGCGATTTCTTCTGCAGGTCGACGCTGAAGTTGATGGCGCTCATGATGCCGTCGCCGAACTGTTCGTGGATCACTTCCTTGATGGCACCGCCGTAGACCTGGAGTGCCTCATAGAACCGGTAGATGGTGGGGTCGGTGGGCACGGCGGTGGGCAGCCCGCCCCGCATCGGCGGTGCCGCCAGGACCGCGACGGCGGACTCGTCCAGCCCCAGCATCTCGACCAAGACCTTCCCCTGATCCGCGGGGATCGGTTGCTGGCCCAGCAGCGCCGACGTCGTCCACAGCAGCGGCCGCTCGATGGCGTCGGCCAGTTGCTGCCAACTGAGCCCCTTCGACAGCCGGGCAACGACGATCTGTTCGGTGATCTCGTTTCTGTTCACGGACCCAGCATGCACGCTGGGGCCGACAGTGCGGGACTCGGCTCAAGCACCGCGTCATTCCACAAGGCGCCGAAGGTTTTTCAGGCTTTCATCCAGGGAACGCCCCACCCATCGCGACGCGACGCGGTCGGCGATCAGCCCGAGCAGCCCGCCTTCGGAGTTGTACGCCAGGCGGAACGTCACGGTGGTCCGCCCCTGCCCCGCATCACGCAGCCGGAACCGGCCCCGCTGGGTGACGCCGGTGATGTTGATCCAGGCGAGGTCGCGCGCCCTGTCGAGCTCCACCACTTCGGCGATACCCCCCACCGGGATCGAGCCCACCTTCCACAACACGGTATAGCGGGCGCCGATCCGGACCGGGCCTTCGGTCAGCGTCTCCCAGCGCTCCAGGTGAGCCAGAAAGGAGGGGTAGCGGTCGGGGTCGCTCAGCACTTTCCACACGGTGTCGCGGTCCGCGTCGACGACGATCCGGCGTTCGACGCGCATCAGCCGATCACCGGGAATCGGCGTTCGGCCGCGAGCCGGTCGACTCCGGCCTGCAGGCTGGCGATCACTTCGTCGTAGACCGCCTGGTCGTCGTCGTGCATCTCGACCGGCTCCTGCACCTCGATGACGATCTTGGCCGGCAACGGGATATGCCCCAACATGTCGCTGATGTTCAGCCCCCACGGTAAGGCCAGCGAGATGGGCACACTCTTCAGGCGCACCACCTTGTCGAGCAGCAGCAGTTTGGCCAGCCACTGCGCACGCCCGAGGAACAACGCGGTCTCCTGGCCGCCGACGCTGGCCACCGGCACGATCGGCACACCGGTCTCGCGGGCGAGCCGCACGAAGCCTCTGCGGCCGCCGAAATCGACGACGTGCCGCTGCCACGAGGGACGGAAAACCTCGTAGTCGCCGCCCGGATACACCAGCACGGCCGCACCGGAATCCAGTGCCAGACGGGCATTTTCGGGGCTGGCCGCAACGGTGCCGAACTTGCGCAGCCAGCGCAGCGGCGGGTAGAGCGTGACCAGGTTGTGCGCCAGCTGATAGAAGGGGCGTTCCACGCCGAAATACGAGCAGAACGCCAGCGTGAAGACGAACGTGTCGGGCGGTACGTTGCCCCCGCTGTGGTTGCCGACCAGCAGTACCGGCCCGGCCGGGGGTATGCGGTCGAGGCCGCGAACATCGGCGCGGAAGTAGAGCGAGGCCAGCAGCCACGTTCCGGGCAGCTGGTCGCGGATGAAGTCCGGGTCGCGCTGGTCCAGGTCCGCCTTGGGCACCCGGTCCATGAGCTGCCTGCTTGCCCATCCGAGGGCATCCGCCATGCCGGCCATCGTTTCAGCCTGGCACACGGCGCGCGCCTTCTCCTGGCCGCCCACCGGGCCCCGCCCCGCGCCCCGTTGCCCACCCGTAGCGCCGCCGGTGTCGGCGGGGCGGTCTAGGGTGGCCCGCAATGGCGCTTCATCTCCACCGTGCCGAACGGACCGATCTGCTTGCCGACGGTCTCGGCGACCTGCTGGCCCGGCCGCTCCCCGACCCCTTCGCGCAGGAGCTGATACTGGTGCCGGCACGCGGGGTGGAACGCTGGCTCAGTCAGCGGCTCTCCCACCGGCTGGGCGCCGCGCCGGATCGCGGCGACGGGGTCTGCGCGGGCGTGTCGTTTCGCAGCCCGGCGTCGCTTATCGCCGAGATAATTGGCACCGTCGACGACGACCCCTGGTCCCCCGAGGCCATGACCTGGCCGCTGCTGCAGGTGATCGACTGTTCGTTGACCGAGCCGTGGTGCCGGACCCTGGCAAAGCACCTGGGGCACTTCGACATCGGTGATGAAGCCGAATTGCGCCGGGGACGGCGGTATGCGGTCGCTCGCCGCCTGGCCGGGCTGTTCGCCTCGTATGCCCGGCAACGCCCCGGACTGCTGATCGACTGGCTGGACGGCAACGTCGGCAACCTGGATGCCGACCTGCACTGGCAACCCGAGTTGTGGCGCGCGCTGGTCGCGGAGATCCCTGCAGACCCTCCGCACATCCGGCACGCCAAGACACTCAGCCGGTTGCACGAAGGTCCGGCGGCTCTACCGTCCCGCTTGTCTCTGTTCGGCCATACCCGCCTGGCGCGCACCGACGTGGAACTGCTCGAAGGGGTCGCCGTCCACCACGATCTGCACCTTTGGCTGCCGCACCCCAGCGACGCGTTGTGGCGGGCGCTGGGCGGCGTGCGGGGCACCGTGGCGCGGCGCGCGGACACCAGCCATCGGGAGGTCGGGCATCCGCTGCTGGCGACGTTGGGACGGGATCTGCGTGAGCTGCAAAGGAGCCTGCCGGCCGATCCCGCGACCGACGAGGCGCTCGACGAGCCCGAGCGCCTGGACACCCTGCTCGGCTGGCTACAGGCTGACCTCGCCGCCAACGCTGTCCGGCCGAACGGCCGCATGCTGTCGGACAATGACCGGTCCGTACAGGTGCACAGCTGCCACGGGCCGGCCCGGCAGATCGACGTATTGCGGGAGGTCCTGCTCGGCCTGCTGGCCGATGACCCGACCCTCGAGCCACGCGACATCTTGGTGATGTGTCCCGACATCGAGACCTATGCACCGTTGATCGTCGCCGACTTCGGCCTGGGCGATGTGGTGAGCGGGGCGCATCCCGCACATCGCCTGCGGGTTCGGCTCGCCGATCGGTCACTGCTGCAAACCAATCCGTTGCTGGGTGTGGCGTCGCAGTTGCTGGCTCTGGCCGCTGGCCGGGTCACCTCGAGCGAAGTGCTCAACCTCGCCCAGTCCGCGCCGGTGCGCACCCGGTTCGGCTTCAGCGACGACGACCTGGAGGGCATCACCCGCTGGGTGCGGCAGTCGAACATCCGCTGGGGCTTCGACCAGGAACACCGGATGCCGTTCGGCGTCGACTTCGTGCACAACACCTGGCGATTCGGTCTCGACCGGGTGCTGGCCGGGGTCGCGATGTCCGAGACGGCACACACCTGGATCGACTCGACGCTGCCCCTGGACGACGTCGGCAGCAACCGGGTCGAGCTGGTGGGCCAGTTCGCCGAGTACGTCGACCGGCTGCAGCGCGCCGTCGACTCGCTGACCGGAGCGCAGCCGCTGCGGCAGTGGCTGACCGCCCTGGCCGACGGTATCGGCCTGCTGACTCAGACCGGCGAGGACGACGCCTGGCAGACCAGTCAGCTGCAGCGCGAATTCGCCGACGTGTTGCGCACCGCGGGTACCCGCGATCGGACCTTGATGCGCCTGCCCGACATCCGCGCCCTGTTGCACAGGCACCTCGCCGGACGTCCCACCCGCGCCAACTTCCGCACCGGCACCGTGACGGTGTGCACGATGGTGCCGATGCGCTCGGTCCCGCACCGGGTGGTCTGTCTGGTGGGCCTCGACGACGGCGTTTTCCCGCGGCTCGGTGTCGTCGACGGCGACGACGTACTGGCCCGGCAACCGTTGACCGGCGAGCGCGACATCCGCTCCGAGGATCGGCAGTTGCTGCTCGACGCCATCGGGGCGGCCACCGGCAACCTGGTCATCACCTATACCGGTGCCAACGAGTACTCGGGCCAGCGCCGGCCCCCGGCCGTCCCGCTGGCCGAGCTGCTCGACGCCCTGGACATGACCACCGGCGAGCCGGTGCGGTCGCGGATCGTGGTCGAACATCCGTTGCAGCCCTTCGACATTCGCAACGTGGAGCGCGGTGCGCTGGTACCGGGTGTGCCGTTCAGTTTCGATCCGACGGTGCTGCGCGCGGCCCGCTCCGCAACCGGCGAACGGTCCGAGCAGCCGAAGCTGGTCGGTGGTCTGCTGCCGGCGCCGGCGCCGGAGGACGTCGCGCTCGCCGATCTCGCCGCCTTCTTCAAGGATCCGGTGAAGGGCTTCTTTCGGGCCCTCGAGTACACGCTGCCGTGGGACGTCGACGGTGTCGAGGATGCCATGCCGGTCGACAGCAACGCGCTGGATGAGTGGACGGTCGGCGACCGGATGCTCGCCGACATTCTGGGTGGGCTGGCTCCGGACGCCGCACGCCAGGCGGAGTGGCGGCGCGGCACCCTGCCACCGGGTCAGCTGGGCTGGCGCAAGGTGACCGAGATTCGCGACCAGGCCGCCCTGCTGGCGTCGGCGGCACTGGGACACCGCCGAACCGACAGCGCCACCTACGACGTCGACATCGATCTCGGTGGACGGCGCGTGACCGGCACCGTGTCCGGGGTGTTCGGTGACCGCCTGGTGTCGGTGACCTACTCCAAACTCGACGGCAAACACCTCCTTCAATCGTGGATCCCGTTGCTGGCGTTGCACGCTCACGAACCCGGCCGGGACTGGTCGGCCGTCTGCATCGGCCGGCCGAAGCGCGGCACCACGCCGCGCGAGGAACACCTGGGACGTCCGGGACCGGCCGCCCTGGACGTCCTACGGGACCTGGTGGCCATCTACGATGCCGGGCGCCGCGAGCCGATCCCGTTGCCCATCAAGACGTCCTACGCGTGGGCGGTGGCCCGGCACTGCGGCGACGACCCGGTCAAGCAGGCGGAATACCGGTGGCGAAGCGGTCGCTACCCCGGCGAGGATGAACAACCGGCGCAGGTACGTGCCTGGGGCCGCCACGCAAGGCTCACCGACCTGATGCAACCGCTGCGCCCGGACGAGCAGTCCGCCGGAGAAGAACATCGCCTGGGCGCCTTCGCCGCGCGCCTGTGGCTGCCGCTGCTGCAGGCGGAGTCGCGCGCCGAGCGGAGGCTGCGGTGATTCCCCCATTCGATCTGCTGGGCCCACTGCCCGCCGAGCGGTCGACCACCGTGCTGGAGGCCAGTGCGGGAACCGGCAAGACTTTCGCGTTGGCCGGTCTGGTGACCCGCTACGTCGCCGAGGGCCACGCGACGCTCGACCAGATGCTGCTCATCACCTTCGGCCGGGCGGCAAGTCAGGAGCTGCGAGAGCGGGTGCGCTGCCAAATCGTGGACGCGGTAGCCGCTTTCGGCGACCATTCGATCGCCGCCGGCAACGATCTGGTGGCGCACCTGATCGACGGCACGGACGCGCAACGCAACGCACGCAGGCAGCGACTGCGGGACGCCCTGGCCGGCTTCGACGCGGCCACCATCGCCACCACCCACCAGTTCTGCCAGCTGGTGCTCAAATCCCTTGGTGCCGCCGGAGATACGGACGCCGGAGTCACCCTGCTCGAAGACCTCAACGACTTGGTCACCGAGATCGTCGATGATCTCTATCTGGCACATTTCGGGCGGGAGCGCGATGACCCCGCGCTGACCTATCGCGAGGGGCTGCACATCGCGCGCACGGTGGTCGCCAACCCGTCCACCCAGCTGCGGCCGCGCGACCCGGAACCGGGTTCACGCGCCGCGCTCTGCGTCGCCTTCGCTAAAGACGTTCTGGCCGAACTGGAACGACGGAAACGACGCCGGGGCGTGCTTGGCTACGACGACCTGCTCATCCGGTTGGCCGCGGCGTTGGACACCGACGACTCGCCCGCCCGGGCCCGGATGCACCAACGCTGGCCCATTGTCATGGTCGACGAATTCCAGGACACCGACCCGGTTCAGTGGCAGGTGATCGACCGGGCCTTCAGCGGGCGGTCCACGCTCATTCTCATCGGCGATCCGAAGCAGGCGATCTATGCGTTTCGGGGCGGCGACATCGTCACCTACCTCGATGCGGCCAGGACCGCCGGTGACAAGCGCACGCTGACAACCAACTGGCGCAGCGACAGCGCACTCGTCGAGCGGTTGCAGGCCGTAATGCGCGGAGCCGAACTCGGTGACCCCGCGATCGTCGTGCACGACGTTGCGGCCTCGCACCACGGTCATCGCCTCGCCGGTGCTCCGCACAACGATCCGTTCCGGCTGCGGGTGGTGCGCCGGGCAGCGCTGGGCCGCAAGGGGACCCAGAATCTGCCGATCGACGAACTGCGCGAGCACATCGGCCGCGATCTCGCCGCCGACATCGGCGCACTCTTGGCCGGCGATGCGACGTTCGACGGCAAGCCTTTGGAAGCAAGGCATGTCGCGGTCATCGTCGAGAGCCACAAGGATGCCCGCGCCTGCCACCGCGCACTCAGCGAGGCCGGTATCGCCGCCGTCTACACCGGCGACTCCGACGTGTTCAGCTCCGAGGCCGCCGACGACTGGCTGTCGCTGCTGGAAGCGTTCGATCAGCCGCACCGTCCCGGTGTCGTCCGCGCGGCCGCGACCACGATGTTCTTCGGGAAGACGGCCCACGATCTGGCGGCCGGCGGTGATGCGCTCACCGACGACGTCGCCGACACCCTGCGGGAGTGGGCGGACCATGCCCGCGACCGGGGCGTCGCCGCCATCTTCGAGGCCGCACAGATGAGCGGCATGGCCGACCGCGTGTTGTCGTGGCACGGCGGCGAGCGGCATATGACCGACCTGGCGCACGTGACGCAGCTACTGCAGGAGGTGGCGCACCGGGAGCGCTATTCGCTACCCGCGCTGCGCGACTGGCTTCGCGGTCAACGGGAGGAACGGGCCGGCGCCACCGAACGCAACCGCCGGATCGACAGCGATGCCGCCGCGGTGCAGATCATGACGGTCTGGGTGAGCAAGGGCCTGCAGTATCCGGTGGTGTACCTGCCGTTCGCATTCAACCGCAACGTGGGTGACCGCGACCTGGTGCTCTTCCACGACCGCGGAGACCGGTGCCTGCACATCGGCGGCAAGGACAGTCCCGACTTCGCTGCCGTGGAGCAACTCGGCCGCAAGGAAATGGCCAATGACGACAGTCGGTTGACCTATGTCGCGTTGACCCGGGCCCAGTCACAGGTGGTGGCGTGGTGGTCGCCGGCTCACGGTGAGCCCAACGGGGGCCTGTCGCGGCTGGTGCGGGGCCGGCGTCCCGGAGAGTCAGTGGTCCCCGACCGCTGCGAACCGTCCAAGATCACCGACGACGAGGCCTGGGAGCGACTGAGGCAGTGGCAGGACGCCGGCGGACCGGTCGTGGAAGAGTCCGTGATCGCCGCAGCCCCCGCGATGTCCGGCCACGCCGCGCCAACCGACCTCGGCACCCGGCACTTCCACCGCGCCATCGATACGGCGTGGCGACGCACCTCCTACTCGGGCCTGATCCGCGCCGGGGAGCAGGCCGTCGGGGTGAGCAGCGAACCCGAGCTCACCGAGCTCGACGACGAAGTCCACGACATTCCGCTCACCGGGGCGGCCTCCGGGTCGAACGTGCCCTCGCCCATGGCCGAGCTGCCGACCGGCGCGCAGTTCGGCACGCTGGTGCATGCGGTACTGGAAACCACCGACCCCTTCGCGGCCGACCTCGCCGCCGAACTCGGGGCGCAGATCGGTGTTCACAAGACGTGGTGGCCGGTCGACGTGCCCACACCCCAACTCGCCGCGGCGATGGTCCCGATGCACGACACTCCCCTGGGTCCACTGGCGGGCGGGCTGACACTGCGGCAGATCGGCCTACCGGACCGGTTGCGCGAGTTGGACTTCGAATTTCCCCTCGCCGGTGGCGACGTTCGCGGCGCCGCCGCAGAGGTGCGGCTCGCGGACGTCGGGGGGTTACTGCGCTCCCATCTTCGGGCCGACGACCCGCTGGCTTCCTACCCGGACCGGTTGACTGGTGACGCACTCGGCGGGCAGGCGCTGCGCGGCTACCTCAGCGGTTCGGTCGACGTCGTGTTGCGGGTTCCCCACAAGTCGGGGCAGCGCTTCCTGGTCGTCGACTACAAGACCAACTGGCTCGGCGAGCCGGACCGGCCACTGACCGCCGCCGACTACACGCCTCAGCGGATGGCCGAGGCGATGCTGCATTCGGACTACCCACTGCAGGCGTTGTTGTACAGCGTTGTCCTGCACCGGTTCCTGCGCTGGCGGCAGCCGGGTTACCAGCCGGCGCGCCAGCTGGGCGGTGTGCTGTATCTGTTCCTGCGCGGGATGTGCGGGCCCGATACCCCGGTGCTGGACGGCCATCCGGCCGGGGTGTTCAGTTGGGCACCGCCGCCGGAGTTGGTGACCGACCTATCCGATCTGCTGGACGCGCGCAGGGCGGCCGCATGACTGCCGAGCCGATCGACCCTGCCGACCGCCGGCTGGCCGTCAGCGCCACCGGCCTGTTGCGCACCTTCAACGAAGCGGGCGTACTCGATTCTGCCGATGTTCATGTCGCGCAGCGCCTTACAGCCATGGCGCGCGAGTCCGACCCCGCGGTCGCGCTGGCGCTGGCGCTGGTGGTGCGTGCGTTGCGCGGCGGTTCGGTGTGTGTAGACCTGACGTCGGTCCAGGCGCAGGTCGCCGTCTCGGGCCTACCCTGGCCGGCGCCGGCGGAGTGGCTCGCGGCGGTGCTGACCAGTCCGCTGGCCGGCCAACCGGCGGTACTGCGCGTGTACGACGGCAAGCTGCTTTACCTGGACCGGTATTGGCGCGAGGAGCAGCAGGTTGCCGACGATTTCTCGGCCCTGCTGTCCACTCCCGGACGGTCGGCGGTTCCCGGCATCGACCGGTTGTTCCCGCCGGGCTACGAGGAACAACGGGAAGCCGCCGGCATCGCCCTGCGGCAAGGACTGACCGTGCTGACCGGCGGTCCGGGAACGGGCAAGACCACCACCGTGGCCCGCCTGCTGGCGCTGTTCGCCGAGCAGGCCGAGCTGGACCGAAGGCCACCGCTGCGCATCGCGCTGGCGGCTCCGACGGGCAAGGCGGCCGCCCGGCTGCACGAGGCCGTCCAGCTCCAGGTTAGCGAGTTGGAAGCGGTTGACCGGCAACGGATCTCGGGACTGCGTGCGACCACGCTGCACCGGCTGCTGGGCAGCCGGCCGGACACGTCGTCCAGGTTTCGTCATCATCGGGGCAACAGGCTGCCGCACGACGTGATCGTGGTCGACGAGACGTCGATGGTGTCACTGACCATGATGGCGCGACTGCTGGAATCGGTGCGCGCGCAGACCCGGCTGCTGCTGGTCGGCGATCCCGACCAACTGGCGTCCGTGGAGGCCGGTGCCGTGCTCGCCGACCTGGTCGACGGGCTCGGATCGCGCGCCGACGCCCGGGTTGCGGCGCTGCTCACCTCACATCGGTTCGGGGAGTCGATCGGCCGGTTGGCATCGTCGATTCGCGACGGAGACGCCGATCTCGCCATCGACCTGCTGCGGACGGGCGGCACCCACATCGAATGGGTCGACACCGAGGACCCTACCGAGACGCTTCGCAGAGTGCTTGTGCCGCATGCCCTCGCGTTGCGGCAGGCCGCGATGCTGGGTGACGCGAAGGCCGCCCTGTCCACCCTCGACGAGCACCGGCTGCTGTGCGCGCACCGCCGTGGCCGCTACGGGATCGCACACTGGAACCGCCAGGTGGAGCGGTGGCTGGTGGAGGCGACCGGTGATCCGATCTGGTCGCCGTGGTATGCCGGAAGACCGGTGCTCGTGACGAACAACGACTACGGATTAGGGGTCTACAACGGCGACACGGGAGTGGCCGTCGTTGCCGGGGCGGGCCGGCAAGGCACGCTTCGAGCGGTCATAGCCGGGGCTGACGAGCTCCTGGAGTTCGCAACGAGCCGGCTGTCCGATGTCGAGACGATGCACGCCATGACGATTCACAAGAGTCAGGGCAGTCAGGCCGGCGAGGTGACTGTGCTGATGCCGCCCGAAGATTCGCGGTTGCTGACGCGGGAGTTGTTCTACACCGCCGTCACGCGGGCCAAACGGAAGGTACGGGTGATCGGTCCGGAAGTCTCGGTGCGCGCCGCGATCGGGCGGCGGGCGGTACGGGCCAGCGGGCTGGCGCGGCGGCTGGCCGGCCACGATGATTGACGACGACGGCACCGCCGGCACGTCCCGGCGACCCCACATCATGCGACTCGCCATATGCGTGGCCTTCCTGCTCACCATGTTCTATCTGGTGGCGATCGCGCGAGTGATCGACGTCGACGCGGTGCGCCGCACGGTTACGGCGACGGGACCGATGGCGCCGCTGGTGTACGTTCTCGTGTCGGGTCTTCTCGGCGCCATGTTCCTGCCGGGTTCGATGCTGGCCGCAGGCAGCGGGCTGTTGTTCGGTCCCGTGCTGGGTCTCTTCGTGACGCTCGGCGCGGCAATGGGCACGGCCATCGTCGCAAGCACTGTCGGCCGTCGGGCCGGCCGGGACAGCGCACGAGTACTCGTAGGCCCCAAGCGGGCCGAACGAATCGACTCGGTGATCGAACGAGGCGGGTTGTGGGCGGTCGTAGGCCAGCGCTTCGTTCCCGGTATCTCTGACGCCCTTGCCTCCTATACCTTCGGAGCTTTCGGAGTTCCGCTGTGGCAGATAGCAATCGGATCCTTCATCGGCTCGGCGCCGCGAGCATTCGTCTACACCTCTCTGGGGGCGTCGATCCGCGATCGCTCGTCGCCGTTGGCCTATGCAGCGATCGCGGTGTGGTGCATCACGGCGGTTCTCGGCGTGTTCGCCGCGCGGCACACGTACCGGCATTGGCGCAGCCACCCCGGCCGGGACGACGAAGACGGTGCGGTTACCGATGCAGGGGACGCGTAGCGCCCCCCAAGTCGGGTCGGGCGGTCGGGAGGAGTACTGCGACGTCGTTGTGCAGTTGCACCAAGCCGCTGTCGAGAGTTGCGAGTTGCCCGCTGTTGCTGCGCGCGAGCTGAGCAAGGTAAGCATCGGTCACCTGCCGGTGACCCACCACACCACCGAACCCCACATCGGCGAACGAGATTCGGTCGGGCCAGAATTCGTGGCGGTCCAGCGCCTCAATCGCAACCACCACATCACGCGCTGCCGATGCGGATTGCCCCGATCGAAGGAGAAATCGGACGAGGCTTCCCTGCGTCACCGGGCAAGTGGCGATGGCCGCGTCCGATGCCGCCAGCCAATCGGTAGCGGCATCATGATGCACGTGTTCGGCGACGGCGAGTGCGACGAGTACGTTCGCATCCAGCAGCGCCGTCACTCCTCGTCCTCCAGAGAGCGCACATCCGCTGACGTAACGACCCGACCGACGCTGACCACCGGGAACCCTGTCCTCGGATCTTCCGAAATCCTTGCTGAATTTCCGGACGCCAAGCCGCGTCGAACTAGATCGGCGACCGTTTCGCTCAACGTACGGTGAGTGTCGCGAGCTATGGCCTGCGCCAGTTTATGCAGTTCGTCGGGCAGATCGATGGTGGTTCGCACGCCCGATCTTATCATCACCGCATCATGATGCAGAGGTGCGCAGCGGCTCGCACTTCACTATCCGGATGTTGCTGGCGGTGTCGGCAGCGTGCTCCGATGAAAGCGTCGATTACGCGGTCCGGGCGCCCCGACGAAGCGTTCACCGCGATCATCAAGGACGGCCGCCTGGTCAAAGGGGCGGTCAGTAAGCCGAACGCACCGCTGACACGAACTGGGTGCGCGGGGACGCGTCCTCCACCCCATCGGGTACGCCGCGCCCGTAACCGGCCATCAACTGCGCAGACTGGGTCACCGTCGCCTCCCAACCGTGCCGGCGCAACCATTCGCCCACGTCTTCGCGCTCCTCGAAGTACCACAGCTCGTCGGTGCGGGGCATCTCGCGCTGCGGATCGACCTTGGCCATCACCGCGCGGATCCGATCCACCCGCTCCCGCTGCTGCGCGCGCACACCCTCGTCTAGCCAGTCCGCTCCGGGCGCCTCCACCGCAATCCGGCTGCCGGGTGCGGCGAGCGTCTGAATGCGTTCGAACAACAGCTCGTGAGCGGTCGCGGGCAGATACGGCAACAAACCCTCAACCGACCACGCACTGGGAGCCGATGAATCAAACCCATTGTGCTGCAAGGCTGCTGGCCAGTCGTCGCGCAGGTCCACGGCCACCGGAACGCGCCGGCAGGCCGGCGCAAAACCGCGCTCGGTCAGCGTTGAGAGCTTGAAGTCCAGCACCCTGGTCTGGTCGAGTTCGTAGACCGTGGTGCCGTCCGGCCACGGCAACCGCCACGCCCGCGCATCCAAACCGGCCGCCAGGATCACCACCTGGCCCACGCCGGCCCGCGCCGCATCCAGGAAGAAGCTGTCGAAGAAAGCCGTTCGGGCGGCCATGTAGTCCACCATCGACTGCATCTGCACGGGCAGTTGAGGTTCGGCTTCCAGCAGCTCTTCCGGTAATTCCGGAGCGGCGAACCAGTTCCAGATCCCGTCGCCCACGACGTCCAAAAAGACCCGCGCGAAGGGATCGCTGATCAGCGGATTCTCACTCTCGGTCTCCGCCGCGCGTGCCGCGGCCACACCCAGCGCCGTAGCGCCCACGCTCTCGGTGATCTCCCAGGTGTCGTTGTCGGTCCGCGCCATGCCCATCCTCCTCTTCGCAACACACAATGCTGCCGACACTACGTGAGCAGCATGGGAACGAATCGGCACGTTAAGTTGTCGTAGAAACGCCGACGGCGGCACCGGAGAAGACGGATCTCGAGGATCTTGAGGGACTTTGCACATGCGAGTTGACGGCCGCGACATCACCGTGTCCGGCAGCTTGCTGCAACCACTGACCCGACGCACCAACGACATCATCCGGCTGGCACTGGCCGCAGCGGCCCTCGTGGCGGTGATCACCAGCTCCCTGATCACCCGCCCTCGTTGGGTGGCGCTGGAGAAATCGATCTCTGAAATCGTCGGAGTCCTCACCCCGACACAGTCCGACCTGGTGTACCTGGTGTACGGCATCGCGATTCTGGCGCTGCCGTTCGTGATCCTGATCGGGTTGATCCTGTCCCGGCAGTGGAAACTACTCGGCGCGTACGGGGCCGCCGCGCTGATGGCCGTGCTTCCGCTGTCCATCAGCAGCAACCGCATCGCGGCGCCGCGATGGCACTTCGACCTGAACGAAAAGCTCTCCACGGTTCCGGCTCAGTTCCTCGACGACCCGCGCTGGATCGCGATGCTCGCGGCGGTGCTCACCGTCTCCGGTCCCTGGCTGCCGGCCCGTTGGCGGCACTGGTGGTGGGCACTGCTTCTCGCCTTCGTCCCCATCCACCTTGTCGTCAGCGCCATCGTGCCGGCCCGCGCGGTCGTGGGCCTTACGGTGGGCTGGCTCGTCGGCGCATTCGTGGTACTGGTCGTCGGCACTCCGGCGCTCGAGGTGCCGTTGGACGGCGCGGTCCGCGCGATGGCCCGGCGCGGGTTTCTGGTGTCACGGCTCCTGGTGGTCCGGCCGGGTGGACCGGGGCCGCTGGTGTTGTCCGCCGAATCGACCGACCCCGCCGGCCGTGCGGCGGTCGAGTTGTACGGCCCGCATCAGCGCAGCGGCGGCGCAGTGCGCCAGCTGTGGCGCAAACTGCGGTTGCGCGGTTCGGAGACCGCACCCTTGCAGGCGTCCATGCGCCGCGCCGTCGAGCACCGCGCGCTGATGGCCATCGCCATCGCCGACACCGGCGTTGCCAACAGCTCGACCATCGCGCTGGCGGCGCTGGACCGCGGCTGGACGATGTATGCCCGCGAACCCGTTGAGGGGGTGCCGCTCGACGAATGCGCCCACCAGACGCCGGTCGCCGCCGTCTGGGCATCGCTGCGTGTGCTCAACGACCATCAGATCTCACACGGCGACCTGCGCTGCAACGAGATCACGATCGCCGACGGCAAGGCGCTGTTCGGCGGGTTCGGCGCCGCCGAGTACGGCGCCACCGACGCCCAACTGCAATCCGACATCGCTCAACTTCTGGTGACCACGTCCGCGCTGTACGACGCGGAGTCCGCGGTCGGCGCGGCGATCGAGTCCTTCGGCAAGGAAACCATCTTGACCGCCTCCCGCCGACTCACCAAATCTGCTGTGCCCAAGCGGATCCGGAGATCGGTGGCGAACCCCAAGGCTGTGATGGCCGAAGCGCGGGCCGAGGTGAAACGCCAAACCGGTGCCGATGAGATCGAATCCGAGACCATCACCCGGTTCAGCCGCAGCCAGTTCATCCAGCTGGTGCTGATCGGTGCACTGGTCTATGTGGCGTACCCCTTCATCAGCACCGTGCCGACGTTCTTCCACGAACTGCGGACCGCGAACTGGTGGTGGGCGCTGTTGGGCCTGGCGGTATCGGCGCTGACGTATATCGGGGCCGCGGCGGCGTTGTGGGCCTGCGCGGACGGAGCCGTGACCTTCTGGAAGCTCTCGATCATGCAGGTGGCCAACACTTTTGCGGCGACGACCACGCCGGCCGGGGTCGGCGGCTTGGCGCTGAGCACCCGATTCCTGCAGAAGGGCGGACTGACCGCCCTACGCGCTACCGCGGCGGTGGCGCTGCAGCAATCGGTGCAGGTGATCGTGCACCTGGCGCTGCTCATCTTCTTCAGTGCCGTGGCGGGAACATCGACGGACCTCTCGCATTTCGTGCCCAACGCCACGGTGCTGTACCTGATCGCCGGTGTGGCGCTCGGCATCATCGGCACCTTTCTATTGGTGCCCAATCTACGGCGTTGGCTGGCAACGGAATTGCGCCCGAAACTCGGCGAGGTAACCCGCGACCTCGCCGATCTGGCCCGCGAGCCCAAACGCCTGGGCCTGATTGTGTTGGGCGCTGCGGGAACAACCCTGGGCGCGGCCCTGGCACTGTGGTCGAGTGTCGAGGCCTTCGGCGGCGGGACGACGTTCGTCACCGTCACGGTCGTGACCATGGTCGGCGGGACGCTGGCTTCGGCGGCACCCACCCCGGGCGGCGTCGGCGCGGTGGAGGCCGCGCTGATCGGTGGGCTCGCCGCCTTCGGAGTGCCCGCCGCGATCGGTGTGCCCTCGGTGCTGCTGTACCGAATTCTCACCTGCTGGCTCCCGGTGTTCGTGGGCTGGCCGGTGATGCGCTGGCTCACCAAGAACGACATGGTCTGAGCGCCAGTACTATTCGGCAGCACCACCCCCGGAGACGTCGATCATCACGGTCACATACCGCCGGCTGTCGCCCGCCGCTGCGGTCAGATAGATCAGGTAGTACCCGTCCGGCACCGACCGCGCAACCGCGATCGGGACCTCGACCTGCGCCGCACCGTCGTCGGCGAATCGTCCGGTGACCGACTCGACGGCGATCGCGGTCCCGTAAGACGTACCGCTGACCGTGTATTCCGACGGTCCGTCGATCATCCGCTGCGCGTCGAGCCTCATCGTCCCCTTGGTCCCGGGCGCAATCGCCACCAGCGGATGCGGAACATTGATGGTCACAGCCGAACTACCCGCCGAGAACGACGGCGGCGCCGACGCCGCACCGGTACCCCAGCCGTTGAGCCGGGCCCCGAGCGAAAAGGCAACGTCGCCGCCGGTTTCGATGAACGATTCCGGCAGGTAGGTCCGATCGCTCGGTACACCGTCGATGCGCATGTCTCTGATGTACTTCAGCCGGTTGAGCCCGGAGGCGCCCGGGGCGGTGATGCGAATGGAAGACCCAGTCGGCAGGGCGATTACCGCACGATCGAACAACGGCGTGTTGACGGTGAGTATCGGAGTGCCCGGGGTACTCGGGTACAGTCCCAGGGCGGCCCAGACGTACCAGCTGGACATCGCGCCGAGGTCGTCGTTGCCCGGCGCGCCGTCCGGCGTCGGCCCGAACAGCCCACGGACCCGGTCGACGGTGCGCTGGGTCTGCCACGGCTGACCGATGTAGTTGTACAGCCACGGCACGCCGAAGCCCGGCTCGTTGCCGGCCCACAGGTAGGGTTCGTTGGGACCGACGTTGAGCCGCTTGGTGAATCGATTGAGCCGGTCGGCGGCCGCCTTGCGGCCACCGAGCGCGGTAACCAGCCCGGCGACGTTCTGCGGTACCAGCCAGAGATACTGTTCGGCGTTGCCCTCGTCGAAACCGGGCTGGCCGAAGGCCGACCCCGATCTGAAGAACCCTGGCCCGTCGCGGAAGAGTCCGCTCGGGCCCCGCGGTGAGATGTAACGCGTCGTCGGATTGAACAGGTTCTGCCAGTACTGCGCCCGGTTCTGAAACTCCGCAGCGATGCCGTCCTGACCGAGAGCGGCCGCGAATCGGGAGATGGCGAAGTCAGCGATCGACCACTCCAGCGTGATCGAGGCACCAGGACCGAATTGGGTGAGCTGAGGGAGGTAACCCAATTGCAGGTAGGCGCCGATGCCCGGCCGCTGCAGGTAGCCGTCTCGGCCGACACCTCCCGCGGTCGCACCGTCGACCATGTAGCGCAGTGCGGCCTGCACGTCAAAGTCCTTGGCCCCGAACATATATAGGTTCACCATCAGCGGGACCACACTGTCGCCGGTCATCTGGCTGGTGGCGGCATTGGCCAGCGCCCACCGGGGAAGCGCACCGCTGTGTTCGGCGTCGGTGACCAACGATTGGGCCATGTCCCCGGCTTCCTTCGGGAAGAGCAGGCCTTGCAGCGCGGCCAAACTCCGGTAGGTGTCCCAGTCGGAGAAATTGGCATAGTGCGTGCGGCCCGCCGCCACGCTGTGGATCACGCCGTCGAAACCGATGAAAAGGCCGTCGGCGTCGTTGAAGGTGTTGGGATGCAACAGTGAGCGGTACAGGCACGTGTAAAAGGTCGTGACGTCGCCGGGGCTGCGGCTTGCCACCGTGATGCGCGACAACGCCTTGTTCCACGCGCCCGCCGCGGCCGCGCGGATGCCGTCGAAGGTTCCCCGCTCGGCGGCCAGATTGCTTCGAGCGCCCGCGATACTCACGTAGGAGATTGCGGTCCGCACCTCGAGCACGGCGCCCGCGGGAAACTCCACATAGCCACCGCTGTACGGCGAATTCGCCTGCCGGGCACCCGCGTACACCGAATAGCCATCCCAGGTCCCATGGGCGACGAAGGGCTGGTTGAACTCCATCGCGAAGTACACCGTGTAGGTGTTCTGCTTGTCGCAGAACGAGCCGCTGGTCGCCCATCCCGTGATCGTGGTGTTGTCCTCGCCGATCTGGATGGCCGCACGCGAATTGCCCGCCAGCGAAGCACCCGAGCGCACATGCAGCAGCGCCGGCTGGTTGTCCCGCGGATAGCTGAACCGGCCCACCCCGCTGCGAGTGGTCGCGGAGAGTTCGGCTTTCACCCCGGTGTCGGGAAACCGCACCGTGTAATAGCCCGGCACACCGGACTCGGTGTTGTCATGGGCGATTCGTTCCCAGGCGCGCCAAGGCCGGGAGCCCACCGGGCTGGTCGTGGGCAACATCGAGATGTCGCCGAAGGCCGGGCAGCCCACCGACGCGTGGGTCATGCTGAATCCGGTGGCACGCTCGTTGGCGTGGTCGTAACCGGCGTAATCGTCGACGGTATCCGGCGAGTACTGGACCATGCCGAACGGCATGGAGGCTCCGGGAAAGTTGTTGATCTCCCCCACGATGTCACCGCCGGTACCCGTGCCGACCAAGGTGTCGACATGTCGGACCGGGTCGGTCACCGCTGATGGTTCGCCATCGTAAGCGGTGGGGGACAGTAGGAAGAAAGGCACGAACAGGGCCAGCGTCGCGACGACGGCGACGATGACTCTCGGGCCTGCCAGGCCTTTTGCCGACCTACTGGACCGCATAGATGTCTCTTACTGCACGCGGTGTGTTCCAGTGGCCTTTTCGTCAAACGACGCGCCTGGTCCTGCGAAACAAACCGACAGCGTCTCGCCCGGTTCGGCTACTCTCATCTCCGACGTCACCGGCACAGATACCGGTGCCAGAACTTCTGGAGATGCGATAGATGAAGGACCTCACGGCGGTAGTCGCGACTGTGGCACTGAGCCTGACCCTGGTGGGCTGCCACACCGAAACCAAGACCGAAGTCAAGACGTCGACTTCCACGAGCACGTCGACCTCCACGTCGACGGCCACCTCCTCGGCGACCACCAGCGCAACGCCGGGAGCGCAGACCAACAAGACCATCGCCGACTACATCAGGGAAGCGAACATCAAAGAAACCCCGGTGCACCACGGTGACCCCGGCTCGCCGACCATCAACCTGCCGGTACCCAACGGCTGGCACACGGTCCCCGAAGGACAGGGCGCGCCCTACGGCGGCATCGTCTTCGACGCGCCGGCCGACCCTAACGACGCCCCCACCATCGTGGCGATCGTCTCCAAGCTGGAAGGCAACGTCGACCCGAAGAAGATCCTGGAGTACGCGCCCGGCGAGTTGAAGAACCTGCCCGAGTTCGAAGGCGGCAGCGCGAACGGACGGGAGTCGACACTCGGCGGATTCCAGGCGTGGCAGTTCGGCGGCTCCTACACCAAGAACGGCAAGAGGCGCACGGTTGCCCAGAAGACGGTGGTAATCACCGGGCCGAACGGTCTTTTCGTGCTCCAGCTCGACGCCGATGCGCTCGATGCCGAGGCCGGTCCGCTGATGGACGCAACGGCCGTCATCGACGACCAGACCACGATCACCCCCTGATCGTCCCGCCGACGCCGAGCGCCGCGGAGCGCCTCCCGTCCCGGGCCGCGATTGTCTACGGTGAAACCCATGACAGAACAGTCGTACGCGGTTGACGTCGGGCATCCACCGTCGGCATTGCTCAAGGCCGTCAATCCGGCCTTGAGCTTCTTGCTGGGCACGCCGCTGGGTGGTTCGTTCCTCAAGCCGTTCATGGTGCTCAATTTCACCGGCCGCAAATCGGGCAAGCAATTCAAACTCCCGGTCAGCGCCCATGTCATCGACGGTGACCTCTACGCGCTGGCCAGTGCCGCCTGGAAGTTCAACTTCCGCGGCGGCGCCCCCGCCCGGGTGGTCCACGGCGGCAAGACCATTGACATGCGCGGCGAACTCGTCGAGGACCGAAACCTCACGCGTGACCTCTACGTGCGCTGCGCGCGGTCCTATGACGTCAAGGCCGCGCAGCGTCAGATGGGACTGAAGTTCCGCGACAACCGGATGCCGACACCCGAAGACTTCGGCGAGGCGATCGAACGGCTGAAATTGGCCGCGATCAAATTCACCCCGGCCGCCTGAGCAGCCACCTTTGCGATTGTGGAAACGGGCCGTGCGAAGTTGGGCGCCGGCCTGCCAGCTGTGCGCCGTCCTGGTGGCGGACCTGCTCGCCGGCTGTTCGGACACCCCGCCCAGCCGAATCTCCTATGCGGGCACGCCCTGCCCGCAGCCCAACTTCCCGGGCGTGCCGCAGGCCGACCTGGGTTCGAATTACAGCTGCGGCTTTCTCACCGTGCCGGAGAACCGTGACGATCCCAAGAGCCGTACGATCCGGATCCTCGTCGCACGGGTGAAAGCCGCCGGCCGGGCACCCAAACCGGACCCCATCGTCTTCCTGGCCGGCGGCCCGGGCGGCGCAGGAACACTGAACGCACCGAGTGTGGTGGCCGCGGGAATGAACGCCGACCGCGACGTCATCTTCGTCAATCAGCGCGGCACGGTGCACAGCGACCCGCACCTGAGTTGCCCGGAGATGGACGACTTCACAAGCCGCGCAGTGCAATTGGTCTTGCAGGCGCCGGGGACCGCAGATCTCGACGCCGCCGCCGTCAGCGCCTGCCGCAATCGGCTGGCATCCTCTGGTGTCGACTTCGCGGCCTTCAACACCAGAGAGAACGCCGCCGATATCGCCGACCTTCGGGAACAGCTGCGCATCGATGAGTGGAACGTCTACGGCGTCTCCTACGGCACCGACCTGGCGCAGCAACTGTTGCGGAACCACCCCGAGGGCATTCGGTCGATGGTCCTGGATTCGGTGGTCGCGCCGCAGGTCAACATCGTCGACCACTGGTGGGAAGCGCCGGCAAGCGGGCTGGCCGCGATTTTCGCGGCCTGCGCGGATCAACCGGCGTGCGCTACCGCCTACCCGGATCTGGCCACCGTCTTCCTCGACACCGTGAACAAGTTGACCAAGGACCCGATCGAGGTGACCACGTCGGCGCCGACGGGTGAGCCGACGCGCGTCACCATCGACGGATCGAAGGTGGTCCCGCTGGTGCTGGAATGGAGCGCCGACCCCGCCAAGGCCGTCGACATCCCCCGGATGATCCACAACCTCTCCCGCGGTGACGGCGTCCTGGCCGGCGCCGGTATAGCGGCCGGCGCCCCGTCCGGATCCGAGCGTGGCCTGTTGGGCGCCGGGCTGGCACTGGGCGCGTACTGCCAGGAGATGGCCAACTGGACCAATCCCGATCAGGCGCTGTCCCAGGCGCGTCAGGCGATGCCCGGTCTGCCCGACTCGGTGCTGCGGATCACCCCGACCGGCAGCTGGATCTTCCGCGAGTGCCAGGCATGGGGCCTGGGCAGGTCGGACACCGCCGACACCCTGCCGGTACGGAGCAAGGTTCCCACCCTGATCCTGTCGGGTTCGTTTGACGCCAGCACCGCGCCGCAGTGGGTAAGGCAGGTGACGCCCGGCCTCACCAACTCCCTCGCGTTGCGGTTCCCGGGCGTCGGCCACGGCCTGATACCGACGTCTGCCTGCGCCCAGCAGATCATGACCGCGTTCGTCGACAACCCCCGCACCGATGTCGACCAGTCCTGCATCGCGTACATGAACATGCCGACCTTCAGCCTGCCCGAGGGATGAAGACCACCATCGTCCCCGACGCGATGACGCAGCGGTTCCGGCGCGCACGCACGTGGACGATCGGATCCGACCCGGGGCTGCTGCGGCTGAGGCTGGCCATCCGCACCACGATCGCGTTGGCCTGCTCCCTGCTGCTGATGTATGCGCTGACGAGCGCGGCCCACCAGCCGTTGACGGTCGCGCTGCTGGGCGCCATGATCACCATGATCGCGGCGCGGTCGGTCAACGAGCCGGACCCGCGCCGGCAACGGATCACGATGGCGCTGCTGCCGTTGCCGGCGGCGCTGTCCATCAGCGCCGCCGCACTCCTCTCGCCCTACCAGTTGTTGACCGACATCGTGTTCGTCGTCGTCGTCTTCGTCGCGGTCTACGTGCGTCGCTTCGGCGCCCGCGGGCAAGCGCTGGGGATGGTCGCGTTCATGGCCTACTTCTTCAACCTCTTCCTGCACGCCGGTGTGCACGAGTTGCCGTGGATGATCCTGGCCGTCGTGGTGGGCACCGTATGCACATTCGTCATGACCGCCTACCTACTGCCCGATCGCCCAGAACGCCTGCTGCAGGCCAGCATTCGCTCACTGCGGGCGCGGATGGCCATCGTCGTCGATACCACCGCCGATGTCCTGCGGGTGGGCCTGGACGAGCGGCGCCGGCGCCGGCTGCGCGTGCGCGTCGCCCGGCTCAACGAGACGGCGTTGATGGTGCAGGACCAGATCGAGGATAAGGCCAATCCGGCCGCCCTGTGGCTGGGAGATGGTGGCGATCACCTGGCGCCGTGGCTTTTCGATGCCGAACTCGCGGTGGAATGGATTGCGATCGCCGGGCAACGCCTCGTGTCGGAGGCATCGGCGATTCCGGCCGCCACGCGGGCCGAACTCGCCGCGGCGCTCAACGAACTCGCCTGGGCCATCGGGGTTGTCGACCCGTCCGGGCTGCGCCACGCGGCGGATAGGGCACAGCACATCGTGGATCGGCAACCCACGTTGCCCGGGGAGCCTGACCAAGCCGCGGTGCGTCGCCTTGCCCTGGCCATCGTCACCGCTGCGACGGCGACATCTGAAGTGGGAGAACAGATCGAACACGCCGTCGTCGAAGGCGTCGCCGCCCGGGATGCAGACGACCCCGCGACCGATCCCGAGGGCGACGGCGACGCGCAAGAGCCTCCGAGCCGGTTGCTCCCCACGACCCGGCAAGCCATCCAGGCGTCGGTGGCGGCGTCGTTGGCGATTGTGACCGGTGACCTGGTGTCACCGGCGCGCTGGTACTGGGCGGTGATCGCGGCGTTCGTGGTGTTCGCCGGGACCACCACTTGGGGTGACACCCTCACCAAGGGCTGGCAACGACTCGTGGGCACCGTGCTGGGCGTGCCATGCGGCATTCTGGTCGCCACGCTCGTCGAGGGCGATCGCACCGCTTCGCTGGTGATGATCTTTGTCTGCCTGTTCTGTGCGATGTATTTCATGCAGGTCACGCAGAGCCTGATGGCCTTCTGGATCACCACGATGCTGGCGCTGCTGTACGGACTGCTCGGTCAGTTCAGCTTCGACGTGCTGCTGGTGCGGATCGAGGAGACCGCGGTAGGCGCGGTGATCGGGGTTGCCGTCGCGATCCTGGTGCTGCCCACCAACATCGGCACCGTGCTGCGCAGCGACACCCGCGAGTTCCTGGCCGAGCTGTCCGCTTTGATCGGGACCTGCATCGCGACCATGTTCGATGCGCAGCCACCGGAGAGTCCCACCGAACAGGCGCGCCGCCTCGATCGCAAGCTGCAACAGGTTCGCGCCACCGCCAAGCCGTTGTTGGCCGGCGTCGCGGGATTGGCCGGCCGGCGCAGCGTGCAGCGCAGGCTGCGCTTGTTCCGGGCTTGCGACCGCTACGCGCGGATCCTGGTCCGCCGCAGTGCGCAGTCACGCAACCCGGACTGCCCGCGGGAAATCGCCGCCGCGGTGGGGGCTGCGGCCACTCAGATTCAGCACAACGTCGATTCGTTGGTCGCAACCCTCGACGGCGCCCGGACCGGCGCAGTCGTCTCCGCGGCCGATGCCTTGGACGCCGCCGAGGCGCTGACGCGACAGCATGACAGCAACCCGGCGGCTTCCGGGCCCGAAACGCAACGACACCCCTCAGTGTTTCACCCGTTGCGTCAGATCGACCGCGCAATCGTTGCCGCGGCAGCCCACCTCGATACCGAGGCAGGAATCAAAAGACCATTGCCCGAGCAGAACTGACCTCAGGGGAACGGCCACTCTCGCCGGAGGATATCGGCCAGTTCGAGGGCCACCAGGCTGAGCCTGGCCTGCACCTCGGGCCGTTGCTCCGGCGGCATACTATCCACCTCGTTCTGCACGATGGTCGTCTGCCGCTGTAACTGGGCCAGCTGCTGGTTTCGCTGCTCCGGGGTGAGATTGTCCCAATTGGCATGCAATTCGGAGGTCTGCCGTTGCAGCTCCTGCACATCGGCCAGCGCATCTCCGGACGGAGGTTGCAGCGGATTGACACGCGCCGGCACGGGCGGCGCGGTGATATCGGCCTGCGCCGGACTCGCTGTCACCAAGGCACCGGCTGCCAGCGCAGCCATGGCGATCGTCGCGATCTTCATGCGTCTCACTGTGCGGCTTCTCGCTTGCCAGATGCTCGCGGATTTCTTGCGTGACTCTTGCGTCTCCGCGCTGCGTCGTCGTTACCATCGCCCCATGGTCGCCCCGGCGGAGCTGCGGGCCACGGCACCGATCTGGTGAAACGAGCAGCCGCCGGATCAGGGCGGGTTCGGCGACGGCGGTTACTGGGTGGTGAGCAAACATCGCGACGTTCGCGAGGTTTCGTTGCGCAGCGACATCTTCTCCTCGGCCGCGAAGTCCGTGGTGCCGCGCTACACCCAGGAGGCGGCGCAGACCCAAATCGAACTCGGCCGCGCGTCGATGATCATGATGGACGATCCGGAACACAGCCGGCTGCGCAAAATCGTCGCGCGCGGGGTCACCCCCCGCGCAGTGGAAGGGTTGCGCGCCGATCTCACCGGGCGGGCCCGCCAGATCGCTGAACGGGCCGCCGCGCAGGGTTCGGTGGGAGTCAATCGGGTTCGTCGTCCTCGGGTGTGAACAGTTTCTCCGGGTGGTGGAAGGTGTTGATGCGGGGTTGGCCGCGGTCCAGATGGGCTGGCGGGAGCCATTCGGTGTCGCCGTGGGCGTTTTTGCGGGTGGTCCAGCCTTTTTCGGCGAGGCGGTTATCGCATCCGCAGGCAAGGGTGAGGTCGTGGATGTCGGTGCAGTGGGTGGTGGTCCAGCCGGTGATGTGGTGGGCCTGGCAGTGGTAGGCCGGCGCGTCGCAGCCCGGCCTGGTGCAGCCACCGTCCCTGGCCAGCAACATCATTCTCTGTGCGAGGTTGGCGAAGCGCTTGGTGTGGAACAGGGCCAGCGGCTTGGCGTGGTCGAAGATCGCTAAGTAGTGGTGGGCCTCGGCGGCCCAGCGGATCAGCTGGGACATCGGCACCCGGGTGCCGCCGCCGGTGCGGGCGCGGCCGGCGCCGGCTTCGAGGTCTTGCAGGGTGGTGGTGACGATGACGCTGACAGGTAGGCCGTTGTGGGTGCCCAGGGTGCCGGAGGCCAGCAGGCTCTGCAGCCCGGTGACCATGGCGTCGTGCTGGCGTTGGGGTTGGCTGCGGGTGTCGGGCTCGGCGGCTTGATCGTCGGGCTCGGTGGCGCCGGGGGCGGCCAGCTTGGCCCACGCCGCTTCGATCAGGGCCCGTAGCTCGGGGGTGATCAGGCCGTTGATGCGTGACATGCCGTCGCATTCCTGCTTGCCCAGGACCAGGCCGCGTTTGCGGGCGCGCTCCTCTTCGGTGTAGTCGCCGTCGGGGTGCAGCAGGGCCATGACTTCGTGGGCGTATTTGGCGACCTGGTCGGGGCGGAAGTCACACGCCTTGCCGGCCAGGTCTTTCTCCGCGGCTTCGCGGGTGCCCGGGTCCACCTCGGCGGGCAGGTGGGCCAGGAAGCCGCGGATCACCTTCACATGCGCGTCGCCGATCCGGCCCTGGCGTTGGGCGGCGGCGGTTGCGGTCAAGGTCGGCGGCAACGGTTCCCCGGTCAATGCCCGTCGCTGGCCCAGGTCGTCGGCTTCGGCGATGCGCCGGTGGGCGTCGGGCTTGGTGATGCGTAGCCGGTCGGCCAGCGCCGCCGGGAGTTTGCCGCCGAGTTCTTCTTCGGTAGCTTGGGCGGCCAGCGCGTTGATCAGCGCGTGCCGCGGCACCCGCAACCGGCACTCGACGGTCTCCAGCCGTTCCAGCGCCCGCATCCACTCGCGGGTGGTGAAAGCCTCAAAGGTCAACCCGCACAACCGGTCCGCGACAGCATCGAGGGCGTCGAAGACCGCCACGATCTCTTCGCGCGAACTCGCTGCCATACCTCAGATTCTACGAAGACCCACCGACAAGCGCGCCTCGCCCAGACGCCGACAGATCAAGCCACACAGCACATTTCGCTCACCGCGAACGGCCTAAGTCGCCCGGTACTTCCGCGCCCTGCTCTCGCGCTCCCACAACACACCGTCCCGTGCGCCGGGGCCCTGCTTGGTGAGTTCGCGTTTGAGGATCTTGTTGGTCGCGGTCCGCGGCAGCGAGGCGGTGATCCACACATACCGGGGCCAGGCCTTCGGCGACAGATCGCGTTGAGCAGCGAGGAAATCGGCGAACTGCTCGGGCGTCACGGCAGCGCCATCGTTGAGCACCATCGCCGCCATCACCTGGTCACCGACATTCTCGTCCGGCACCGCGTAGACCGCGACCTGGTTGACCTGTGGCAACCGCTGCAGCACCCGCTCGATCGGGCCCGCCGCCATATTCTCACCGTCCACCCGCAACCAGTCGGCAGTGCGGCCGGCCAGGTATATCCAGCCATCGGAATCGCGGTACGCCAGGTCACCCGACCAATACATGCCGTGACGCATCCGCTCATCGGTGGCGCCGGGGTCGTTGTAATAGCCGGTAAACCCGCCGGCGCCATAGGTATTCACCAGTTCGCCGACGGCCTCGTCGAAATTGACGAGCGTGCCGTTCCGATCGAAAATCGCTGGCGCGCATTCGGTTACGGTGTCCGAGTGGTACACGCTGACGCCGGGGTACCCCTTGCCGATGGATCCCGGTGGCGTGCCGTCCTCGCGCATCACGACCACGGCGAACTCGCTGGAGCCGAAGCTGTCCACCACCCGGCAGCCGAAACGCCGCGCGAACCTTTCGAGATCGTGCTCGGTGGCTTCGTTACCGAACGCCGCACGTAGCGGGTTGTCCGCGTCATCGGGCTGTTCAGGAGTGGCCAGCACCAAGGCCAACGGCTTGCCGACGTAGTTCATATACGTCACTCCGTAGCGGCGGATGTCCGCCAGGAACCGCGACGGCGAGAACTTGGCCGGCACCATGGTCGCGCCGCAGGAGATCGCCACCGCCCACCCCGCCGCCACCCCGTTGGAGTGAAAGAGCGGCATCGCGAGGTAACACACGTCGGCGGAGGACAATTCGAACCGCTCGACCAGGCTGGCACCGCACATGACGCCCATCGCGTGCGCAAACCGCACCGCCTTCGGATCACCGCTGGTGCCGGAGGTGAAGATGATCACCACCGGGTCCGCACCGCTGACCTCAACGGGCAGCTGCGGTTTCGCGGCTGCCACGGCATCCTGGTAGACGGCCCCGTCGACGTCGAGAACGGTGACATCGCGCAAGTCGAGACCGTCGAGCAGGCCGCGGTGCTCGGTGTCGACGAACAGCAGTTGGCAATCGGCCCGGCGGATGTCGGCTGCCAGCCCTTCCCCGCGGCGGGTCGTATTGATGCCGCACAACACATACCCGCCGACAGCTGCCGCCGCCATGGACCGCAGCATCGCGGGGGTGTTACCCAGCAGAGCACCGACGTGCAACGGGCGGTCGGTTGCCACCAGCGACAGCGCGAGCGAGGCCTCCGCGGCCGCCTCCTGCAGGTGCTCTCGCCACGTCCACCGCCGGTCACCGTGCACCACCGCCAAGCCGTCGTCGTCCATCCGGGAGCGCAGCAACTGCTGAACGGTTTCGAAAGGCATCACCCAACAGCCTCTTTGGTGTAATACAACAAAGTCACTGGTTGGCCGGGAAGATCGTGGAACACCGGCGACACCCGCATACCGATGCGTATCTGCCCGGGATCGACGTCGACCAGCTCGGTGCTGACCCGGGGCCCGACATCCCATTGGACGACCGCAAGCAGTTGCGGCACCCGTCCGGCCCAGGGTGGGCCGGTCGGGCGACGCGCAACGGTGTAGGTGTAGAGCGTTCCGGCGCCGTGTATTTCGCGCCACTGCAGATCGTCGGCGAGGGTTCCCGGCGCGAGCGTCCGCGGGTAGAAGACGTAACTGCCCGACGACGGCGAGTACTGGATGCGAATGCGATGTTCGCGCAACGCGTCCCAGTACGGCTGCGAAACGGGTGTCGGCTCGGGCAACGGTAGCGATTGCGTCATCTCAGTCGCCCCCCAACACCAGCGCGACCTGCTCGCTCATGATGCCGCCGGTGCCGGTCACGAACGCCGTGTCGCAGTCGCGCACCTGCGCCTGTCCGGAGCGGCCCATGATCTGGCGAGCCCCGTCGACCACATGGTGCATTCCGCCGGCCATACCCGCCTGTCCGAACGACAGTTGCCCGCCTGCAGTGTTGAGCGGGAAGTCCCCGCCGAAGGTGAGGTCGTGCTCGGAGAGCCAGCCCATCCCCTGCCCCTTGCCGCAGAATCCGGCATCTTCCAACGTCATCAGCACGGTGATGGTGTAGCAGTCGTAGATGGAGGCCATATCGACGTCGGACCGGTCAAGTCCCGCCATCACGAAGGCCTTCTCGGCGGCACGGGCTACCGGGGTGTGCAGGAGATCGTCGGCATAGGTGGGCGTCTTGAAGCGGATGTGCTCCCCGAAACCTTTGATCCACACGGGTCGGTGGCGAGCACGACGGGCCACGTCGGCATTGGCGACCAGCACCCCGGCACCGCCCTGCACACGCATCACCGTTTCCAGCATGTGAATTGGATCGGCGATCACCGGACTGTGCAGCACGTCGTCGACGGTGATCGGCTTGCCGTGGAACACCGCGGGCGGGTGGACACCGGCGTTGGTCCGCTGATCGACGGCGATTCTCGCCAAAGCCCGCTCGTCATAACCGTATTCGGCCGCATAGCGCTGTGCGATCTGCGCATACGGAGCGTTCTGGCCGACATTGCCGTAGGGGATCTCGAATTCCGCCTGCGGTGAGCCGTAGTTGTTGCTCGACGCGCCGTACCAACCGAGGCTGCGCGCGGGCCGCAGCTGGGACCGCGGGATCTCCTGCGATCCCGGCACCACCGCCAGCACCGCGTCGCAACTGCCCAATTCGACCGCCGCAGCGGCGCGCCACACCATGCCGGCCGCGGTCGCCCCGCCCAGGTCAACCCGGTCACCGAAGTCCAGTGGGAGCCCCAGGTACTCCGAGAGCGTGGCCGGCGCGAACATGTCCGATTCCGCAATGCCGTGGCACGACAGGCCGTTCACCACGTCGGGCTGCACACCGGCGTCTTCGATCACCAGCCTGGCCAGTAGCGCGTACTGATCGAGGGTGAACGACGGTGGCGCACTCTGGTGCCGCTGCGGCGGCAACTCGGCGATTCCGATGATCGCGGCCTCGCCCCGCAGGCCGGT
Organism: Mycobacterium sp. NGS49; assembly: GCF_059812565.1. Lineage (NCBI taxonomy): Bacteria > Bacillati > Actinomycetota > Actinomycetes > Mycobacteriales > Mycobacteriaceae > Mycobacterium > Mycobacterium sp. NGS49. Next base: position 76,885 of record NZ_JCALCX010000016.1, on the reverse strand, counting down.
CACGGGGTGTTCCTGCGCGGCAACCGGACGGTCGCGGTACCCGGCATCAACACGTCGTCGCCGCGCCGGCAGGAGATGTCGAGGTCTACCAATGCCTCGGCATCCCGGGTGCCGGTGACGACCCCGCCGAACCGAAGTTCCTGGCCGGGATAGGCGACCGCACGGTTCTGCACCGAGAAGGACACCAGTCGGCCCGCACCCCCGATCCAATCGGTGAGTGCCCGGGACAACAACGCCGCCTGCAGGGGCCCCTGCACCAGCACGTCGTCGTAGCCTTCGACATTGCGCGCCCAGTCCTTGTCATAATGGATGCGATGCCCGTTGTACGTCGCGGCACTGAACAAGAACATCTGGGTCTCGGTGACGGCGACGGTCAACACCGGTATCGCATAACCGATCTCGATGTCCTCCAGATAGATCTGCCCGGTCATGCGGGGCGCGCGATCATCGACATACCGGCCTCGGCGAGCAGCTCGCGGTGCTGGTTGCGGTATTCGCTGCGCCAGGTCACCAACACGAATCTTCCTGATCGGCCTTGCTTCTCCACGATCGAGGAGATGGTGCGCACCATCTCGACTTCGTCGCGGTGGTAGGCAGGCGCGCCGAAGGTGATGCTGTCGCCGCCGGCCATGCGCCGCGGGGCCCGCGGAAACGCCAAGCCGCCCGTCACCGCACCGGATGACCCGTCGGGCCGCAGGTCACCCAATGCACTCACGCCGAGGATCGCGTACTGCAGGAACAGCGGCGGACAGATCACGTCGCGGTAGCCGCACGACCGCGCGTAGTCGGTGTCGAACCACAACGGGTTGAGGTCGTCGACGGCCGCGGCCCAGCGTTGCCAGTCCCGCTTGTTCACCTCGCCGGTGGCGATGGCGACCACGGTGCCCACCCGCGCAGCGGATTCCGGGTCAATCAGGCTGTCCACTATCCCCCCAATCCATCTCGCCTTCGAGCCATTTCGCGGCCACATCGGTGCCGCCACCCCAGGTCGACAACACCCGGGCGCGCTCGGAGAACAGGTGCAGGTCGGTGTCGACGACATACCCCATCCCACCGTGCAGCTGGTGGGCGTCCAGGGTGATCTGCTTGACGGCCCCGGCGTGCATCCTGGCAATCGCGGTTTCCCGGGTTGCGGTGTGACCGCGACCGATCCGGAACACTGCCGAGTGGGCGGCCAGCCGGGCGGCGGAGAGCGCGATGCGCATGTTGGCCACCAAGTGCTGGGCCGCCTGGAAAGAAGCGATCGGCCGGCCGAATTGCTCGCGTATCTTCGTGTAGTCGACGGTGCGTTGCAGCACCGCCTCGCCCACCCCGACCAGATCCAGGCACAGCAACGCCACCGCGGCATTGGCTACCCGGCGCAGCTCGACGGGGCCGATGCCCACACCCAGAATTCGGGATTCATCGTCGACCGGCACGTCGTCGAACGTGACCGCGGACGCGCGGTGTCCACCCATCATCGGCAGCGGTTCGATGGTGATCCCCGGCGCGGCCGCATCGATCACGAAAACCCCGGTAGCCGAGCCGATTCGGGCGGCGACGACGATCAGGTCGGCCACGTCGGCGTCGGCGACGAAGTCGGCCACGCCGGACAGCCGCCACCGGCCGTGTCCGTCGTCAACGGCGCGCACCAGTGTAGCCAGCGCCGCCGCGTCGCGCGGGTGCCACAACGCCGTTGTCGCGCGGGCATTTCCGGATGTCAACGCCGGCAGCCAGGCGGCGCGCGGGCCCGGCCCGGCCAACCAGTCAATGGCCAGCGCCGCCTGCACGGTGCCGTGAACCGCGGTGGGGCACAGCGAACGTCCGGCCTCGACGCAGAAGACGCCGAGATCGTTCAACCCGCCGCCCGAGCCGCCGTGCGCGTCCGAGATCCCCAGCCCAAGCACGCCGGCCTCGGCCAGCGCCTTCCACAGCGCCGGCGAACTGTGGTCCACGCGTGCCAACACTCCGCGGCACATCGCGGCCAGGTCGCGCTCATCCTGATCGGGAAGCAGTCGCATCCGGTCACCGACCGTAGGAGGGCATGCCGTAGCCGCGCTGGGCGATCACATCGCGCAACACCTCGTTGGCGCCGCCGCCGAAGCGCATCAGCGGCGACACGCGATAGAGGCGCTCGAAGTATCCGCCCAGCGGCGCCTGCGCACTGCGATGTGCCAGCAACCCGTCCGGGCCCAGCAGGTCGAGCGCCAAATCCGCAATGCGCTGGCGTAATTCGCTGGTGAAGATCTTCTCCACGCTCACCTCAACCGAGGGTATGCATCCGTCGTCCAGCATGGATGCCGCCTCGTAACCCATCAGCGTGGCGACTTCGACGTCGGCCTCGGCCTGAGCCAGGCGGCGGCGGAAGGCCGGCTGGTGTGCGGGCACCGACCCGTCGCGCAGCGGTGCCGCCGCCAGTGCCACCAACCCGCACAGGGCCCGCCGCAGATCGCCGGCGTTGGTCAATGCACCCCGCTCCAGATCCAGTGCCCCGGTGATGTAGGCCCAGCCCTTGTTCACCTCGCCGATCAGGTTGCCGGCCGGTACCCGGACATCCTGGAAGAACGTCTCGTTGGTGCGGTAGCCCGACCACGCGTACAACGGCCGCACGGTCACACCGGGACTGTCGATCGGCAGCATGATCACCGAGATACCGCGATGCCGTTGCGCATCGGGGTCGGTACGCACGCAAAGCCATTCGTGCGTGCAGCGCTGAGCCCCGCTGTTCCAGATCTTGGCGCCGTTGATCACCCATTCATCGCCGTCGCGGACGGCCCGGGTGCGCAGGCCGGCCAGGTCGGTGCCGGCATTCGCCTCGGAATAGCCGACGGCGCAGATTATTTCGCCCTTCGCGATGGCCGGAAGGAACTCCTTCTTGTTCTGCTCGGTGCCGTGGCGCATGATCATCGGCGCTACCGAGGTGACCGTGAGATCCGGCCCGGGCACCCCCCAGTATTCGAATTCGCTCATCAGCAAGTGTTGGTGCATCGCGGTCAGTCCGAGGCCGCCGTACTCGCGCGGCCAGTTCAGTCCGAACCAACCGCGTGCACCGATCTTGCGGCGGAATGCAGTCAGCTCGCCGCCCTGGAACTCGAGGTCGTGCTCGGCCATCTCGGCGCGCAACGCGGGGGTGACGTTCTCGCGCAGGAACTGCCGCACCTCGGCCAGCCAGGCCCGCTGCTCGTCGTCGAGCTCGAACTCCACAACCGCGACACTAACCCCGGCCGCACGGTCGCTGACGGCGTGGCCCGTATGTATGGAGATAGAGCACCGGACCGTCGGGTAGTCGGCCGCTGGGGAGCAGGTCGAGCAGCGCTGCCACCGTCTTGGCGGTGTAGACGGGTTCGAGGTGGAGGTTCTCGCTGTCCCGTGCGATTCTCAGGGCGTGCGCGCCCCGGCTGGTCGGGTGGCCGTAGCCGGCGCCCAGCCAGTCACGCAACAACATCAGGCGCGCTGCCGGCGGCGGTGTGCCGGGCAGGCGTGCACCACGGCTTTGCAACAGGCGTGCCGCCCTGCGCGCGAGCGAGGTGATCGAGCGATGATCGAGCCTCAGCTTGTCGTTGACGACCACGCCGATCACCCGGGTGTCGGCAAGACCGGCCAGTGCGAGGCCAAGGTGCAGGCCGGCGATGGTGCCGCCCGATCCGACCGCGGTGACGACGGACGCCGGCTGCGGCATGGCGCCCGCTTCCACCTGTGCGGCGATTTCGAGCGACGCTTCGACGTACCCGAGCACGCCCAGGGGTGACGACCCGCCGGCGGGGAGCAGGTAGGGCCGGCGGTGCCGGAAGTACAGGTAGGGCGTGGCCGCGATCGCCCCAAACTTGTTGTGGGTGAAGGACATGTCGGCGCCCGAGGCGCGCAAGCGGTCGAGTTGAGCCTCGACATGCTCGTCGACCGGCTGATCGATGAGTGCGAGCGCGGTCCGCAGGCCGAATTCCCTGGCGTACAGCGCGGTGGCCAGACCCCAGTTGGTGCCGAGTGCGCCGAACGTCAGGATGGTCCGGCATCGCCGCCTCTTCGCCTCGGGCAGCAGCCATTCCAGCTTACGTACCTTGTTGCCGCCCCAGCCCCCGGTGCCGTAGGCGCCGTCATCCTTGATCCAGAGCGGAGGACCGTCATCGGTCAAGCCGGAGAGTGGACGCACCGGCGTGGGTCCGTCGCCGAGGTTGACGCGGGGCAGTGTGCCGCTTAACTGGGGGAAGCGTTCATGCAGGTAGGCGGTCACTTCGCAACCGCGGGCACCGATCGGGCCGGCGATCCCACCCGGTTGAGCGAGCGGACGCTGGCCCGGGCGCCCCGGTGCGGAATGAAGATGACGTGCTTGAGCTTCTGACGTTCGCCGGCGGCGGTGGTGGTGTCCAGGTCGGTGCGGAGCAGGATCTCACGCAGCACGACCCGCATTTCCATCATGGCGAAGGTGGCGCCGAGGCAGCGGCGGTTGCCACCGCCGAACGGCAGCCAGGTGCTCGGAGTCAGCGTCGCGCCGAGCATCCGATCCGGTTCGAACCGCTCGGGATCCGGATATACCGCGGCGCTGGCGTGCACCAGCACCATCCCGGGGACCAGCATGACGCCGGCCGGCAGTCGGTAACCGGCCAGGTCGACCGGCTCGGTGAGCACCCGGCCCACATCGAACACCACCGGCCGGACGCGCAGCGTCTCCTTGGCCACCGCGTCGAGGTACTCATCCCCCGCCTGGTCACCGGCCGCGCTCGCATGCGCGGCCTGCACCGCCTTGGCGAGGATGGCGGGGTGCCGAGTCAGGCGTTCCAGCGCCCACGACAGCGCGGTCGCGGTGGTGTCGTGGCCGGCCACCAGCAAGGTCATCAGCTGGTCACGCAAATCCCGGTCGGTCAGACCGCTGTCGGCTCGAACCAGCATGGCCAGCGTGTCGGTCCGCTCCGACAGGTGCGGATCGGCGCGGCAGTCGGCGATCTCGGCGTAGAGCAGGCGGTCGGCCTCGGCGATGGTGCGCCGCAATCGCCGCCACGGCCACCGCGCGAGCAGCTTCGGGTTGGCGATGGCGATGCTCTCCCATGGCCCGAGGTTGAGAAGCCGCGGCATGATCGTGCGCAGCGCGGTCAGGCGGTGGGGGTCGGAGGCACCGATCACCGTGCGCAGAATCACCTCGAGGGTGATCTCAGACAGCTTGGGCGCCAAGGCGAATGGTTCCCCCACCGGCCAACCGGCGATGTTCTCCGCTGCGATGACGGCCATCAACTCGGCCTGTCGGGCCACCGCGTCGCGGTGGAACGGCGGCAGCATCAGCCGGCGCCGCTCGCGGTGCACGTCGTCGTCAATCACCAGCAACGAGCTGTCACCCAGCAGACCGCGCAGGATCCTGTTGGCTTCACCGGCATGAAACACGCCGGGATCGCCGGCAAACACGGTCTTGATGTCAACCGGGTCACCCAAATAGACCATGGTGCCCACCAGCGCCACGCGCAGGGTGAATATGCTGCCATAGCGGCGCTGGCAGGCAGCAACGATCGACGGCCCGCGTCCCATCATCAGCGCGGCCAACACCCAGCCGGGCAAGCGGGGACCGGGTGGCAGCGTCGCAGAGTTTCCCGTCGGCATTGTTCGATCGTCGACGCCGAGGGCTACCGGGTCAACTGCCGCGCATGGCGTACCAGCTCAGCCGATCGCAACCATCTGGTCGATCTCGTCGGTGGGAAGCTCTCCGTCGACGATCGCGGTCACCATCATGGTGCTCAAGCTGATAGCACCCCGATAGTTGGTCAGGAAGGCGAGATCGGCGGCGTCCCGGCCGGTGGCGATACGCACCAACGACTGCCTCGGAGCCAACAGTGTGCCGTCTACCGCCCACCACTCGCCTGCGACGAATGCCTCGGCGACCGCGTGAAAATCCATGGGGTACAAGCCAGGAGCGTATACCGACACCATCCGGGCCGGTACATTGACCGCCCGCAGCAGGGCGACCACCAGGTGCGCGAAGTCGCGACAGACGCCGGCACCGGCAAGCAGCGTCTCCACCGCACCGTCGATCGGATCACTGCTTCCGGGAACGTAATTAAGCCGGGAGCCGACCCACAGCGACACCCTCTCCAGCAGCGCCGTCGAGTTCAGGTAGTTCCCGAACTCGGTCGCCGCGAACCCGTACAGCTTGTCGGACTCGGCGTATCGGCTTGGTCGCAGATACATCGAGAGATCGTGCTCGGCGACGGGCGCCGGCCCGGTCGACCCTACGATCGTGGCCTCGTAGCGGACCGCCAGGTTGCCCGCAGGGGCGTCCAAGATATGGATCCGGTTGCCGTGCGTACCTTGGATCTCGCGTGCCTCGACCGGACGCCCGTCCAGCACGAACGACAATTGTTCTGACACTTCAGCATTCGGATGCGGTGCTACCGCGATCTGGAACTCCAGCCTGGCCGGCTCGCAGATCTGGACCTCCAGCGCCGACCCGACATGACGCTTCATCACCAGATCCCGCTGCGGTGCATCAATCGGCCAGGACCGGATCTGCAGCGCCATTGTGCTGGTCGATCTCCGCGCCCAGCCGCCCGTCGAGCGATTGGCTTTCCGCACGGGCCGCGCGCACGATGTGATCGCCGGCCCGGAACGTCTGGGTGGTCAATTCCGACGGCATGATCGGAAGGTCCGCGGCCTGGCGCAACAACATGAGCGCCAGCGTGCTTGAAGTTCGGCAGGGCACCACCAGGAGGTTCGCGCAGGCATGGCTGCCGCTGACCACCATGAGACGTTGCCGGGTGACGCCCCCGCCCGGCAACGAACCCTTTGCACCACAGAGCGAATCCAGATCCGGCGACGCCTGCAAGGACGTCCAGTTGACACTGATCGCGACGACCTGACCCAATCGTGGCGACAGAACCTCGATCAGCTCGGGAAGCTCGCCGGCGATGGAGGCCGAGTGCGGCCACCACGCCCCGTCCAGGGCCGCGCCCAACTCCGTTGCCAGGGTGAGCCGGACCGGGCTGGCCAAGCGCCGGGCGGACAACCCGCTGTACGTCACGAGAAATCTCGTTGCAGCACTCGGAATTTCATAGACGACCCTTCTTCCGGCTGAGCCAGTACATCAAGGTGAGGATCGACAGAATGAAGCCAATCACACACGATCGTTAAGCTGTAGGGATACGGGCAGATCGGCGTTGGCTAATCGAACGTTCACCATAGATGCTACACCGTGGGTGAGTAAGTCGGCGGTTCTTTCGCGGCGTCGTCAGATACCGCTCGTGACAGCATGATTCGATGGCCAACCGACGAAGGAAGGCGCGCCTGCGTGATATCGGGCTTCGATCGTGGGATTTCGGCGGCGACCCGAAGGTGACGACAGGCGGGACCGACCGTGCTAGTCTGACGGGGGATGCTTCTCGGCATCCGTTCAGAATGAGAGAGTAGATCAACGTATGACACAGGGAACTGTGAAATGGTTCAACAGCGATAAAGGTTTCGGATTCATCGCACCCGACGGCGACACCGGAGACGTGTTCGTTCACTATTCCGAGATCAGCGGGAATGGTTACCGTTCGCTGGAGGAAAACCAACGGGTTCAATTCGAGATCGGCCAAGGCGCCAAGGGTCCCCAGGCTACGGGAGTGACCCTCATCTAGCCAGACAGATTCTTCACACATGGGCCGGCAGGCGATGTCCTGCCGGCCCATGTTTGTCCGGTGCCGACGCCAGCAGCCCCTGCGCCATCTGTTGCGCATACCGGTCATAAGCGCCGCTGCGCCAACGGTTTACGATGCCGATCTGGCGGCCTAACTCTCTTCGAACGTCACGGAACCGCGGGATGGTGTCCTGACCACGGGTGTGCCGATTCCAGTTGAGCGGCAACGCGAATCAATACGTCTTCCCGTCCGTATCCGGCGACGAGCTGAATGCCGATGGGCAGCCCACGGGCATCACGGTGCAACGGCAGGCTTATTGCCGGCTGGCCGCTCATGTTGAACGGCGGTGTGAACGAGGCGAATTCGCCGCCGCGGCGCATCGGCGCGGTCGGATGCTGCGGGTTGTTCTCGAACTCCGCCAGTGCGGGCGGCGGTTCCGACACCGTCGGCGTCAGCAACAGGTCCCAGCCGTCGACCCACCACTGCTGCAACGCGCGGCGGAACGCATACACCGCGTTTTCCGCCGCGGCGTACTCCACCGCGGTCACCTGCTTGGCCCGCTCGATCAGCACCCAGTTGACCGGCTCGATGTCCTGGGCCGTCACCTCACGACCGAGCGTCTCACCGAAGCCGCGCGCCGCCATCGCCATCTGCGTCACCCACAACGCCATGAACTTCTGCTGCAGGGTGGGATCTGCCAGACACGACGGCCATGCCGGTTCGACGTGGTGCCCCAGGCCTTCCAACATCGACGCGGCCGCACGCACTGCGGTAACGCAGTCATCGTGCAGGAAACCGCCGCGCGGGTGGACGTCAAGCAGTCCGATGCGCAAACGGCCCGCGTCGGCGCCGAGTTCGTCCAGATAGGGCCGCTGCGGCTCGGGCGCGATGATGGTATCGCCGACACCGGGACCGCGCACGGCTTCGAGCAGACCGGCCGTGTCGCGCACCGTGCGGCTGACGCACAGTTCCACGCCGAGTCCCGCTTCGGCGCGCTTGGGCCCCACGGTGATGCGGCCCTGGCTCGGTTTCAAACCGACCAACCCGCAGCAGGACGCCGGAATCCGGATGCTGCCGCCGCCGTCGGAGGCGTTGGCGAACGGCACCATCCCGACCGCAACGGCGGCGGCCGCACCACCACTGGACCCGCCCGGCGTCCGGTCCAGCTCCCACGGGTTTCGCGTCGGCCCCCAGGCCAGCGGCTGGGTGGTCGGCAGGCTGCCCATTTCGGGGCTGTTGGTCCGTCCGGCGATCACCAGCCCGGCCGCCTTGAAGCGTGCCACCAGCGTGGTGTCGGCGGTGTCGATCTTGCCCGCCTGTTTGAGCGCCACATTGCCATTGGAGAGCGTCTGCCCGGCGAAGCTGGTGTAGAGGTCCTTGAGCAGGAAGGGCACGCCGCGGAACGGGCCGTCGGGCAAGCCGGGGCCGGCGGCGACCGACCGGGCGTGCTCGAACCATTCGATGACCACCGCGTTCAACGACGGGTTGGACCGCTCGATGCGTTCGATCGCGGCTTCCAACAGCTCGCCGGGCGTCACCTCACCCTTGGCCACCAGCGCCGCCTGGTCCGTTGCGTCCATCCAGCGTGTCTCTTCGGCGAGCCCAGTCATGGCACTCGGTCTACCACGACAGAGTCCGGCACGACACATGCGCTCGCCGGTAGCCGCTGTCCGGTCAATGCGCCGGCGAACGGGACAACCGAACCGGTGATCCCCAGCCGCGCATCTTTCTTTCGAGTTATCGCTCGATTCGCAGTTCGCCGCGCGCCCCATTAGGCTCAAGGAACACCGGACTTAGCGGGGGGAACGCTGATGACTGTGCTGAACAGGCTATTTGTGTCCGCTGGCAAACATTCGCTGGCCACCTTGGCCGCTGCCGCCGCGCTCGTTGGATGCGCCACGTCGGCGACCGTGACACCGCCCGCAGCGCAAACGACGCACACCACCGTCAAACCACCACCCAATACCGTTGCGCCACCACCGCCGCACATCAGTCCGTTGGCCAAGGATTGGAAAACCTACGGCGACACGGTGTACTTCGGCTGCCCCACCGAATTCTCCGTCGGCAAAACCGCTATAGAAGACATCCGCCCGAAAATCCTCGATCCGGCCAGCGCGGATCTGATCGTGCCGGCGGTGCCTATGGTTGCCACAGGCGAGACCGTCACCGGCGCAATGTGCGCCCTGTCGAACAACGTCAGCGACATGAAGGTGGTCTACGTAGTCGCGACTATAACTCTCGGGGCCGCCAAGGCCACCGCGTACTTGTTCGACCTCAAATCCAGTCAGCCGCTGGTAACCAGGGATCTGCTCCCGCCCACGCCCGAACTCGCACTCGCCCCCGCCAAAGACTGGCGGCTTGCTCCGACTACCACCGGCGTGGCCTGGGTCAACGCTTTCAGCGACGGGCGCGGCGCCCAGTCCGCCCCGAAGACGACCGTGTTGTCCAATACCGACCTGGCCACGCTGTGGGACGATGCGCAGCAGGGCCGCGTCTGGCCGGACGTCCTGTCCTTCCCGCGCGGCCCGGGCGCCGAATTGCGGCTGCCCACCGGCCAACCCGTCTACCAGGACGACGACGTCGCGACCATCGATGCCGAATTATCAGACGGGCCCGACAAACTCGTGCAGATCACGCACTGGGAATCGCACAACCCGCCGGTGATGTCCACCACTTTCTTCGACCTGACATCCCGGTCCCTGGTGAAACTCGTTGACACCGAACGGATTTCCGGCGGCGCGCTGGCGGCAACACTTTCGGACGGAAAGCTTTTCATCGACGGGCGCGGCTCGGCTAGTTCTCAGTTCGGCTACGGAGTCTGGAATCTGCGCACCCAGCACTGGGATCTGCTCACCGCGCGGGACGAGGCGAAGAAGCAACCGATCTCGAAGCTGGCGTTCTTCAGCGACCACCTGTACGTCACCAATTCCGGCAGCACGTATTCCGTGCTTGCGCTGCCCGGCACCAACCCGGTCGCACCGAACTGGTCCGACCGGCCGTTCGGCCGGATATCCGGCTGGACCCTGGTATGCCGCGGCGAAACCGCCCCCCAGCAGAACGGGGACTGCCGGGAAATTCTGTTGGTGCGCGACAACGACGGCCGCTACCCGGGTCCCTGGTTCTGAGCCATGAAGGCCTCCACCAGCCCGAGGTCGTAGGACCCCGCGTCGGTGCCGACGCCGCCCGCAACCTGCGCCGCGGTGGCACAGCCGAGACGTGCCGATTCGGTGAGGTCACGTCCCAGCGCGCGACCGAGGATGAACCCCGCCGAGAACGCGTCGCCACATCCGGTGGTGTCGACGACGTCGACGGCGTGCGCGGGCACCGCGATGGTTTCGTCCGCAGCGACGACGAGAGCGCCGTCGGCGCCACGGGTGACCGCGACGCAGCCGGCGCCGGCTTCCAGCAGGGCCCTGGCGCCGGTCTCCAGATCGGTGGCACCGGTGCAGCCGAGAACCTGCTCGTCGTTGGGCAGCAGGTAGTCGGTGTGCGGCAGGGCGTCCGCGATCCACGCCAGCAAGCCCGGGTTGCCACCGGCGAGGATGTCGACCGACGTCGACAACCCGTGGTCTTTGGCGCGCTTGAGCAGTGTCGCGGCGGCCGGACCGCCGAGGAATTCCGGGCCGCCCAGATGCAGGTGGGATCCGCGGGCGATGTCGTCGAGGTCGAGGGCATCGAGACTGAGGGTGGTGTTGGCGCCCGGACAATGCCAGGCGGGCCGGTCGCCGTTGGGGCGCACTGGGATTACCGACGCCGAGGTCTGGCTTGCCGCGGCGCGCACCAGGCCGCCGACGTCGACGCCGTTGGCACCGAGCAACCCCAGCAGCACGTCACCGAGCGCATCGGCGCCGACGGCTCCGTAGGAACGGACCCGGGCGCCCAGGCGGCTCAGGACGACAGCGGTGCCGCCCGCGGTACCGGCCGGGGAGATTTTGATGGTCTCGACCAACTGCCCGTCGGAGCCGTCCGGAATGGACGTGACGCCGATGACGTGAGTGTCGAGGACGTGCACGCCGACAACGGCAATGTCGACCTGGCTCAGCATGTGTCTTCCTTCCTGATGCGGGACCCGCCGCGGCAGCCGGAATGTTCCGGAGCCTAATGGTTGTTGACGACGACACCGGCATAGGGAAGGAATGCACATGACCGACCGTGTCGCCATCATCACGGGCGCCTCGCAAGGAATCGGCAGCGCTCTGGTCGACGGATACCGCCGACGCGGCTACGCCGTGGTCGCCAACTCGCGCCGCATCTCGCAGAGCAGCGATCCGCTGCTGCTCGCGGTGCCCGGCGACGTGGCGCGGCCCGGTGTCGGCGGCCAAATCGTGGAAGCGGCGCTGGAACGGTTCGGGCGGGTGGACACCGTCGTGAACAACGCCGGGATCTTCGTCCCCAAGCCGTTCACGGAATACACCGACGAGGACTACGACGCCGTCACCGGGGTGAATCTACGCGGCTTCTTTGAGGTTTCGCGTGCCGCGATCGCAGCGATGCTGACCCGGGAGGAAGGCGGCCACGTGGTGAACATCTCCACCAGTCTGGTCGACCATCCCAATTCCGGGGTGCCCGCGGTGCTGGCGTCGCTCACCAAGGGCGGCCTCAATGCGGCGACCAAGGCGCTGGCCGTCGAGTATGCGGGCCGGGGCATCCGCGTCAACGCCGTCGCACTGGGCAATATCCGCACACCCATGCATGACCCGTCGATCCACGACGTGCTGGCGAAGATGCATCCACTTGGCAGACTGGGCGAGATCGGCGAAGTCGTGGACGCGGTGCTGTACCTGGAAGGCAACTCGTTCGTCACGGGCGAGATCTTGCACGTCGACGGAGGCCAAAGTGCCGGGCACTGAACTCGAAGACGTCGTCCGCGCGGTGTTGGACCGGTGGAAGGCGGGGATCGACAGCCACGAACCCGATCGAGTGGCCGAGCAGTTCACCGAGGATGCCATCTTTCAGGGGCTGCGCCCGTACAGCGTTGGGCGACAGGGTGTTTCCGATTATTACGACACACAACCGCGCGGCATGACGGTGTCCTACCGCGTGCTGGAGACCCGAGCTGTCGCGGCCGGCGCCGTACTCGGTTACCTGTACGCCGACTTTTCTTTTCCCGATGGGTCCGTCACCAGCGTGCGGATCGGCGTGCTGGTCACCCGAGGCGTCGACGGCTGGCGCATCGCGTATTACCAGGCTTCCCGAACCGACTGATTCTCAGCTCTTTTCAGCCCGCCGCGCCCGGGCGCGTCGCTTGCCTTCGTGCATCGCAGCGACCCGGGCGACCGGGATGGAGCGGCCCTGCTCGATGAGATCGCTCGGCAACCGTTGCGGCGCAGGCATCGACTCGGCCCAGGCGTCGCGCCCGCAGAGGGCATCGATCGCGGTGTGCACCGTGAAGTCAGCCGGGTTCACCCGATCCAGGTCCGACCAATCCAGTGGAAACGACACCGGGGTTCCCGGGCGCAACCGCGGGCTGTACGGGGCCGCAACTGTGGCGCCACCGGCGCGCGTCGCATCGACGAACACCTTCCCCGCGCGGTCCTCCACGATGAAAGCCGTTGTCGCAGAATCGGGGTCGAGCGCCTCGGCCCGAGCGGCCAGCGCCCGGGTGGCCGCCGCGACGTCGTCGACGGGCGCGTGGCTGTCGATCGGCACGAAGACGTGCAGGCCTTTGGCGCCGCTGGTCTTGACCGCGCCTGCCAGACCGCAATCCTGCAGCGCGTGCCGGACGAGGTGGGCCACCTTGACCACCGCGGCGAAATCATCGTCGGCGGGCGGGTCGAGGTCGAGCACGAGGTGCGTCGGCCGATAGATGTCGTCGGCCAGACCCAACGCGGGGTGGTACTCGACCGCTCGCTGATTGGCGAGCCACAGCAGGGTGCGCCGGTCGTCGCACACCGGGTAATGCACCTGGCGGTGGGAGGCGTCCGCCCAGATCGCAACCGTGCGCACCCACTCCGGGGTGTACTTCGGCACGTTCTTCTGCATGAAGGGCGCCCGTCCGCGCAGCACTCTGAGCACGGTGAGCGGTCGTCCGGCCAGAGCCGGCAACATCCTGTCTGACACCGCGTCGAGGTAGTCGACCAGATCGCGTTTGGTGGCAGCGGCATCGGGACTCAGCGGCTGATCCAGATTTGTCAGCTCAACCCCCGCGCGCTGCTCGCCGGCGCTCATATGCAAAGCGTATGCGCTTGTTCTCGGCCGGCTCCGAACCGCGCGCCGCGCGCTATCGTTGACCTTGCATGCAGTTCGCTTCAGAACCATGCAGTTCGCTAGAGGACAGAGTCAGATGATCGCAGCCAAGATGTTCATCGCAGCAGCGCTGACCGCAGGGGCGTTGGTGGCGGCCCCACCGGCCCAAGCGGACTACGGCCCCGGCGATCCGCCCTGTCCGGCCACCGGATGCCAGCCGCCACCCAAAGCCACCCCGCCACCCGTTCGGGGCGTCCTGGGATGCGTGCGGGGTGTCTGCATCCCCAATCCCCGTCCGCCCTGGCAGCGCCGCTGACCTGAAGAGCTCCCGGCGTCACTGGTTTCGCGGCCGGGGGCTAACGTCGGCGCCATGGGCGCTTTGGCTGGCCGGGTTGCACTGATCACCGGAGGGGCCCGCGGGCAGGGGCGCGCACATGCGCTGGCGCTGGCGGCCGAAGGTGCCGATATCGTCGCCGCCGATGCGCCCGGGCCGATGGCGGACCTGACCTACCCGCTCGGCACCGAGGATGACCTGCGCGAGACTGCCAGGCTTGTCGAACAGCTGGGACGGCGCTGCCTGCCGCTGACCGTCGACGTGCGTGACTCGCCGCAGGTCAACGGTGCGGTCGAACAGACGGTTCGCGACCTCGGCCGTCTCGACATCGTCGTGGCCAACGCCGGCATCGTCAGCACCGGGCCGTTGGATCAGGTGAGCGACCAGATGTGGCGGCAACTCGTCGACACCAACTTGACCGGCGTGTTCCATACGCTGCGGGCGACCATCCCGGTGTTGCGGCAACAGCGATTCGGCAGGATCGTGGTGACTTCCTCGATGGGCGGCCGGATGGGGATCCCCGATCTGGCCGCCTACAACGCCACCAAATGGGGAATCATCGGACTCGCCAAGTCCGTGGCCCTGGAGGTCGCCAAAGAGGGCATCACCGTCAACGTCATCTGCCCGACGACCACCCAGACGCCGATGGTGCAGCCCGCCGGTGGCGAAGACGTGCCCGATGATCTGGTGCGGCGCATGATGAGGGCCAATCCGATACCCCAACCGTGGCTGCAGCCCGACGATGTCAGCCGGGGCGTCGTGTACCTGGTCACCGACCCGGGGGTCATCACCGGCAGCGTGTTAGAAGTTGGGCTGGGCGGCAGCGCCCGCATCCACTGATCAGAACCTTTCCGACTCGCCACCTGACATGGAAGGCTCAGCACATGCCTGACCTCGCAGACCCTCGCTTTCTGGATGACCGTCTGGCCCACTGGGCTGCCACCAAGCCCGACGACGAGGCGATCGACTATCTGGACCGGAAGTGGACCTGGGCGCAGTGGAACGATCGGGTGCGCCGGCTGGCCGGTGCTCTGAGCGCATTCGGTATCAAGCGCGGAGATGTGGTGGCGTTTCTGGACAAGAACCATCCGGCGTGTGTCGAGCTCACCTTTGCCGCGGCGTCGTTGGGCGCGGCCAACGCAATCATCAACTTCCGGCTTGCGGCCGACGAACTCGACTATGTGCTCAACGATTCGGGCGCCAAGGTGCTGATCGTCGGTGCCGAGCTGAAGCCGAGTATCGACAAGATCCGCGGCGACCTCACCCATGTCGAGCACGTCATCACGGTCACCCCCGAAGGCGGGGACGGCGACGAATACGAAGCCCTGCTGGCCGGGGCGACGCCGGTGGGAAGAGCCGACGATGTCGAACCCGACGACGTGTGCATCATCATGTACTCCTCGGGTACCACCGGGCGCCCCAAGGGAGTCCAGCTGACGCAGGCGAACATGATCGCGCACACGATCAACGCCCACGAGGGTTTCGAATTCGAACCCGGCGACAAGAGCATGGTGTCGATGCCGCTGTTCCACGTCGGCGGCTCGTCCTATGTCCAGTTCGGCATCCACGACGGGGTGCCCAGCGTGATGACGCGTGACGTCGACGGCATCACCTTGGCGGGCGCGATCCTCAAGGGCGCCAACAGAACATTCCTGGTGCCCGCGGTGCTGGCGAAGGTGCTGGAGTCCGGTGCGGACGCGGTGAAGCTGTTCGGCGCGCTCAAGACGTATTCGTATGGCGCGTCACCGATGCCGCTGCCGCTGCTGCGCGCGGCGTTGGAAGCATGGCCGAACACCGACTTCATCCAGGCTTACGGGCTGACCGAATTGTGTGGTGTGATCAGCCATCTGCTGCCCGAGGCCCACCGTGCCACCGACCACCCGGAGCGGCTCAGCAGTGCCGGAACGCTGGTGCCGGGTGCGGAGGTGCGCGTCGTCGACCCGTACACGCTGAAGGACGTGCCGACCGGCGAGCAGGGTGAATTGTGGTTCCGTTCACCGCAATTGATGAAGGGCTATCACAACAGGCCGGATGCGACGGCCGAGGCGATCACCGAGGATGGCTGGTTCCGCACCGGCGACATCGGGCGCGTCGACGACGACGGCTACGTCTTCGTCGAGGACCGGCTCAAGGACATGATCATCTCGGGCGGCGAGAACATCTACTCGATCGAGGTGGAGCAGGTATTGGCCGAACATCCGGCGGTCGCCGACGTCGCGGTCATCGGGGTGCCCGACGACAAGTGGGGCGAGGTGGTGAAAGCCGTTGTCTCCCTTGAGGGTGAAGCCACCGCAGAGGAGATCATCGCCTTCGCCCGCGAGCGGCTTGCGGCCTACAAGTGCCCGAAGACGATCGACTTCGCCGATGAATTGCCGCGCAACCCGACCGGCAAGATCCTCAAGAAGGAGTTGCGCAAGCCGTACTGGGAGGGTCGCGACCGCGCGACCGTGTGAGCAGCGCGCCGCGGCCACCTCCGACGCGGGGTTTGCACCCCCGAACTGGGCGCTCCCGCGAACGATTGACCGTGCCCGATTTCGGGTATCTCCCGCAACAATCCCGGGTGGGGATTCGGCAGAACGTGAAACGAGCGGCGATGGTCGGCTGGCTGGACAGATTGCAGCAACGCAATCGCACGGTGGGCGTGGCCATCGCGGTCATCTACAAATACGTCGACGATCAGGGCGGCTATCTCGCGGCGCTGATCACCTACTACGCCTTCGTGTCGCTGTTTCCGCTGTTGTTGCTGCTGACTACCGGCCTCGGGGTGTTGCTCGCCGGCAGACCCGACCTGCAGGCACAAGTGTTGCAGAGCACACTGAGTCAGTTCCCGGTGATCGGCAGCCAGTTGCATCAGCCGGAGGGACTCAGCGGCGGAGCGGGCGCGGTGGCGGTCGGCGTTTTCGGTGCGCTCTACGGAGGTCTGGGCGTCGGGCAGGCGTTGCAGAACGCGATGGATTCGGTGTGGGCAGTGGAACGGCACCAGCGTCCCGACGTGATCCGATCGCGGTTGCGTAGCTTGCTGCTGCTGTTGGTTCTCGGTTCGGCGGCGATCGCGACTACCCTGCTCTCCGCCTTCGCCCATGCCAGCAGCACGCTGGGCGTGTTCGGCAGGATCGGCGCCACCCTCGCCGCGGTCGCGATCAACGCGGTCATCTGCCTGGTCGCATTTCGGGTCACCACCGCACGGGAACTCACCTACCGGCAGGTGTTGCCAGGGGCCATCGCGGCGGCCGTCGTCTGGCAGATACTGCAGTGGTTCGGTGCCGGCTACATCGGGCACGTCGTGCGCACCTCCAGCGCGACCAACAGCGTGTTCGCACTGGTCCTCGGGATGCTGGCCTTCCTGTTCCTGATTTCGTCGACACTGGTGCTGTGCGCGGAGATCAACGTCGTGTTGGTCGAAAACCTGCACCCGCGCTCGTTGCTCACGCCCTTCTCCGACGACGCGGACCTCACCGCGGCCGACCGGAAGACCTACGCCAGCAAGGCCAAGGCCGAGCGGGTCAAGAGCTCGCAGCGCGTCACCGTCAGGTTCGACGATTCCGATCCCGAGTCCACTAAAGTACCCTGAGTCGTCGGTGCCGCTATCCCGTTGCGGTGCAAAGAGATACCGAAGGAAAACATGGACTTCCGGGCTTTCGTCGAGCCACAACAAGGCGCCACCTACGCCGACCAGTTGGCAGTGGCCCGCGCCGCCGAGGACCTCGGCTTCGATGCGTTCTTCCGCTCCGATCATTACCTGGCCATGAGCGGTGACGGTGGTCCGGGACCGACCGACTCGTGGGTGACGCTGGGCGCGATCGCCCGCGAGACATCGCGCATCCGGTTGGGCACGTTAGTGACGTCCGCGACGTTCCGCTACCCGGGACCGTTGGCGATCGCCGTGGCACAGGTTGACGAAATGAGCGGCGGCCGTGTGGAATTCGGCCTGGGCAGCGGCTGGTTCGAAGCCGAGCACCAGGCATACGGGATACCGTTTCCGTCGGTGCGGGAACGCTTCGACCGGCTGACCGAACAACTCGCCATCATCACGGGTTTATGGAGATCAACGGAGGGCGAGACGTTCGACTACGCCGGTGAGCATTACACGATCACCGGCTCACCGGGGCTACCCAAACCGGTGCAAGACCCGCATCCCCCGATCGTGATGGGGGGCACCGGCGCCAAACGGACGCCCGCGCTGGCGGCGGAGTATGCGGCCGAATTCAACGTGCCCTTCGCGACCATCGATGTGGTGCGGACACAATTCCAGCGAGTGGCCGATGCGGTCGCGGCGGCTGACCGCGCCGCCGACTCGATCGTCTACTCGAGCGCCTTCGTGCTCTGCGCCGGCCGCGACGAATCCGAGGTGGTCCGTCGCGCAGCGGTGATCGGGCGCGAGGTTGACGAGATGCGGTCCAACAGTCCCCTGGTCGGCACGCCGAACGAGATCGTCGACAAATTGGGGCCGTGGGGTGAGTTGGGCGTGCAACGGGTCTACGCGCAGCTGCTCGACATGTCGGACTTGGCGCACCTGGAGCTGTTGGCCAGTGAGGTGATGCCGCAGCTGGGGTAGCCCTCAGCCGTAGAACGCGTCGATGGTCTCCTTGTTGTTCTGCTCGACGACCGACCGCTTGAGCTTCAACGACGGCGTGAGTTCCCCTGTGTCGACCGATAATTCGTGGTCGATCAGCTCCCACTTCTTGATGGTTTCCCAGCGGTTGAGTTCGCCGTTCAGCTGCTGCACATATCCGTCGACCATCTCGCGCACCTGGGCGTTGCGGGTGAGTTCGGCGAACGACGTTTCCGAGATTCCTTGTTCCTGAGCCCATTTCGTCAAAGAGTCGTTGTCCAGGGCGATCAGCGCAACGCAGAAATTGCGGGCTTCCCCGAACACGATGAATTGGCTGGCGTAGGGGCACAGCGCCATGAACTTCGCTTCGATCGCCGGGGGCGCGACGTACTTGCCCCCGGACGTCTTGAACAACTCCTTGATGCGGCCGGTGATGGTGAGGAACCCGTCGGAATCCAGGCTGCCGCGATCACCGGTGCGCAGCCACCCGTCGCCGGTCATCGCCTCTGCGGTCTTGTCGGGCAGGTGGTGATAACCCGTCATGACCAGTGGGCCGCGCAGCTGCACTTCCCCGTCGTCGCCGATGCGGACGTCCGTGCCGTCGAACGGCAACCCCACGGTGCCGAGCTTGTAGTTGTCGGGACGGTTGATGAAGCCGGCGCCGGCGGATTCGGTGAGTCCGTAGCCCTCCAGCACCAGTACTCCGGCGGCGTGGAACCATTCGGCGATCTCACGGTTGAGCGGCGCCGAGCCGGATACGAAGAACCGCAGCCGGCCGCCGAAGACGTCGCGAACCTTGCCGAACACCAGGCGGTCGAACAGCTGATACTGCAGCTGGAGAGCCAGCGGCACCGGCCGGCCGTCGCGGCGGCGACGCGACACCTCCAGGCCGGCCCGGAAGGCCTGCTCGAACAGCCGGGCCTTCATGCCGCCGCCGCTCTGGCTGGTCATGACGATCCGAGCGTGCGCCTTCTCGAAGATGCGGGGCACGGCGGCCATGAAGGTCGGTTTCACGGTGCCCATGTTCTCGACGATCTTGTCGACGCGGCCGTCGACCGCGCTGACGAACCCACATGCGAGCTGGCTGGCGAGCAGTACCTTGCCGAAGGAGTGGGCCAGCGGCAACCACAGCACATGGAGGTCGTCGTCGCCGAGCAGGCCCTCGCCGCGGATGAACTCCGCCGCCGACGTCCATGACCGGTGCGCGAGCCGAACCCCTTTGGGGCGGCCGGTGGTTCCGGACGTGTAGATCAGGGTGGCCAGCGATTCGCTCGTCACCCCGGCCGCGGCGTCGACGACCGAGGCCGGGTGCTCTTGCAAGTGAGCGGCTCCGCGGCGGGCGAGTTCGTCGAAGGTGATGACCCAGTCGCCGTCGCCCTCGCCGTCCATCAACACGATCAGGCGCACATCGGGCAGGTCGCCGCGATTGTCGGCGAGCTTGGCGACCTGGGAAGCGTCCTCGGCGAACACGATCTGCGACTCCGAGTCGGCCACGATGTAGGTGGCGTCGGCGGCGTGCGTGCTGGGATAGACCGTCGTGGTTGCCGCACCGGCGCACATGACGGCGAGGTCGGCCAAGATCCACTCGTACCGGGTGCCAGACATGATTGCGACGCGCTGTTCGGGTCCGATGCCTGCGGAGAGCAACCCGGCCGCGAGCTCCAGGACGCGATCCGCGGTCTCTTGCCAGGTGACCGGCACCCAACGGTCGTCGCGCAGGAGCCGGAACGCCTCCTTGCCGGCCGACGCGCCGACCCGATCGAAGAACATCTTCGCCAAGTTGGTCGATGTCTTGGGTTCAGTGATTACCGACGGCACTGTCATCCCTCCTTGTTACCTCTCTTCGAGGCAAGTATGGAAGGTGCTGCCGCGGCGCGGCGCCGGATGCCACGTTTGGCACGAACCTGGTGGTGGCAGGTACAGGATTCGAACCTGTGAAGCTTTCGCGACGGATTTACAGTCCGCTCCCATTGGCCGCTCGGGCAACCTGCCGCCTAGCAGGGTACAACGACCGGGTAGACAGTTCACAAACGGGCAGCACTGAAGAAGGGACGCAACGCATGGCGGACTCATCGTTCGACATCGTCAGCAAGATCGACCGGCAGGAAGTCGACAACGCGCTCAACCAGGCCGCCAAGGAACTGTCCACGCGCTTCGACTTCCGCGGCACCGACACCAAAATCGCCTGGAAGGGCGAGGAGGGCATCGAGCTGACCTCGTCCACCGAAGAGCGGGTCAAGGCAGCGCTCGACGTTTTCAAGGAGAAGCTGATCCGTCGCGACATCTCGCTGAAGTCCTTCGAAGCGGGCGAACCGCAGCCTTCCGGCAAGACCTACAAGTTGACTGGCACCCTCAAGCAGGGCATCAGCAGCGAGAACGCCAAGAAGATCACCAAGCTCATCCGCGACGAGGGTCCCAAGACCGTCAAGACCCAGATCCAGGGCGACGAGGTGCGGGTGACCAGCAAGAAGCGCGACGACCTGCAGGCCGTTCAGGGCCTGCTCAAGCAGGCCGACCTCGATGTGGCGCTGCAATTCGTGAACTACCGGTAGCCGGCGCCGACCCTGCGGGTGCCGCCTTCGATTCTGCGCTAGGGGTGGGTCCGCCCGGCGTGTCGCCGCCCTGAGCGCAATCTCAATCCGACCAGGCCGAAGTCTTAGGCTGGTGACGGCATCTCCCTTAGACAAGCGAGGTTCACGATGACCGAGACGGATTACGTCGACGTCCTGATCGTCGGGGCCGGCATCTCCGGTCTCGGCGCCGCTTATCGCATCCTGCAGCGCAACCCGGGGCTCACTTACACCATCCTGGAGCGTCGGGAGCGGATCGGCGGCACGTGGGACCTCTTCCGCTACCCCGGGGTGCGGTCGGACAGCAGCATCTTCACGCTCAGCTTTCCCTACGAGCCGTGGACCCGCGAAGAAGGCGTCGCCGACGGTGACCACATCCGCGAGTACCTGACCGATATGGCCCGCAAGTACGGGATCGACGAGCACATTCAATTCCGCAGCTATGTGCGCGGCGCGGACTGGGATTCGGCCACCGACACCTGGACAGTCAGCTTCGAGCACGACGGCGTCACCAAGCAGTGCCGCAGCCGGTTCGTCTTCTTCGGCAGCGGTTACTACGACTACGACGCGGGCTACACCCCCGACTTCCCCGGCATCGAGCAGTTCGGCGGCACGGTCATACATCCCCAGCACTGGCCGGAAGACCTCGACTACACGGGCAAGAACGTGGTGGTGATCGGCAGCGGCGCGACGGCCGTGACGCTGATTCCCGCGATGGCCGAAAAGGCCGCCAAGGTGATCATGCTGCAACGTTCGCCGACGTACCTGATCTCGGCGTCGAAGTACAGCAAGGTCGCCTGGCTGAGCCGAAAGCTGTTGCCGCGCGGGGTTGCTCACCTGACCATCCGGTTCTACAACGCCTTGATGGAAGGCGTGCTGTGGTTCCTGTCGCGTAAGGTGCCGCCACTGATCAAATGGCTGCTACGCCGGACCGCGGTCCAGAATCTGCCCGCGGGCTACGACGTCGACACGCACTTCAAGCCCCGCTACAACCCTTGGGATCAGCGGCTGTGCCTGATCCCCGACGCCGACCTGTACCAGGCCGTCGCCGACGGGAAGGCCGAGGTGGTCACCGATCAGATCGACCACTTCGACGCCACCGGCATCACTCTGACGTCCGGGCGGCACCTGGCTGCCGACGTCATCGTCACCGCCACCGGCCTCCGATTGCAGGCCCTCGGCGGCGTCCGGATCAGCATCGACGGCATCCAGATCAACCCCACGGACCGCTTCGTCTACAAGGCCCACATGCTCGAAGACGTGCCCAACCTGTTCTGGTGCGTCGGGTACACGAACGCCTCCTGGACGTTGCGGGCCGACATGACCGCGCGGGCGACCGCCAAACTACTGGCTTACATGGCCGAGCACGGCTACACCCACGCCAGCCCCCATCTCGGCGACCGCTCGATGACCGAGAAACCGGCCTGGGACATCCAGGCCGGGTACGTCAAGCGGGCGCTGCACGCCCTGCCGAAGTCCGGCACCAAGCGGCCGTGGAACGTTCGGCAGAACTATTTCGCCGATGCGATCGACTACCGGTTGGACCGGATCGAGGAGGCCATGGTGTTCGGACGGGCGGGCGACCGGGCGGCGCTGGCGGGCTAAGCGGACTCCCCGATGGAGATCTTCTTGCCGCAGTTCGGGCAGAACTTCTCGGCGTGGTGATGCTGCGCGCCGCAGTTGACGCAGAAGTGCGGTTCATCGACATCCACCGCAGGGACAAGCCCAAGCGATCGCACGCTGCCCGTTGCCTCATCCTCGGCCGAGTTGGCGACCTCGGCTTCGGCGCGACGCTGCCGCCGGCTCCTGAGGACCATCAGCGTCACCCAGCCGCCGACGGCCAGCACCAACAGTACCCCACTTGCGATGTACCACAACAGATTTGACCGCTCGAAGATCGAAACGTCGCCGTACTGCTCGCGCAGATTGGCCGCGCTGGTCTTGAGGTCGGCGGCGCCGGGGTAGTCGGGGGAAAGCACCAGGGCTTCGTCGAAGTCCTTTATCGCGTCGCTGTAGCGGCCGGCGTAGTAATGGTCGAGCCCTTGGCGGTAGGACCGGTCCGCGGGTCCGAGCGTGGCCTTGACGGCCTTGGCCATCATCATGCTGGCCAGCGTCTCGGCGGGCGTGACGAAGTTGAACGGCTGGGATTGACCCGCAGGGCCGAAGCTGTTCACACCGATCACCTTGCCGTTGAGGTCCACCGTCGGGCCCCCGCTCATCCCCTCGGCGAGGGCGGCGTCGATCTCATAGGCCGGGCTGGACTTCACCTTCGCCTTCTTGCTCACCTTGCCGCTCTTATTCGTCGGGTCCAGCGACGGACCGGTGAGCCGCGCAGTGGGCTCCGGGTAGCCGACGGCCAGCACCGGGGTGCCGACGCCCACCTCGCCGTCGGTGGCGAGCTCGGAGGACGGCAGATTGCGCTTGTCCACCTTCAGCAGCGCCACGTCGCCCTTGCTCAGTGGCCGGAAATCCACGACGCCGGCCGGCATTTTCGCGGCGATCTTCGTCCCAGTGCCGTAGATCAATGTGAGGTTGAGTTCTGGCCCCTTATCCGGCAGCGTGCCTTCCACCCGGGCATTCTTTGCCAGGTACTGCAGCGTCGCCATCGGGTCCCGGCTCACCGGCGAGTCGGGGTACTGAGCCTGGAACTCACCGGCGGCGCGCTTGAGTATCAGCTCCTTTGCCGTGTCCGGATCGACGCAGTGCCCTGCCGTGGCCACCCAGCCGTCCGGGTTGACGACGAAGCCTGTGCAGGTCCAGGTGACGACGAAGGGTGCGTTCGACCCCTCACCGAAGAACGACAGCGTCTTGCCATCGGGCAACCTGACCATGCCGTACGCCTCGGCACTGAGGAACATCACGGCCGGCCGTATCCGGGCCGCCGCCACCTGTTCCGCGTTGGTCTGCGGTCGCCCGTCATCGGCCGCCGCAGTGGCGGGCCACGACACCGACAGGACGAGGGCGGCCACGGCCGACAACGCTCGGCAAGAGATCACCACTCCACCATCCAGCGGCACAGCGGCACCGGGAAGGGCCCGAAGTCCTTTGCCGAGAGGTCGTTGGTATTCGCCGGTGACCGCAATAGGCTGACGTTCATGTCAGCTGAGAAGCGCGAACCCAAAGTCGTTGTGCTCGGTGGCGGTTCCTGGGGCACGACCGTAGCCTCAATCTGCGCGCGCCGCGGGCCGACCCTGCAGTGGGTGCGTTCGGAGGATACCGCCAAGGACATCAACGAAAACCACCGCAACAGCCGCTATCTCGGCAACGAGGTAGCGCTGAGTAGCTCGCTGCGCGCCACCACCGACTTCGCCGAAGCGGCCAATTGCGCCGACGTCCTGGTGATGGGGGTGCCGTCGCACGGCTTCCGCGGGGTCCTGACCGAACTGGCCAAGGAGTTGCGACCGTGGGTCCCGGTGGTCTCCCTGGTCAAGGGGCTCGAGCAGGGCACCAACATGCGGATGTCCCAGATCATCGAGGAGATCCTGCCCGGGCACCCCGCAGGCATCCTGGCCGGACCGAACATCGCCCGCGAGGTGGCCGAGGGTTACGCCGCGGCCGCGGTGCTGGCCATGCCGGACCAACACCTGGCCACCCGGTTGTCAACTCTGTTCCGCACCCGGCGTTTTCGCGTTTACACCACCGACGACGTCATCGGGGTGGAGATGGCCGGGGCGCTCAAGAACGTGTTCGCGATCGCGGTCGGCATGGGCTATTCGCTGGGCATCGGCGAGAACACCCGGGCGCTGGTGATAGCGCGGGCGCTGCGCGAGATGACCAAGCTGGGCGTGGCGATGGGCGGCAACGCCGAAACCTTCCCCGGCCTGGCCGGACTGGGTGACCTGATCGTCACCTGCACCAGCCAGCGCAGCCGCAACCGCCACGTGGGGGAACAACTCGGTGCCGGCAAGCCCATCGACGAGATCATCGCATCGATGAACCAGGTGGCCGAGGGCGTCAAGGCCGCCAGCGTGATCATGGAGTTCGCCGACGAGTTCGGGTTGAGCATGCCGATTGCGCGAGAGGTCGACGCGGTGATCAACCACGGCTCCACCGTCGAGCAGGCTTACAGTGGCCTGGCGGCCGAGGAACCCGGACACGAGGTGCACGGCTCGGGGTTCTGAACCCGGGCGGCATCAGGCGCGGTACCTAGAACCTTCGGGTTCGCTATGCGCCGAGCGCGACCGGTGGCCGCTGCCGGCTGCCCCCCACCGTCGATCAAAGGTTCCCACTAGGGCCCCCGAAACATCGGCGTTTCGGAGCGAGTCGTATTCGCTTGTCCGTCGTCGTATTCGCTTGTCCGTCGGAGCGTTACAACTGCACATCGCCGTCAGTTACCTCGATCATGCCGCACACCAATCGATTACCGACTGGCGACAGCAGGCCCTTGTCCACATGATGGCCTTTGCGTCCCGTAGACGCCGTTCGCTCCCGCCCGGGGCATGGCAGAAACCACCAGTACGCCTGGCGACTGGCGTCCTATTCTCCCGCGAAGGTGTTGTTCAGCATGTCGTGATCGGCTTACAACCTGTGGTACTCGTAGGTCGGGCCGCCGGGCAGCGCGTTGCCCCCACACTCGAGGGCAGCTGTTTGTGCGTACATCCACGGTGGGGCTCCCCCGGGTGGAGTCGCTATGTTCGGCGCTCAGCATGAGCCGGGGCCGTATCCGGCGGGCAACAACCCCCGCAGCTGGTCGTCGGGGCCGGCGCCGGCCGTCGAAGCCATACCGATGGCGGCCGCCACACCTACCGCCATCACCACTAGCGCTCGAATCATCGCTCGTCTTTGCTTAGTCGGCTTCCCAAGGGCTAAGCCCTAGAGCACGGGTCCGGCGTGTTGGCCGACTCATGAATGTTCACAGCGCCGTTCTTCTGGAGCGGGCTGAAGCGCCTGAACACGTCCACGACGATCATCCTCTCCGTCGCCGCGTCGCCCTACTTCCAATGGACATAACCGCCGTTGTCGTTCACCTCCTCCAGACACCACATGAGGCCTTGAAGATCCCCACCGACCGGCAACTGACGGCGAATCGATGCCACCTCCTGGTCGAATGGCAGCGTCAATTCCCAGAACTCGCTTGCGTCCCATTCGCTCGTGCGTGTCGACCCGATCAGCGTCGAACCTGGCCCTTCGACGACAAACCCGAAGTAGTAGAGCACTCGGGCCCGTCGCATTCGCATTAGGCCCTCCCCCAGTCCCCAATCACGCTGTCTCCGAACCGAAAAACGCGCCCTGCGACCGTGTGTTCCGCCGATCCAGCGCTGACGAGACAGCAGAACCGCCGCGACGACAAAGGACTTTCGGTCCTTTTCCCGCACCGAGTAGACAGTGACGATGGTGTATGGACTCTGAATCGGGGGACGGAACGCGTGATTGAGCAACGAACCGACCAGCCCAGCCGCAGCGGTATGCGCCCAGTCCTGCTCACACTGGCCTTCGTGGCGGCCGTGCTGGTGACCATCGGCGCCATCGTGTTGGCGAAGTCCCTGCATCGACATGAGAGTCCGCACAGGGTCACCGCGACCGTGCCGGTCGGCCGTGGGGCATCGCGTGTGGCGGTCGACCCGGGCATACACGCGGTGCATGTCGCCAACTTCGGCGAGCACACCGTGGTGATAGACGCACAGACGCGCACCGTCACCGCAACCCTGCAAGTCGGGCGGTGGCCGAATGATGTGGCGGTGGATTGGGGCACCCACACGGTCTACGTCTTCACCTCAACCGAGCCGATGTCGGTGATCGACGGGTCGACGCACACCGTCACCGCCACTGTCGGCGGCGCGCTGAATGGTGTGACGGTCGATCCTGGCACGCACACCGTCCACGCAGCCACGGGCAATGACACCGTGTCCGTGCTCGACGGTTCGACGCACGCGGTCACCGCCACCGTGCACGTGGGCCACGGCCCGCAAGGCGTTGCGGTGGATCCACAGACCCACACCGTCTACGTCGCCAACGGCAGCGACCAAACGCTGTCGGTGATCGAAGCGCGCTAGGGATTGCAGCGTCAAATGGACGCCATCATTCCTGCCAATACCCGGTCCACAGCTGGAGGGAGCGACTCAGATGAAGGCAGCGCACGAACGTCAGCCGAACCGGACCCGGCAACACCGGCGGCCCGTGCCCGTCCCGGTGCAGACTTGCGTGCTCGCGGTCATCGGGACCGTCGTGTTGGCCCCATTCCTGTCTGGATGCCGGGGACCGTCCGGAGGTCAGGCGTCGAAGGCGAGTTCCCCCTCGGCTGCTGCGCCGTCAAGTGGGCAAACCCAATACAAGGTTGCGGCCACCATTCCCGTCGGCAAGGGCCCGGGCGGGGTGGCGGTGGATCCGGCAACCCACACCGTCTACGTCGGCAATCTGGACTCTGACAGCGGCGACGGGACGGTCATTGTGATCGACGGGACGACGCGGGCGGTGACCGCGACTGTGCCGGTGGGCAGGCACGCGGGTGCGGTGGCGGTGGATCCGGGCAGTCACACCGTCTACGTCGTCAACTCCACGGACAACACCGTGTCGGTGATCGACGGCGGGAACAAGACGGTCATCGCCACCGTGCCCGTCGCACCCGGACCGTCCACAGTGGCGGTCGATCCGGGCACCCACACCGTCTACGTCGGCAGCTCGGATCCCCACGGCGGCGCCGGCGCGGTGTCTGTGATCGACGGGTCGACGCACACCGTCACCGCTACCGTTCCAGTCGGCAATTTAGCGGGCGAAGTGGCGGTGGATCCGGGCAGCCACATCGTCTACGCCACCAATTCCGGCGATGACACCATGTCACTGATCGATGGGTCGACGCACACCGTCACCGCGACCATGCCGGTCGCTCACTGGCCCAAAGCCGTTGCGGTCGACCCGGGCACCCATGTCGTCTATGTCGCTACCAGCGACCCCGAGACCGCCCCCAACGACACGCAGCCGCCGTCGCGCAGTGGCAGAGTCTCAGTGATCGACGCGTCGACCCGCACGGTGACCGCGACCATTCCCATCGGCAAGGACCCGGACGGGTTGGCGGTGGACCCAGGAACCCACACCGTCTACGTTCCCAAATACGCCAACGACACGCTGGCGGTGATCGACGGGTCCACCCGCACAGTCACCGTCACCGGCCCTCTTACCGGGGCATCGCTGGGGCACGGCGTCGCGGTAGATCCGGGCACACACACCGTCTACGTCACCAACTTCAACGACGGCACTGTGTCTGTGATCGCAGCCGCTGGCCAGCGCTAGCAGTTCTTGAGGCAATCGTTCAGGCACGAAAGCTCTTAACCTGCAAGACATTACGTGTCACCGCAACAGTTCTCGTAGCACCGCTCGCTACAACTTCCCTCACTACAGCGGTGAGTCGGAGATGTCAGGGTCGGCGCCGACTGTCGGTGCAAAGCCAAGAACAGCCGCTGCCACCGCTGCCGTGGCAAACAACGTGCGCATCATGTCGTGGACATTTCCGGCTCAGGTCGTGGGCCAATAGAGGCTTTCGACACCAACGGTCACACCCTCCGTCACTCGCGCGATGATAGGCGAGCGCGCAAGCCGGCTCACATGTTTACCGGCACGTCGTAGACATTGACACGGGACCCGTCCCGCATGCTCGTTTCCCAGACGACGACGTGGCCAAGACCGTGTGGTTGCGTCGGGTAACCGGAGGTGAAGGCGAAAGCGAACCACCTCTCCCATAACTGCTGTGTCGCTGTAGTGAAACCGTGGTCCAGCTCTGCGCCATCGGGGCCCTCGACCGAGTAGGAGACTGTTCCCTCGAAAACGTTGGCGGCACCGAAGATCTTCAACGGCGACGTCACGGACTCTCCCGGAGCCGGGGACTCCACCAGAATCTTGGGTGTGACGGCCTCCAGGTCGCCACGCTTGAGGTTGAGCGCACCTTCGATGGGCTTTCCGTTGATTGTGATCGTCACCTGACGGACATCGTCGAACTGCGTGAGTGTGAAGACGACCTGGGCGAGACGCAGTTTCCCGGCCGCGCCGCCCGACTGGAAGTCGTCGGAGAGGTCGGCGGTCGCGGCGCCGTCTGCGAGCGCGAGTCCGAGCAGCTTTGTGCCGGCCGGGATGTCGGTCGACATACCGGCGCTTCGCTCGAAGTCGTTGGGCCCGTCCAGAAGTGCTTGCAGCGTTTGGTCCTTGCGGGTATCGGCCACCGACCGGCCGGCGGTGGCGACCTTGTCCGCCCGCATGAAATACACCCGCACCGAGCCGCCGTTGGCGGCCGGTGCCGTCGCCGGCGCCGTCGGATTCGGCGACGTCAACGCCGGCTGTCCGCGATGGCTGCAGGCCGCACCCGCAAGCAATAAGGTGACGGCCGAGAGAACGCAGATCGTCCGCCTCATGGGCTGAGAATGCCATCGCCCGTCACGGTCGAAAAGGGGCGAACGGCCCCACTTACGCCCCCGTGCGGCAGGCATCCGCACAATCGATGACCGTCGTTTCATCGGCGACTTACTGTGACACCAAGCGACAAGAAGCGGGGAGCGCCAGATGCGGTTGACAGGGTCGGCAGGCCTCCTGCGGGCATGGCTGGTGTTCGCAGCCGCAGTGTTCGGGACAATGCTCATGCCGACTGCGGCGCGGGCCGACCCGCCCGGTCGCCTCTTCTATGAGATGGCCGTGACGGGCCCCGACACCCGGAGCCAGGGCTGGAATGGTGTGCTCTACGACGCCAACGGCAACCCTGTCCAGGCTCAGTACGGGCAAACGGTGACCACGCCCCTCGGCGACTTCGTCGATGTCCCGTGCGAAACCCTTTGGGCCGCTTGCGGAATGATCCGCGTCGACATGGCGGAATGGATGAAGGTCCACCCGGCCAACACCCCGGTGGTCGGCGGGTCCAACGACTGGCTCTACCGGATGTATGTGAGCGGCGAGAGTTCTGCCGATCCGCAGTGGAAGAGCACTCTCGTGCGCGCCGGCACAGAGATACCACCGGCCTCCGCGCCGGTCGATACGCCGATGGGTCCGTTCCGCACCGGGGGCGTCAACGCGGTTGGCTGGGTGCGCGCGGGCTGGTTTCCGGTGAGCTGGCAACCGCCACCCCCGCAGCAGTAGATCGAGAGTTCGGGCCCGCCGGCGCGGGCCGGAAGTCTCTCGAGTTCGGGTTCCAAAGCCCCTTCTCGAACACCACCAGCACGCGGCAACGTGGACTGCTGGGGATCCATGGCCCGATCGAGAGGCGTGACATGACTCGCACATTGGGGACCGCGGCGGTAGCGGCGGCGGTCAGCTTATTCACCTGCGTTCCCGCGGCGGCAGACCCTGTCCCGTCGGTGATCGGCGGCACCTCATGGCGTTTCGTCGAAGTCATGGGCGCGGCGCCTCCTGACACCGTACGGCCCACGCTGAATATGTCGGTCGATGGCGCGGCGACCGGCGACACCGGCTGCAACCAGTTCGTCGGACGCTACGTTTACGTCGCGGCGGATCTGAGCTTTTCCGATTTGGCCTACACCAAGATGTCCTGTGGGCCTGACGTCATGCGGGTGGAAAGGGCTGTGCAGACCGCCCTTGCGCGAACCAACCGGACGGCCACACCCCCGGGTGAGCTCGACCTCGTCGACTCCGAGGGGACGGTGCTCGCGCGGCTGACCCCGCTGACGTGATCGCTTGCGTGCGGCGTAATCAGCCGCGCGCCATCTGCTCCAGCCGGCGGATGCGGTCCTCGATCGGCGGGTGCGTGGAGAACAGCGACCCGATGCGCTCACCGGCCCGGAACGGGTTGGCGATCATCAGGTGCGCCTGGTTGGCCAGCTGCGGCTCGGGTGGCAACGGGGCCATCTGAACCCCGCCGGAGATCTTGCGTAACGCCGACGCCAGAGCAAGCGGGTCTCCAGTTAGCATCGCGCCCGACTCGTCGGCCTGATACTCCCGGGATCGCGACACGGCCAGTCGCACGACGGTCGCGGCGATCGGCCCGAGCAACGAAACCAGCAGCATCGCAAAGGGATTGACGCCACCTTCGCGATTGCCGCCGAACGCGCCGAACCACATGGCCATGTTGGCCAGGGCGGTGACCACCGACGCGAGCGCGCCGGCGACGCAGGAAATCAGGATGTCGCGGTTATAGACGTGTGACAGCTCGTGGCCCAGCACGGCGCGGAGCTCACGCTCGCTGAGGATCCGCAGGATGCCGGTGGTGCAACATACCGCGGCGTTGCGCGGGTTGCGGCCGGTGGCAAATGCATTGGGTGCGTTGGTGTCGCTGATGTACAGCCGCGGCATCGGCTGGTGGGCCGCAGTGGCCAGCTCGCGCACAATCCGGTACATCGCCGGATACTGCAACTCCGAGACGGGTACCGCGTGCATGGCGCGCAGCGCCAGTTTGTCGCTGTTGTAGTACGTGTAGACGTTGATTCCGACTGCGAACAGTGTGGCGATAATCAGTGCCGTCCGGCCGAACAGCGAGCCGACGAACACAATCATCGCCGACATACCGACCAACAGCAGGACCGTCTTCAGCCTGTTGGCATGCGGATGCCAGGTCATTGGTGTGTCCTCCTACGACTTGATTACAGCCGATCAACGCCCGGGAGGACGGTTCAGGTTCCGTTCGGTTCGAACCTGGTCAACCCTGCCGGCTGACGGTGTAGTCGACCAGTGCCTGCAGTGCCGTGCGGCCGGGAGATTCGGGCAGCAGGTCCAGCTCGTGATGCGCACGGGCCGCGTACCCCGCCAACGTCTCCTTTGCCTTGGCCATGCCCGACGACGCCCGTAGCAGGGCGAGCGCCTCGAGCACCTCGTCGTCGTCGAGGATGGGCCCGGCCAGCAACTCGCGCAGTCTTGCGCCTTCGGGCTCGGTCTGCTGCAGCGCGTACAGCATCGGCAGGGTCCGCACCCCTTCGCGCAGGTCGGTGCCGGGCACCTTGCCTGATTCGTCGGACTCACTGTCGATGTCGATGATGTCGTCGGCGATCTGGAAAGCGGTGCCGACGATGCCGCCCAACCGGCTCAGCCGTTCGATCTGCTCGCCGTCGGCGCCGGAGAACATGCCACCGAACCGGCCTGCGGCGCCGATCAGGCTGCCCGTCTTCTCGTGCACCACCCGCAGGTACTGCTCGATGCGGTCGACGCCGGCCGGAGTACCGCGTGTCTCCCGCATCTGGCCGGTCACCAGCTCGGCAAACGTATCCGCGACAATGCGCACTGCCTGTGGGCCCAACCGGGAGACCAACCGCGACGCCGTCGCCAACAGATAGTCACCGGCCAGGATGGCCACGTTGTTGCCCCAGCGCGCGTTGGCACTGGGCGCGCCGCGGCGGACCGCGGCCTCGTCCATCACGTCGTCGTGATACAGCGTCGCCAGGTGGATCAGCTCCACCACCGCGCCGGCCAGGGTGACGTCCGGGTTGTCCGGGTCCGGCCCGGTCTGCGCGGACAGCACCGTGAACAGGGGGCGGAACCGCTTGCCACCGGCCAGGAACAGGTGCAGCAGGGACTCGGTCATCACCTCGTCGGAACCCCGCAGCTCAGCGTCCATGAGCTGCTCGACACGGGCGACACCGTCACGCACAGTCGCGGCGAAACCGGCGTCGCCGAAGTCAACGCCCGCCACCACCGTCGCCGGAGTCCTCATTGGACCAACATACTGGGGGACGTGGAGAATGTAGTCCCCAGAGGCCTGCGCGCCCAGGTGGTGGTGGTGGGCGCCGGACCGGCCGGCGCGGCGGCGGCGGCCTGGGCCGCCCGGACGGGCCGGGATGTCCTGGTCATCGACTCGGCCGGCTTCCCCCGCGACAAGGCCTGCGGCGACGGGCTGACGCCCCGCGCGATCTTCGAGCTCGAGCGGCTTGGGCTGGCCGACTGGCTGTCCGGCCGCATCCAGCACCGCGGCCTGCGGCTGAGCGGCTTCGGCGGTGAGGTGAAGGTGCAGTGGCCGGATCGATCGTTCCCGTCTCACAGCAGCGCGGTGGCCCGCCTGGAGCTTGACGAACAGATCCGCAAGGTCGCCGAGAAATCCGGCGCGCGCATGTTGCTGGGAACTAAAGTCGTTGCAACGCATCATGATTCGTCGCGGCGCGTGACGTCCCTGACGTTGGCCGATGGCAGCGAGGTCAGGTGTGACCGATTGATTGTCGCCGATGGCGCACGCTCCTCGCTGGGCCGCAAGCTGGGCCGGCGCTGGCATCAGGAGACGGTGTACGGCGTGGCGGCCCGCGGGTACCTGGCGACCGCGCGCAGCGACGACCCATGGCTGACGTCGCACCTGGAACTGCGCTCCCCCGACGGCGCCGTGTTGCCGGGCTACGGCTGGATCTTCCCGCTCGGCAACGGCGAAGTGAACATCGGCGTGGGGGCGCTGTCGACCACCAAGCGTCCGGCCGATCTTTCGCTGCGGCCGCTGATCCGGTATTACACCGACCTGCGGCGCGACGAGTGGGGATTCGAAGGGCCGCCGCGCGCGGTGGCGTCGGCGTTGCTGCCGATGGGCGGGGCGGTATCGGGTGTGGCCGGCCCGAACTGGATGCTGATCGGCGACGCCGCGGCCTGCGTCAACCCGCTCAACGGGGAAGGCATCGACTACGGGCTGGAGACCGGCCGGCTGGCCGCCGAGATGCTGGGGGCGTCCGACTTCTCCCGTCTCTGGCCGTCGTTGCTGACCGACCACTATGCCCGCGGTTTCTCCGTGGCACGCCGGCTGGCCCTGCTGCTGACCTTCCAGCGGTTCCTCCCGGCGGCCGGTCCGATCGCGATGCGCTCCAACATGCTGATGCGCATCGCCGTGCGGGTGATGGGCAACCTGGTTACCGACGAGGATGCGGACTGGGTGGCGCGGGTATGGCGCGGCGGCGGTCGGATGTCGCGGCTGATCGACCGGCGACCGCCGTTCAGCTAAGGGTGCCGAGCAGACGCAAGGGTGCCGAGCAGACGCAAAATCGCACGGAATGACGCGATGCCGTGCGATTTTGCGTCTGCTCGCGCCCCTGGGGTGAGCGCCACTGGGGTGAGCGCCACCGGGGTGAGCGCCACCGGGGCGCCCCTCGCTATATCAGGCTGGTTGACATATATCAGGTAGGTTGATATCATTGGGGCATGACTTCACCAGTGGATTTCGAATTCGAACAGGCCTACCGGGGCGAATCCGCCCAGCTCGGCGAGGGCGTCCGGCCCCCGTGGAGCCTGGGGGAACCACAGCCTGAGCTGGCCGCTCTCATCGATGGGGGCAAGTTTCACGGCAATGTCCTCGACGCGGGCTGCGGAGAGGGCGCCATCTCGCTGGCCCTGGCCGAGCGCGGGCACACCACCCTCGGCCTGGACGCCTCACCCACCGCGATCGAGCTGGCCAAGGCCGAGGCGCAGCGGCGAGGCCTGCGCAACGCCAGCTTCGCGGTCGCCGACATCAGCGACTTCGCCAGCTACCCGGCCGGATCGGACGGGCGGTTCAACACCATCGTGGACAGCACGCTTTTTCACTCGATGCCGGTCGAGCTGCGCGAGGGCTATCAGCAGTCGATCGTGCGCGCCGCAGCCCCGGGCGCGTCCTACTTCGTCCTGGTCTTCGACAAGGCCGCGCTGTCCCAGGGACCCGTCAACGCTGTCACCGAGGAAGAGCTGCGCGAGGTCGTCGGCAAGTACTGGGTGATCGACGACATCCGACCCGCCCGCATCCACGCTCAGGTTCCCCCCGACGCGCCCGAGCTGCCCGGCTTCGAGGCCCACGACGAACCCGACGGACGCAAGTCGGTGAGCGCGTGGCTGCTGTCCGCTCATCTTGGCTGATCACCGACCCAGTGGCCGGTGTATAGTCCGCCTAATGAAGGCATGGAGGCTGGGTGCTTTCGCGGCCGTGGCGGTCGCCGCTATCGCATTGGCGGCGCCTGCCCAGGCCGACGATTATGACGCCCCTTTCAACGCTCAGCTGCACACCTACGGCATCTACGGCCCGCAGGACTACAACGCCTGGCTGGGCAAGATCAGCTGTCAGCGCATCGAGCGCGGGGTGGACAAGGACCCCTACAAATCCGCTACCTTCCTGCAGCGCAATCTGCCGTTGGGCACCACCCAGGGTCAGGCGTTCCAGTTCCTCGGCGCGGCGCTCGACCACTACTGCCCGGAGCAGGTCGGCTTCCTGCAGCGCGCGGGCACTTAGGGCGCCGGCCGCACCGAGCCTCGCGTCAGAGCGGCTTGTACCCGGCGTGCAGTGCCACGATGCCGCTGGTCAGATTGCGCCACCGCACCGCCGACCAACCCGCCCGCGTGATCTCCTGCGCCAACGTCGCCTGGTCCGGCCAGGCCCTGATGGACTCCGCCAGATAGACGTAGGCGTCGGGGTTACTGGACACCGTCCGCGCCACCCGCGGCAGCGCCTGCATCAGGTACTCCTTGTACGCGGTGGCGAACAATGGGCTGGTGGGAGTGGAGAACTCGCACACCACCAGCCTGCCGCCGGGCTTGGTGACCCGGGCCATCTCGCGCAGACCGGCGGGAAAATCCGCCACGTTGCGCAACCCGAAGCTGATCGTGACCGCATCGAAGACGTCGTCGGCGAACGGCAGCCGAGTCGCGTCGCCGGCCACCTTGGGCACGTTGCGGGCGCTGCCCGCGGCCAGCATGCCGACCGAGAAGTCGGCGGCCACGCACCATGCGCCCGACTTCGCCAACTCGACCGTCGACACCGCGGTGCCGGCGGCCAGGTCGAGCACCTTCTGCCCCGGACCCAACTTCAGTGCGGAGCGGGTGGCGCGCCGCCAAAACCGGTCCTGACCCAGCGAGAGCACGGTGTTGGTGATGTCATATCGGCGGGCGACCCCGTCGAACATCGACGCGACATCCCGGGGATCCTTGTCGAGGTCAGCGCGGCTCACGACTCCAAACGCTACCCGGCCAATCGGAACTCGGGCACCTGACGTCACCGGGTGGGCGGCGGACCGCGCCGCCGGAGGCAGCGCCGCGACGGGTTCAGGCCCGGCGGCGTGGGCGCGCCTGCGCCCGGGCAGCCGGTGACAACACCGCCTCATAATGGCCGAGCAGTTCGTCACAGATCACCGACCAGCTGCGGCCGAGCACGCTGCGCCGGGCGGCCTGAGAATAGCGCTGCCGTTCGGCCAGCAGGTGGTCGACGGCCCCGGGCAGCCGCGACTCGAACTCCGCGACCGGCAGCAAAAGGCCGGTGCGGCAAGGGGATACCAGGTCGCGCGGTCCGCCGGCGTCGGGGGCCACTACCGGCAACCCCGACGCCAGCGCTTCCTGCACGACCTGACAGAACGTCTCGTGTTCGCCGGGATGCACGAAAACGTCCATGCTGGCATACGCCGCGGCGAGCTCGTCGCCGTACAGCGCGCCCGTGAATATGGCTGTGGGCATTGACTTCTGCAACTTGACGCGGTCGACACCGGCGCCGACGATGACGAGTTGCACCGCACCGCCGGCGGCCAGCACCGCGAGCCGTTCGACGTGCTTCTCCGGCGCGAGGCGACCGACGAAGCCGACGATCGGCCTGCCGTCCGGAGACCACCTGCGCCGCAGCGTCTCGTCGCGGGCAGACGGCACGAACCGAATCAGGTCGACGCCGCGCGACCACTTGTGTACCCGCGGAAAGCCCTGCGCGGCAAGGGCTTCCATGGTCGGCGTGGACGGCGCGAGGGTGCGGTCGGCGCGGGCGTGCAAATGGCGGAACCACGCCCACGCCGCCCGGGTGGTCATCGGAATGCCGTAGCTCGCCGCGAAACCCGGAACGTCGGTTTGGTAGACGGCGACCGTCGGAACCCCGAGCCGGCGCGCGGCCAGCAGTGCGCCGTAGCCGAGCAGCGCCGGTGAGGCCAGGTGCACCACATCGGGATCGAAGCCGCGCAGCACGCGAAGGATTCGCGGCGTGGGCACGCCCAGCGGCAGCGTGGTCACTTTGGGAAACATCCGCGACGGCGTCCGGTGGATCCGAACACCGTCGTGCAGGCGGTCGGCACGGGGCTCACCGGGCGGGTTGTCCGGGGCGATGACGAGGGCTTCGTGGCCGGTGTGACGCAGATGCTCGAGCACCCGGACCACGGAGTTGCTCACACCGTTGACCTGCGGGAGGAACGACTCGGCGACGATTGCTACGCGCACGCCACCACAGTGGCAGGACCCGCTGTCGGCCAGGTTGCCGCCGGGGATACGCGACGCGAAATCTGCTCGGCCTTACGTATCGGCTTTATTCAGCCGCTTGTCCAGCACCGCCAGCAGAATCAACGCGGCGGCACCGATCAGCCAGGCCACCACCGCGATGGACCCGGCCGGAATGATCGCCAGACCGGCGTTGCGGTGCTGCACCCGGACCAGGTTGGGGTCCTTCTTGTTGTATTCGACGTAGATCCGCATGCCGGTGGCGAGTTCGGAGGGATACAACACGCCGAGTTCCGGCCGATAGGTGATGCGGTCGGGGGTGACGAACTCGATGGTGGAACGCCGTGGCCCGGCGCTGAGCACCTCGGCCTGCGCGACTCCCATGCTGCGTTGGATCGCCAGGTCATTGCGCCACGCTCCGGCCACCAGCAGCACCGACTGCAGGGTGACCAGAAGGACGACGATGAACACCGCTATCCGCGCCCACCGCACCACCATCCGCGGGCGAGTGTCCGGCAACTCCTCGGTGCTGCCGTGAATCATCATGCGCAGCAAGCACTTCAGCGATCCGACGGCTTTTCTCACAACGCCGCCTTGATCGCTGCGTGCAGCCGCCGCAGCGAAGACCGGTCCGCTTTCACCTCGAGTACCCGCATGCCGGCGCCGGGCTCGTCGAGGGCGGCGGCCAGCTGGTCCACCTCGATCTGCCGGCTTTCCACGTGGTATGCGCGGCACAACGCGCCGACATCGACGTCGTGCGGGGTGCCGAAGACCCGGGCGGACACGTCCGAGAACCTCGGGTCGCCCTGCTCGAGCAGTTCGAAGATGCCGCCGCCGTTGTCGTTGGACACCACGATCGTCAGCTGCCGCGGGGTGGGTTCGGTGGGCCCGATCAACAGCCCCGAGCTGTCGTGCACGAAGGTGAGGTCACCGATCAGCGCAATGGTGCGCGGTGGGTCGTGCGGATTGCCGATGCGTTCGAAAGCCAGCGCGGCCCCGATGATGGTGGACACG
Source organism: Mycobacterium sp. NGS49 (assembly GCF_059812565.1). NCBI lineage: Bacteria > Bacillati > Actinomycetota > Actinomycetes > Mycobacteriales > Mycobacteriaceae > Mycobacterium > Mycobacterium sp. NGS49. The sequence continues at coordinate 38,614 of NZ_JCALCX010000016.1, read as the reverse complement.
GTGCCATCGATCCCGGCGACCCCGCGATTGGACCGCACCCGAACGCCCCGGGTGTCTACGCCGACCAGCGCCGCGTCGCGCACCGGGTTGGACGCGCCCAATACCAGCTGGTCGCCGGGCCGCAGCGCAGCGGCGACCGCCGCCGCGACATGCAGGCCGGTGGTCAACGGGTGCTCGGCCAGCTGGGTGCGCACAGCGGCGACGGCCTGCTGGTTGAGCTCGGCGCAACGGCGCAACCACCCCGGGTCGGGCTCGCCGGTGGTCACCGCCCGAGTGCCGGTGGCCTGGGAGTTGCCTGACACGTCGGGCCAACGGGGTCCCGTCGTCAGCGCGAACACCGGCACCGCGGAGTCGGCCAGCAGCGCCGACACCGGGCGGTGCAGGGTCGGGCGGCCCAGCATGATCACCTGCTGCGGTCGCAACAGCGGCAGCGCGAGGGGATGCAGCGGGTTGGCCGCCGGCGGCGCCGTGGGCTCGGCGACGGTCGGCAGCGCCGCCAGGTTGGGGTGCACACCGGCGCCGTGACCGGCGATGACCACGGTGTCGGGCGTGAGGTCGATGTCGAGCGGCTGATCGAAGGTGACCGGCGGCGTGTAGGTCCACGGCCGACCGTCGGGGCGGCCCGCCGGGGTGGGCGCATACATGTGCTCGGGGTCGGGCACCAGAGGTTCGCGCAGCGGGATGTCGAAGTGCACGGGACCGGCATTGGCGGTACGGGAACCCATGGCCGCCGCCAACACTCGGCACGTTGCCGAACGCCAGGTGGCGTTGAGCGCGGGCAACTTCTCGGCGGCATCCTCGGCCAGCCCGAGGCTGATGGTCGCGCGCACCTGTGAGCCGAAATAGCCGAGTTGTTCCATCGTCTGGTTGGCGCCGGTCCCCAACAGTTCGTACGGCCGGTTGGCGGACAGCACAATCAGCGGGACCCGTGCGTAGTTGGCCTCGACCACGGCCGGGCCGAGGTTGGCCACCGCGGTGCCCGACGTCATGGCGATACAGACCGGCGCGTTCCCCCCGATGGCCAGCCCGATCGCCAGATAGCCGGCGGTGCGTTCGTCGATGCGCACGTGTAAGCGCAACCGACCGGCCTGGTCGGCGTCCTGCAGCGCGAACGCCAGCGGCGCGTTGCGCGAGCCGGGGCACAGCACCACGTCACGGACGCCGCCGCGGACCAATTCGTCGACGACGACGCGGGCCTGAGTCGTCGAGGGGTTCACCTCTACAGGGTGTCACAACCGGCAGTTGTCATCGGCTGGCACGGCACATTCGCCACACCAGCATCTTCGGCTTCGCCGAGGCTGCGCCGGTGGCATCGGGACTGCGTCTCGCGTGTGTCCGCACCTATGAAGCCAGCACTGGTCGCAGACTCGGTTATCACCGAGGATCTCGGGTTGACGCCTCAGTTGCCGGCAAAGAACTTCAGCATCGCGGCGTTGACCGCCTCCGGCCGCTCCAGAAACCCCAGGTGTCCGGTGTCGGGGATCTGCAGGTAGCGGCCGTTGGGCAGCGCGTCGGCGACTTCGCGGCCCAGGTACGGCGGCGTGATGACATCGTCGGAGAAGCCGATCACCAGGACCGGAGCGGCGATGTTGCGGTAGGCCGGCAACCGGTTGGTGTGCGGAGCGATGTCCAGCTGGCAGCGATAGCCGGGAGTGAGCTTGGTCGGCCACATGCTGAACATCGCGATCCAGTCCGCGATCGCCGCGTCGTCGTTGAGCGTCTTGCGGGAGAAGTTCTCCAACAACCGGGTCTTCGCGTCGTAGGTGGCGGGCAGCCCGACGCCGGCCGCACCGAGGTCCGCCTCAGCCTGATGGAAGAACTGGCGGGTGCGGTCCAATCGGCCGCGGGTGGCCATCAAAACCGCCGAACTCACGAGTTCAGAGCGGACCACCATGAGTTCCTGCGCGACATAGGAGCCCATCGACACCGCGACAATGCGCACCGGGCCGATACCGAGGGATTCGATCAGGGCCGCGGTGTCGGCCACCACGGTCGCCGTGGTGAAACCCTCGGCGTTCTCGGTGGCGCCGATGCCGCGATTGTCGAAGGTGACGCAGCGATACCCGGCCGCCAGGAACGCCGGAACCTGGTGCAGGTGCCAGGTGCGCCCGGCACCACCGCGACCGGAGATGAAGACAACCGGCTCACCGGTCCCCTTGTCGTCGTAAGCCAGGTTGATCACCCGATCGACGGTACAAGCAACGGGTAACAGGCCTTGACCCGGTCGATCCACCACTGACGCCGATCCGCCGGCGCCCGCAGCGCCTGCAGCCGAGCCGGATCGGGTATCACCGGCCCGACCGAAAGGAACCCCTCGACCGGCGCCACCGGCTCGGTCACGTCGTCGACGAACAACCGGCCGGTCCCCAGCCCGCAGGCGTGCCGCAGGTCCGGCAGGGCGGCTGCGGCAGCCAGACCAAGGCCTATGCCGACGGCCGAGTCCAGCGCGCTGGACACCACGACCGGGATGTCGATCTGCTCGGCGACCCGGAGCATCGCCGAAATTCCGCCCAGCGGAGCAACTTTGAGTACCGCGATGTCGGCGGCACCGGCACGGACGACGGCCAGCGGATCGTCGGCCTTGCGGATGCTTTCGTCGGCGGCGATCGGCACCTCGACCCGGCGGCGCAGCTCGGCGAGTTCGGCGACGGTGGCGCAGGGCTGTTCGACGTATTCCAACGGGCCGTCGGCGGTCAGCGCCGACGTCGCCCGAACCGCTTCCTCGACGCTCCAGCCGGCGTTGGCGTCCACCCGCACCGTCGGCATCAGCTCCCGCACCGCGTTCACCCGCTCGACGTCGTCGGCCAGGCCCTGCCCCGGCTCGGCGACCTTCACCTTGGCGGTGCGGGCGCCGGGGAATCGGGCCAGCACGTCGGGCACCTCGGCGGCGTCGACGGCCGGGACCGTCGCATTGATCGGGATGCGGTCGCGCCGCGCCGGCGGTGGCTCGCGGTAAGCCGCCTCGATCGCCGATGCCAGCCAGTGCGCCGCCTCGGGCGGGCCGTATTCGACGAACGCACCGAATTCGCCCCAGCCGGCGGGGCCTTCGATCAACGCCAGTTCGCGGGTGGTGATGCCGCGGAACCGCACCCGCATGGGCAGGACCACCACGTGCAGGCGGTCCAGCAGATCCTGCAGGTCAGGCATCACTGCCCGTAGACCTGCCTACCGGCCAGGAATGTCGCGCGCACCTGCAGGTCGGCGATCTGCTCGGGAGGAACCGTGCGCGGGTCGGCAGACAGCACCACCAGGTCCGCGTACTTGCCCACCTCCAGCGAGCCGGTCACGTCGTCGGCAAACAGCTGCCAGGCGGCGTCGATGGTCTGCGCCCGGATCGCCTGCTCAACCGTGAGCCGCTCCTCCGGGGCCAGCACCCGTCCGGAGGGAGCCACCCGGGTCGCGGCCACGCTGATGTTGCGCAGCGGCTCCTCGGGCGTCACCGGCGGGTCATTGTGCAGCGAGATGCGCATCCCGGTGGCTACGGCGGAGCCGGCGGGCATCCAGCGGGAGCCGCGCTCGGGCCCGAACAGCCCGTCGACGATGACGTCGCCCCAGTAGTGGATCTGGTCGACGAAGATGCTGCAGGTGACCCCGAGCGCGGCGGCGCGCTGCAGTTGCTCGGGCCGGATGGCGCCGACGTGCTCGAGTCGCAACCGATGGTCGTCGCGCGGATGCTGCTGCAGCACTTCTTCGTAGACGTCGAGGATGGTGTCCACGCCCGCGTCGCCCTGCACGTGGCAGGCCATCTGCCAGCCGTTCGGGAAGTAGGCGCCGACGATCTCGGTCAACTGCTCCTTCGTGTAGTTGGCGCAGCCGCAGGAGCCGGGCGTGATGCCGGCCGAGCGGGTGGCCGCGGTGTCCAGGTACGGAAACGACAGCGCGATATTGCCGATCCACGGCGAGCCGTCCACCCAGATCTTGATGCCAACCTGGCGCAGCATGTCGTCGCCCTCGCCCGGGGTGGCATCGGTGGCCATCTGCGCGTTGGAAACCTCGTAGGTCCGCAGTCGCACCGTCAGGTCGTTGTGCAACTGCTCGACCAACGGCTTGAACTTCGGGTCGAAAGCCATCTCCGAACAGGTGGTCAGGCCCGCGCGGTTCAGGCGCGCACACTCGGCGCGCAGCATGTCCGGATAGCTGCCGGCTTGGACAGCTCCGCCCAGTAGCGGGAACACGGCGCCGATCTCCTCGGCGGTGCCGTCGAGATCGCCGTTCGCATCATGGCCGTACTTGGCGCCTTTGGGGTCGGGCGTGTCGCGGGTGAGGCCGTTGAGCTCAGCGGCACGCGAGTTGAAGTACGCCTTGTGGCCGGAGTTGTGAATGATCACCAGCGGGCCGTCCGGGGCGATGTCGTCCAGCCAGCTCAGCGTGGGGTCGGGCAGGCCAGGTTGCAGCAGGGCGTCCCAACCGTTGAGGTAGGCGCCGTCGGCTCCGCGGCGGGCGGCTTCTCGCCGGATGGTGTCGACGACCTCATCCGGGTCGCGGATGGTGACCGGCCGGATGTCGATGATCCGGTCCGAGAGGGCGATGGCCTCCATCAGGGGGTGTCCGTGCGCCTCGACGAATCCCGGCATGACGCAGCCGTCGCCCACGTCGATGGTCTGGGTGTCCGGTCCGATGAACTGCGCGACGTCGGTCCGCTCCCCCACGGCGATGATCCGGCCGTCGGCGATGGCAAGCGCCTCGGCGGTGGGGCGGTTTTCGTCGACGGTCAGTACGGTTCCGGTGATGACCGTGTCAGCTGCGCTCATGTGGGCAAATCCTACTGACCGAGGGCGCGAAAAAGCCGAATTGCAACACGTTCTAGTCTTGCTTCATGAGTCGCGCCAGCGACGATGCAGTGGGGGCACCTCCCGCTGGCGGGGGACGAAGCGATGAGGAGGAGCGGCGCCATGAGTGTCGATTTGTTGCGCAACCCGACCCACAACGGCCACCTGCTGGCTGGCGCACTCAAGCGCCACAAGAACCGGCCGGTGCTCTTCCTCGGCGACACCACGCTGACCGGTGGTCAGCTCGCCGAGCGGATCAGCCAGTACGTGCAGGCATTCGAGGCCCTCGGCGCCGGTTCCGGCGTGATGGTCGGACTGCTGTCGCTCAACCGCCCCGAAGTCCTGATGATCCTCGGAGCCAGTCAGACACAGGGTTATCGGCGTACCGCCCTGCACCCACTCGGATCCCTGGATGACCACGCCTACGTCCTCTCCGACTCCGGTGCCAGCGCGCTCATCATCGACCCCAACCCGATGTTCGTCGAGCGCGCGCTCGGGTTGCTGGAGAAGGTGGACTCGCTCCAGCAGATCCTGACCATCGGCCCGGTGCCCGAGGCGTTGCGCGGGGTGGCGGTGGATCTGTCCGCGGAGGCGGCCAAGTTCGAGCCCAAGCCGTTGGTGGTGGCCGACCTCCCGCCGGACAACATCGGCGGCATGGCCTACACCGGCGGCACCACGGGCAAGCCCAAGGGCGTGATCGGCACCACCGGCAACATCGCCGCCATGACCCAGATACAGCTGGCGGAATGGGAATGGCCCGAGCACCCGCGGTTCTTGATGTGCACACCGTTGTCGCACGCCGGTGCGGCATTCTTCACCCCCACCGTGGTCAAGGGCGGCGAGATGGTGGTGCTGGCCAAGTTCGACCCGGCTGAGGTGCTGAGAGTCATTGAGGAACAACGCATTACGGCCACCATGCTGGTGCCCTCGATGCTGTACGCGCTGATGGACCACCCGGACTCACACACCCGCGACCTGTCGTCGCTGGAGACCGTCTACTACGGCGCCTCGGCGATCAACCCGGTGCGCCTGGCCGAGGCGATCCGCCGCTTCGGCCCGATATTCGCCCAGTACTACGGCCAGTCCGAGGCACCGATGGTGATCACCTACCTGGCCAAGGCCGACCACGACCAGAAGCGGCTGACCTCGTGTGGGCGTCCCACGCTGTTCGCCCGGGTGGCATTGCTCGGCGAGGACGGCAAACCGGTACCGCAGGGTGAGCCGGGTGAAATCTGTGTCAGCGGGCCACTTTTGGCGGCCGGCTACTGGAACAAGCCGGAAGCGACGGCCGAAGCTTTCAAGGACGGCTGGCTGCACACCGGCGACATGGCCCGCGAGGACGAAGACGGCTTCTACTACATCGTCGACCGGGTCAAGGACATGATCGTGACCGGCGGCTTCAACGTCTTCCCGCGGGAGGTCGAGGACGTCATCGCCGAGCACCCGGCCGTCGCACAGACGTGCGTGGTCGGCACACCCGACGACAAGTGGGGTGAGGCCGTGACCGCGGTGGTGGTGCTGCGCGCCGACGCCGCCCGTGACGAGGCATCGATCGAGACGATGACGGCCGAGATCCAGGCCGCGGTCAAGGAGCGCAAGGGCTCGGTGCAATCCCCCAAACGCGTGGTCGTCGTCGATGCGCTGCCGTTGACCGGGCTGGGCAAGCCCGACAAGAAGGCGGTGCGCGCGCGGTTCTGGGAGGGCGCCGGCCGCGCCGTGGGCTGACCGGCTACCCACCGTGAAGCTGGCTTCACGGTGGGCGACCCTGGTTACGCTGGCGGTCATGAGCGAGCACATCAAGCCGCCCTGGTGGTTCAAGCCGCTGAACAAGGTGTTCATCCAGATGTCGAAGCTGGGGATCAGCTTCGGCGGTGAGAGCCCGGTCGTGTTGACGGTGCCCGGCCGCAAGTCCGGCAAACCCCGATCGACACCGATCACGCCGATGAACTTCGACGGCCAGCAATACGTCGTAGCCGGTTTCCCGGGCGCCGACTGGGTGAAAAACGTCAGGGCCGCAAGCGAAGTCACGCTCACCCGCGGCCGTAAGAGCGAACGCGTCCGGTTGGTCGAGCTCTCGGCCTACGACGCCAGGCCGGTATTGCGGGCGTTCCCCACCGAAGTGCCGACCGGTGTGAGCTTCATGAAGCGCGCCGGCCTCGTCGAAGACGGGCGCCCTGAGGAGTTCGAGGCGCTGGCGGGGCGCTGTGCGGTCTTCCGCTTCGACACCTGATGCTGCGCGCACTGATCGCCTTGGCGCTTGCCGCGGGTGGTTGCCTGACCGGGGCGCCGCCCGCGGTGGCCGCACCGGGATGTGCGCCCGACGGCGGCACTCCCCCACCCGGTGCCGCCACCCGGCAGATCGGCGACGTCGACGGGGACGGCCTGCCCGACACCCTGTGGGTCGGAAAATGGCAGACTGCGGACGGGGCAATGACGCGGGCCGTCGGCGTCGTCACCGCCAGCGGGGCCAACAGCGACGTTCCCGTCTCCTCAGCCAGCCCGATACCGCTGCGCGCCTTGGCGGTTGACGTGCAGGGCGGCCACCAGGTGATCGCCAGCCTGGGTCGCAGCGCGCCGCTGTACGCATTCGTCGACTGCCGGTTGCAGACCGTCTTGGACACCCATTACGGCAGGCCGTTCGTCTTCGACCTGGAGAACCTGACGGGTAACGGCACCGGAGTGGGTTGCGATGACGTCGGCGACGGCCCGCATATCGTCGCGCTGCAGGCGCTGGGCAGCGGCAGCCAATGGACCGTGCGGCGAACCGAGATCGACGTGACCGGGATCCGGGCCGCCACCGGGAGATCCGATACCCTGACGGCCACGTCCGCGTACGACCCCGTGGTGACGACCGCCCAGACGATCAGTTGCGGCGAGCGCAACATCGACCAGGATGGAGTCCAAGAGCCTTGAGCGACAAACCTTTCGACGCAGCGCAGTGGCGAGTCGTCGACGGCTTCGACGATTTGACCGACATCACCTATCACCGCCACGTGCACGACGCGACGGTACGGGTCGCGTTTGACCGTCCCGAGGTGCGCAACGCTTTCCGGCCCCACACCGTCGACGAGCTCTACCGGGTGCTCGACCACGCGCGGATGTCGCCGGATGTGGGAGTGGTGTTGTTGACCGGTAACGGGCCCTCGCCGAAGGACGGCGGGTGGGCGTTCTGCTCCGGCGGGGACCAACGCATCCGCGGGCGCAGCGGCTACCAGTACGCCAGCGGCGACACCGCGGACACCGTCGACGCGGCGCGCGCCGGCCGTCTGCACATCCTCGAGGTGCAGCGGCTCATCCGGTTCATGCCGAAGGTGGTGATCTGCCTGGTCAACGGGTGGGCGGCCGGCGGGGGGCACAGCCTGCACGTGGTTTGCGACCTCACCCTGGCCAGCCGTGAACATGCGCGTTTCAAGCAGACTGACGCCGACGTCGGCAGCTTCGACGGCGGCTACGGCAGTGCCTATCTGGCCCGTCAGGTGGGCCAGAAGTTCGCCCGCGAGATCTTTTTCCTGGGCCGGGCCTACACCGCCGAACAGATGCACCACATGGGGGCGGTCAACGAGGTCGTCGACCATGGCAAGCTCGAGACGGTGGCCGTGCAGTGGGCGGCCGAGATCAACGCCAAATCGCCTCAGGCACAACGGATGCTGAAGTTCGCGTTCAACCTGCTCGACGACGGCCTGGTGGGCCAGCAGCTCTTCGCCGGAGAGGCCACCCGGCTGGCCTACATGACCGACGAGGCCGTGGAGGGCCGCGACGCCTTCCTGGAGAAGCGGCCGCCGGACTGGAGCCCGTTCCCGCGCTACTTCTGAGCGCGGCGGAATTTGCAGGAGCTCAGGCTCGGCGAAGGCGCCGCCAGGTCGCGGCCGAAGACGTCATTCGGCGCCCGCCTAAACTCCCACCGTGAGCAAGAGTCCGCTGCGCCGCCTGTCCGACCAGATCGTGCTGGCCAGCATGCGCCCGCCGATAGCGCCTCAGGTGCTGCTCAACCGGCCGGCGATCAAGCCCGTCGAGCTGCGCGGCAAAAGGATCCTGCTCACCGGAGCCTCGTCGGGCATCGGGGCAGCGGCGGCGGCACAGTTCGCCGAGCGCGGGGCCATCGTGGTCGTCGTCGCCCGGCGTCAGGACCTGCTGGACGAACTCGCCGACCGCATCACCACCACCGGCGGGGCGGCGATGTCGATGCCCTGCGACTGCTCGGACATGGATGCCATCGATGCCCTGGTCACCGAGGTCGAACAGCGCATCGGCGGCATCGACATTCTGATCAACAACGCCGGCCGGTCCATCCGCCGTCCGCTGGCCGAATCGCTGCAGCGCTGGCACGACGTCGAACGCACCATGGTGCTCAACTACTACGCGCCGCTGCGGCTGATCCGCGGCCTGGCGCCGGGCATGATCGACCGCGGCGACGGGCACATCATCAACGTCTCCACCTGGGGCGTGCTCAACGAGGCCGCGCCGCTGTTCTCGGTCTACAACGCCTCCAAGGCGGCCCTGACCGCGGTGACCCGGATCGCCGAAACGGAGTGGGGCCCCAAGGGCGTGCACTCGACGGCGCTGTACTACCCGCTGGTCGCCACCCCGATGATCGCCCCGACCAAGGCGTACGACGGGATGCCCGCGCTGACATCGCAGGAGGCGGGCGAGTGGATGATCACCGCCGCCCGCACCCGGCCGGTGCAGATCGCACCCCGGATGGCGATTGCGGCCAAGGCGCTCAACACCGTCGGGCCCCGTTGGGTCAACACGTTGATGCAAAGACGCAACAACCAGCACGGCTGAGCCAGGAAGGATCCCGATGACCGATATCTGGACGACCATCGCCGCCGAACGCGGTGCCCTTGCCGACGACCTGGCTGCGCTGACCCCGGCCCAGTGGGAGACGCCATCGCTGTGCGCGGGATGGACGGTGCGCGACGTCGTCGCGCACCTGTCCGCGACCGCCTCGATGAGCCCGGTGAAGTTCTTCGCCGGCATGGCCAGGGCCGGATTCAACTTCGCGAACTTCTCCAAGGGCGAGATGGCCAAGCATCGCGGCGCCGACCCGGCCGCCACCCTGGCCGACTTTCGCAGCCTGCAACACTCCACCTCTGCACCGCCGGGCCCCAAGACGTCCTGGCTGGGCGAGATCGTGATCCACGGCGCCGACATCCGGCGCCCGCTGGGCATAGCGCACACCTACCCGCCGGGCGCGGTTCGGCAGGTGATCGACTTCTACAAGGGCTCGAACATGCTCAGCGGCGCCAAGAAGCGCATCGCCGGTCTGGCCCTGCACGCCACCGACGAGGACTGGCGGCACGGGCAGGGCGAGGCGGTCGAGGGCCCGCTGCCGGCGTTGCTGTTGGCCATGACCGGCCGGCGCGCGGCGTGCGACGATCTGACCGGTCCCGGCGTGGCAACCCTGCGCACCAGGTGCTAGACACGAGAGCATGGAGATCCTGGCGAGCCGGATGCTGCTCCGGCCGGCGGACTATCAACGCTCGCTGGCGTTCTACCGCGACGAGATCGGGCTGGCGATCGCCCGTGAATATGGCGCCGGCACAGTCTTTTTCGCCGGTCAGTCGTTGCTGGAGCTGACCGGCTACGACGAGCCTGACCATTCTAGGGGGCCGTTCCCCGGCGCGCTGTGGCTGCAGGTGCGCGATCTGGCCGCAACGCAGGAGGAACTGAGGGGCCGCGGGGTGCCCATCGCGCGCGAGGCGCGCCAGGAACCGTGGGGTCTGCGCGAGATGCACGTGACCGACCCCGACGGGGTCACGCTGATCTTCATCGAGGTCCCCGTGGGTCACCCGCTACGCACGGACACCCGGCAGTGAGCGGGGACGAACCGAAGGTGAATTGATCGGTAACATTCGGCAACGACTCGCGATATTCCTGCATTTCCCCTAGTCATTCGTTCGACAAGGGTTACTCCGACCACAAGAATCAGGGCCTGTGAACATCCAGCTGTTCCTTTTGATCATCGTCGTGATCACCGCACTTGCGTTCGACTTCACCAACGGATTCCACGACACCGGCAACGCCATGGCGACCTCGATCGCCAGCGGCGCGCTCGCGCCGAAGGCTGCGGTGGCGCTCTCGGCCGCGCTGAATCTGATCGGCGCCTTCCTGTCCACGGCGGTGGCGGCGACTATCGCCAAGGGCTTGATCAACGCGAGCCTGGTCACGCTGGAGCTGGTGTTCGCCGGGCTGGTCGGCGGCATCGTCTGGAACCTGCTGACCTGGCTGCTCGGCATCCCGTCGAGTTCCTCCCACGCACTGATCGGCGGCATCGTCGGCGCCACCATCGCGGCGGTCGGCGGACACGGCGTGATCTGGAAGGGCGTGGTCTCCAAGGTGATCATCCCGGCCGTCATCGCGGCATTGCTGGCGATAGTCGTCGGCGCGGCGGCGACCTGGCTGGTCTACCGGATCACTCGCGGCGTCTCCGGCCAACGCACCGAGGCCGGGTTCCGCCGCGGCCAGATCGGCTCGGCGTCGCTGGTCTCGCTCGCGCACGGCACCAACGACGCGCAGAAGACGATGGGCGTGATCTTCCTGGCCCTGATGTCCTACGGGTCGGTCAGCAGGACCGCGTCCATGCCACCCCTGTGGGTCATCGTGTGTTGCGCTGTCGCCATGGCGGCCGGCACCTATCTGGGCGGCTGGCGGATCATCCGCACGCTGGGCAAGGGACTGGTCGAAATCCAGTCGCCGCAAGGGATGGCCGCCGAATCATCTTCGGCCGCAGTGATTCTGCTGTCAGCCCATTTCGGCTACGCGCTGTCCACGACGCAGGTCTGCACCGGGTCGGTACTGGGCAGCGGGGTAGGCAAGCCCGGAGCCGAAGTCCGCTGGGGGGTGGCCGGCCGGATGGCGACCGCATGGCTGGTCACTCTCCCGCTGTCGGGGCTCGTCGGCGCGCTCACCTACTGGATCGTGCACCTCATCGGCGGCTACCCGGGCGCGATCGTCGGCTTCGCCTTGTTGGTCGCGGTCTCGACAGCCATCTATCTGCGGTCGCGCCGGGTGAAGGTCGACCACAGCAACGTCAACGCCGACTGGGAGGGTCATCTGACCGCTGGCCTGGACAACGCGGAGGAACTGCCGCCACCACCCGATCCGGGCCCTAATCCGCCCCCGGACGTGCCCCCGGACCGGACGACGCCTCCGGTGCGGCAATCCGGCTCCGACGGCCAGGTCCCCGCCCGGAACGTCTCATGAACGGCTGGTTCAACTACGAAGCCACGGGCAAGATCCTGGTTTTCAGCCTGCTCGCGGGCGCGGCACTACCGGGACTGTTCGCCCTGGGCGTGCGACTGCAGGCCGCCGGCAGCGGCGGCCTGGACTCTAGCGGGCCCGACGGCAGGCAACGCCCGTTGCTGGTGGCCATCGCGTGGGCTATTTACGCGCTCGTTCTCGTGGTGGTCGTCGTGGGCGTGCTCTACATCGCCAGAGACTTCATCGCCCACCACACGCACTATCCGTTCCTGGGCGCCAAACCGTAACGAGGAGTCCTCGTCAGGCAGGTTTTGGGGTCGGCGCGGGGGGTAAGTTGGTCGCACAATGAACCGATTTCTGAGTTCAATCGTCTCGTGGCTGCGCGCGGGATACCCGGACGGCATTCCGCCGACGGATTCCTTTGCCGTGCTCGCGTTGCTGGCGCGGCGCCTGACCAATGACGAAATCGTCACGGTGGCCAACGAACTGACCCGGCGCGGCGAACTGGACATCGACAACATTGACATCGGCGTCGCGATCACCCAGCTGACCGACGAACTGCCCGCCCCCGAGGACGTCGAGCGCGTCCGGAAGCGACTTGCCGTCCAGGGTTGGCCGCTGGATAACGCGCGCGACAACGGAGAGCACGCATAGCGGTCCTGCGGGCCCTGCAGGTCGCACCCGGGTCGGCGACCCGGCAGCTGCTGCCCGCCCTGCACCGAGTTCTCGACGGCAGGGATTCCGCGCTCGTCGCCGTGCCGGAGCATGAGGTCGAGTCCATGGCGCGCGCCTTACGGGTGGGTGAGGAGATCGACGACGATGTCGCCTTGGTGGTGACGACGTCGGGCACCACCGGCGCACCCAAGGGGGCGCTGCTGACGGCAGCCGCACTGACCGCGAGCGCAGCCGCCACCCACCGGCGTCTCGGCGGACCGGGCCGCTGGCTGCTCGCCGTACCCCCGTATCACATCGCCGGGTTGCAGGTGCTGATCCGCAGTGCCCTCGCGGGTGCTGAGCCGGTCGAGCTGGATGTGTCCGGTGGCTTCGATGTCAGCGAGTTGCCAACTGCCATAAGCCGTCTGGGTTCTGGACGGCGGTACACCGCGCTGGTGGCCGCTCAGCTGGCCAAGGCACTGGCCGACCCCGCCGCCACGGATGCACTCGCCGAGCTGGACGCCATCCTGCTGGGCGGCGGACCGGCGCCGCGACCGGTGCTCGATGCCGCCGCCGCGGCCGGCATCACGGTGGTCCGTACCTACGGGATGAGCGAAACGGCGGGCGGTTGTGTCTACGACGGCGTTCCGCTGGACGGGGTCGGACTGCGGGTACGCCCGGACGGCCGGATCGTGCTGGGCGGCGTCACCCTGGCCAAAGGTTACCGCAACCCGGTCGATCCCAACCCGTTCACGGCGGGCTGGTTTGTCACCGATGACCTTGGTTCCGTCGATGATTCGGGTGTGCTGACGGTGCTGGGCCGGGTCGACGACGCGATCAGCACCGGCGGATTGACGGTGCTGCCGGGACTCGTCGAGGCCGCCCTGTGCACCCACCCCGCGGTCGGCGACTGTGCGGTGTTCGGGCTGGACGACGCCCGCCTGGGCCAGCGGGTGGTCGCCGCCGTCGTGATCGGTGGCAATTCGGCGCCGCCGACGCTCGAGGAATTGCGCGCCCATGTCGCGCGCACCCTCGACGCCACCGCCGCACCGCGTGAGCTGCATGTGGTCGCCGAGCTGCCGCGCCGCGGCATCGGCAAGGTCGACCGCCGGGCGTTGGTGCAGCGGTTCGGCCAATAGGCTGCTGCTGTGAAAATCGCCCGCCGGGAGATGTTTGCGGTCACGGCCGCGGCGATGCTGGTGGCCGCCGCGTTCGTGCTGCCCCGGCTGAACATCGGCGTCAAGCCCCGCTCGGACATCGGTTTGGAACGGTTCGCCATGCGTGCCGGTGCCGCCCCGATCTTCGGCTACTGGGACATCCACGCCGGCTGGGGTACCGTGGCCGCGATCCTCATCGCGGCGGCCACCGTCTGGTGGGGCCCGTCTGTGGCGCAACGGGTTTCCTGGCGGATGCTGGTTGCCGGCAGCTGGGCGACGGCGGCGGCGTGGGCGTTTTCGCTGGCGATGATCGACGGCTGGCAGCGCGGCTTCGCGGGCCGGTTGACCACCCGGGACGAATACTTGTGGGAAGTGCCCGGCGTCCATGACATTCCCGCGACGCTGCGCACATTCGCCGGCCGGATCGTCGACTTCCAGCCGGATTCCTGGACCACCCACGTGTCCGGGCATCCGCCGGGCGCGCTGCTGACATTCGTGTGGCTGGACCGCATCGGCCTGCACGGCGGGGCCTGGGCCGGTTTGTGGTGCCTCTTGGTGGGCTCCGGCGCAGCGGCGGCCGTGCTGGTCACCATCCGGGCACTGTCGGACGAGAACACCGCGCGCCGCGCGGCCCCGTTCGTCGCGGTGGCCCCGACGGCGATCTGGGTTGCGGTATCGGCCGACGGATACTTCGCCGGGGTGGCGGCCTGGGGCATCGCTTTGCTGGTGGTGGCCGTGCACGGCCGGGTGCGCCACCCGGCGCTGTTCGGGGCGGCAGCGGGACTGGTGCTCGGCTGGGGGATCTTCCTCAGCTACGGCCTGGTGCTGATCGGGTTGCCGGCCCTGGCGGTGCTGATCTCGGCGCAGCACTGGCGGGCGGTGTTGCGGGCGCTGGGGCCCGCCGTGCTGGCGGCGGTAGCGGTGGCGGTGACCTTCGCGGTGGCGGGATTCTTCTGGTTCGACGGCTACAACCTGGTGCAGCAACGCTATTGGCAGGGCATCGCGAAAGATCGGCCCTTTGCGTACTGGAGCTGGGCCAACCTGGCGTGTGTGGTCTGCTCCATCGGATTGGGTTCCGTCGCGGGGATCAGCCGGGTATTCGACAAGGCGGCGATCCGTCGCCGTTGCGGCCTGCACCTGCTTTTGCTGGCCGCGCTGACCGCGATTGTCTGCGCCGACCTGAGCATGCTGAGCAAGGCCGAGACGGAACGGATCTGGCTGCCGTTCACGGTGTGGCTCACCGCGGCGCCGGTGTTGCTGCCGGCCCGCTCGCATCGGATGTGGCTGGCGCTCAATGCCACCGGAGCACTGCTGCTCAACAGCGTCATCTTCACGAACTGGTAGCGAGTCAGCCCAGCGCGCGCGTGATGCGCGCGAAGCGACTGTCCGGTCCGCAGGCCCGGCGCACCGCCGCCACGTCGTCGATGACGTCGACGTCAGCCAGCCGCTGCAGCAACGACACCTCGACATCGTTGTCGCGCAATGCCTTCAGCGTCAGATCACCGGTATCCGGCTGCGACATCGGCACCCCGCGCAGACATTGAGCGGCGGCGGGATTGCTTAACCCGAGCACCCACCAGCCGCCGTCGGTCGCCATTCCCAGCACGGCCGGCGTCTTCAGTAACCGTTGCGCGCAATCCGACAGCAGCTCGGCGCTCACCTGCGGCGTGTCCATCCCGATCTGCAGTACCGGATAACCCGCGCAACCGGCGTCGGCATGGGCGTTCGCGAGGCGGTCGGCGAAGTCCTCGCCCCGCTGCTCGACGACGGTGAAAGACTCCAGCCGTTGCCGGATTTCGTCGGCACTGGCCGCGGCGGTCAAATCGCCGGTCAGGGCGACCATTCGCGCGGCCACCGGGGCCGCGGCCACCGCATCCAGCGTGTCGAGCAACGCGGCGGCGGCGATCTCGGCGGCAACGCGGTCACCGACGGCCGCCGCCAGCCGAGTCTTGGCGCGCCCCGGCTCGGGCGCCTTGGCGACGACCAGGACCGTGACCGGCACCGTCACGAGATCACCTTCCAGAAATCCAGGATCGCAGTGACGCTGCCGCGCAGCGACCCGCTCACCTTGGATTTGCCGCCCGTGCGCGGGCCGTAGCTGACATCGACTTCCACCACCCGCCAGCCCGCGGCCGCGGCGCGCACCAGCAGCTCCAGCGGATAACCCGACCGCCGGTCGGCGACACCCAGTTCGAGTAGCGCCTCGCGCCGGGCCACCCGCATGGGCGCGATGTCGTGCACCGGCAGACGATGGCGGGTGCGCAGCCGCCAGCTCATCACCTCGGTACCCACCCGGGCGACCCACGGCCAGTGCAGGCCGGGTACCGGGCGGCGCCGGCCGGTGACCATGTCGGCGCCGCGGTCCAACTCCTCGACCAGCCTGGGCAGATCGCCCGGATCCAGCGAGCCGTCGGCGTCGATGACCGCCACGATGGGTGTGGTCGCGGCAACCACTCCCGCGTGTACCGCGGCACCGTAGCCGGGCCGTGGTTCGGCGACCACCCGCGCGCCGTGCCGGGCCGCCACCGCGGCGGTGCCGTCGGTGCTGTTGTTGTCCACCACCAGTGCCTGATAGCCGGCCGGGATAGCGGCCAGCACGGCTGGCAGCGACTCCTCCTCATCGAGGCAGGGCAAGACCACAGTCACGTCGACGGACACGGCTTCCCACCCTAGTGGGGAGCGATCAGTTCACGCCCCCGCTGCCGCTGCCGCCCGACGGCGCCCGGGGCGCCAGGGTGGGCACCTTCGGGACCTGCGGCGCCTGCGTCTGCGGCGCCCTGGGCTGGGGCGCCTGCGTCTGGGGCGCCTGCGTCTGCGGCGCCTGGGTCTGCGGCGCCTGCGTTTGCGGCGCCTGCGTTTGCGGGGCCTGGGTCTGCGGCGCCTGCGTCTGCTGGGTCGGGGCCTGGGTGGGCTGTGGCGCGACGGTAGTCGGTTGCGGTGCGACGGTGGTGGGCGCAACCGTCGTCGGGGCCGCCGTGGTGGGCGCAACCGTGGTCGTCTTCGGCGCCTGAGTGGTCGGCGGAGTCGTCGGCGGCGTGGTAGGCGGCGTCGTCGGAGGCGTCGTCGTCGGCGGCGTCGTCGGCGGCGTGGTGGGCGGCGTGGTAGCGGGCGTCGTCGGCGGCGTGGTCGGCGGCGTGGTCGGCGGCGTCGTGTACGTCGGCGTGGGCGCCGTCGTCGGCGGCGTCACAATCGGCCAGGTCGGCATGCCGGGCTGCCAACCCGGGTAGGGCGGAATGAAAACCGGTACCGGCACGGGCGCCGGAACGGGAACCGGAGCCACCGGCGCGGGCGCAGGTACGGGCGCCGCGGGGGCCGGGCGCGGAACATTCTGGACAGCGGGAATGCTGCCGCCCTGGAATCCCATGGTGGGCAGGTCGGGCGGTGGCGGGGGAACCGGTGCCTGTTGTTCGGTGGGTAGCAGCGGCATGAACTTGCCCGGCTGGGCGTTCTGATGTCCCTCGACGGGCAGTGTGGACGCGGTCGGCCGGACGGTGACCGCAACCGCGACGGCAAGCGACGCGAAGCCGAGGACGGCAAACCCCATCACCGCGTTGCTGATCAGCAGCCGCCGCAGATTGTGCGGCTGCCCGGCGGCCGCCTCTGGATCGTCCTCGTCGAAGCCGTCGTCGTACTCGTCGTACTCGTCGCCGTACTCGCCGAAGCCGTCCGTGTCGACCGGAAGAATGTCGTACTCGCTGGCCTGCGAATACGCCAGCTGCTCGTCGCCCGTGCCGGGCTGCCCAGCGTCGGGAGAGGACATGTAGGCGGTCGCATCACCCGGGATCTGCGCAGCCATGGTCGCGTCGGGGGAGACCGTCGGAGCGGCCATCGTCGCGTCCGGTGAGACCGCCGGGGCGGCCACCGTCGCGCCGCCGGCGAATCCCTGCTGACCATGGAGGTGTTGGGCCAGGCCCTGGTGCGCCATCGTCGCTCCCAGCCCGGACGCGTCGGGCGAGGAGGTCGGACCGCCCGGTCCGCCGCCCGGGAACGCCGACCCGTCGGGGGACGAGGTGGGAGCACCACCGGGCGCCCCGAACCCCGCCCCATCGGCGGGTATCGCCGGGGCCGCCATCGTCGCGTCGGCGGCCGCCCCGTGTGCCAGCGCGAAATCGGCATCGGGCGGAATCTGCACGCTCATGGTCGACGCGGACTGCAGATGGTCGGCGAACATCGCGGTCTGTTCAGGCGACGTGCCCACCACCAGCACATCGTTCGGGCTGCCGGCCTGCCCGGGAATCTGGGACATCAGCGTGTCGAAAGTGGCACCGGGATCGCTCTCCACCGGTGTGGAAGCCATGATGGTCGGAGGTGCATCCGGGTCCCCGGACACGGCCAGGCTCGCCGTTTCGCTGCCGACGAGCAGCACCGCCGCGGCGGCACCCCGTCCCGGCGCCAGCAGCGCGCCGGCAGCCTGCGACTCCGAAACCACCTCGACGTTGCGCACGCGCGCGTAATCCAGTGCTTGGCGCAGCTGGTCAGCCCGATACGGGTCGGACCAGACCAAGCGAGTCGCGACCAGCCGGTGGCCTTCGTCACCCAGCAGCCGATCTGTGCCGACGACCGTCTCGGTCAGGTCCGCGACCGGGTTGTCCGACAGGTCGACCGTGGACTGGTCGATTACCTGGTTACCGCGCCCGGCCGCCTCAACCAGAGCCAGGCGTGCGACCTGGCCGGTGACGGCCACCCCCAACACGACATCCATCTACGGCTCCCCTTCGGCCGGCCACCCCACAACCAGCAATGTCCCGGCATCATTACACTTCGTACTGACGGAAGTATTCGTCATTCGGGCGTTCAGGCACCCCCTAGACCGCAGCGTAATCGGATTTCCACCCCACCGGGATGCTCACCCAGGATCCCGCCCACGTTCATAACCTGCTCACAGCCGCTGCCGTACATCCGAATGGAGAATATGTTCGCAAGGGAACAACGCAATGGGCCCGGCAGGGGGTTCCCGTGCGACGCCACCGAACCTGCCCCGGCAGTACCCGACCTCGATCCCTGGGGGGCATCGTGAGCCTGAACACCGACGACACGCCGACCGGCCCCATCGTAGGCGCGCGACAGGCCCCTCCCGGCCCGCCCGGCACGGGCGGCCCGGGTTCCGACGCTCGCGCGCGCCTCACGCGGCGGCGCAACTTCGTCCGCGACTTCGCCGCCTGCTGTCTGCTGGTGCTGGCCCTGCTGTTCCCGTGGAACCTGTTCTTCGGTCTCTGCATCCCGGGCAGCAGCGTGGTGTGGTGGGCGTTGCTCACACTGGTGACGCTGCTGTCGGTGGTTTCGCTGGTGGCAACGCGGCGAGCCGGTCCGGACTCCGGCGCACGGCTTCGCCTCATCCTGAACACTCCCTACTTTCTGCTGATTGCGGGTTTCGTCGGATACGACGTGTTCGAGTCGATCCGCTCGGGTGGCACCGTGCACGTACCCGGCGGCGTCGGGCCGGGCGCATGGCTGGGTGCCGCGGGCGCGGTGTTGGCCGCGCAACCGCCGCTGACCCGTCCCGACACCGACGAAGACAGCTACCACAGGTGGCTGCGCGCCGCCCGGCTCATCGGCTACGCCTCCATGTTCGGGGCGTCCCTGAGCGCCGGGTTCAACCTGTGCTGGCGGGTGCGCTACGCGCTGCAGAACACCGGCGGCTCAGAGTCTTTCGGGACCCGCAACACCACCGTCATCCTGACCGCGGTGGTCTACGGTGCGGTGGCGCTGGTGGCGGTGCTGGTGGCCTCGCGCTGGATACTGCGCAATACCCCGGCCTCCCGGTTCGCCATCTTCGCGCTCGGTGTCTCCGCACTGCTGGCGGGGATGCTGGTGTGGCTACTTCCCGCCGGCCGTGAGATCGATGCGTTTCACGGCATCGAGCAGAACACCTCGACGGCGGGGGTGGGCTACGAGGGGTATCTGGCCTGGGCCGCGGCCGCGGCCCTGTTCCTGCCGCTGACGCTGTTCAGTGCGCCGGAGGTGCGCAAAGACCGCGAGGTGTGGCGCAACGCGATCCGCAAAGGGCTGACGCTGATCGCCGTCTGGTGCGTGGGCTCGGCGCTGATGCGGATCACCGATCTCCTGGTCGCGGTGATGCTCAACTACCCCTCCTTCCCGTACAACTCCCTGACGCTGGCGGCCTTCGGTGGCACGACCGCGGCACTGGCGCTGTGGATTCGCGTCAAGCTGGCGTCCGGGGCGCTGCGCTCACGGTTGATCACCTGGTTGAGCGGCTTGGTGTGCGCCTTGACGATTTCCCGGGTGATCCTGGGCGTCGTGCTGGCCCCCCGCTTCGAGCAGAAGCCGGCCTACAACCCCGTCTACGGGAACGATCTCGCCCAGCAGATCAGCAGCACCTTCGATGTGACGCTGTGCGGTCTGGCCATGTTCATCCTCGCGGCCGTCATCGCCGCCGGGCAGATCCGTAAGCCGCGGCGGCGGTTACGGCGGCGACGGCCGGTGTCGCGCCCGACCGCCGGGATGCGGCCCCCGGTGCCCGTGCCCACCCGGCCCGGCGCTCCCGCGCCGCCGTCAGAGGCCAGGACGACGCAGTTTGGCGCCCAACCAACCCAGCACGACGCACCCACGACGGTGCTGTCCGCGCCGGGCCCCGCGCCGCGGATCTTCCGGTCCGCAGAAACCACCGGACCGGTGCGTCCGAAGATCTTCCGGCCGCCCGGCAAGCCTTCGTAGGCTGCCCGGGCGCCGCTACCGCAGCGGGGCGAAAGCGAACTCGCGCAGTCCCGCCAGCGGCTCGACCGAGGCCCGGAAGCCCAGCACGTCGGCCGCACGGGCGGGATCGGCGACGATGTGGCGCACGTCCCCACTGCGGTATTGCCCGGTGATCACCGGGGACAGCCCGCCGCCCCGCGCTTCGCACAACGCGGCGGCCACCTCGCGGATGGCAATGGGACGCCCCGAGCAGACGTTGGCCGGGGTGAACCCGCCCGGGTCCGCGGTGATCGCGGCGAGGTTGGCGGCGGCGATGTCGTCCACGTGCACGAAGTCACGCATCTGACCACCGTCCTCGAAGACCCGCGGCGGTTCCCCTTTCTCCAGTGACGAGCGGAAGATGGCCGCCACTCCCGAGTAGGGGGTGTCGCGGGGCATGCCGGGCCCGTACACGTTGTGATAGCGCAACGCGACCACCGAACCGCCGGTGGCCTCCGACCAGGCCAAGGCATAGTGCTCCTGCGCGGTCTTGCTGGCCGCGTACAGGCTGCGGGGGCGCAGCGCAGCGTCCTCGTCCACCAACTGCCAGCCGACCGGTTCGCCGCAATGGGGACAGCGATGCTCGAAGACTCCGGCGTCGAGATCGCTGCGCCGCCGCGGCTGCGGGTCGACCGACCCGTGCTCGCCGCACCGGTAGCGCCCCTGCCCGTACACCACCATCGACGACGCGAGCACCAGTCGCGACACCCCGGCGGCGAACATCTGCGCCAGCAGCACCGTCGTGCCGTAATCGTTGTGCCAGCCGTACTCCGGTGCGTCGGCGGCATTCACCCCGGCACCCACCATCGCGGCCTGGTGGCACACCAGATCGACACCGGCCAACAGCGCAGCGAGCGCGTCGGCGTCGCGCACGTCGACGCGGTGACAACCCGGCGGCAGCACGGCATCCGCGCCGTGCGCGGCGGGCAGCAGGATGTCGACGCCCACCACCTCATGGCCGGCAGCGCGCAGCGCCGCATCCACCCGGGAACCGATGAAACCGGCCGCGCCGGTCAGCAGCACCTTCATGGCAGCTCGAAAGGCAATGGGACCCCGGCGTGCCGCAGGCAGTGCGAGCAGGTGCGCTCACCCTCGACACGACCGATCCCCGTTCGTACCAGTTGCTTGAACATCTCGATGTTCTGCCCGAACTCGGCGAACACATCGACACCCTTCACGCCGTCACCGACAGCCACACCTGCGTCCACATCTGTGATCAAAGCTATTGCGGCATAACATAATTCGAGTTCGCGAGCGAGGACCGCCTCCGGATAACCGGTCATGTTGACCAGGGTGAACCCGGCCGCGGCGAACCACTGACTTTCCGCGCGGGTGGAGAACCGGGGACCCTGGATCACCACCATGGTGCCGCCGTCGACCACGTCGGGCAGGGCGGTGAGGGCGGTGCGCAGCGTCGGACAATACGGGTCGGCGAAGCTGGTGTGCACCCCGCCGGATTCGAAGTAGGTGTCCGCCCGGCCGCTGGTGCGATCGACGAGCTGGTCGGGTACCACCACGGCGCCGCGCTCGATCGCGGGATTCAGGCTGCCGACCGCGCAGGGGGCGATCACCCGCCGGACGCCCAGGGCGCGCAGCGCCCACATGTTGGCGCGGTACGGCACCGTATGTGCCGAGTATTCGTGCTTGGCGCCGTGCCGGGGCAGAAAAGCGACCTCATGCTCGCCGACGGTGCCGATCGTGATCGGCGCGCTGGGCTCGCCCCACGGGGTGGTCGGGCGAACCGTGTGGGTGCCTGAATCGAAAAACGTATAGAAGCCGGTACCGCCGATCACTGCGAGCACCCGGCCAATGTTATGCATAGGGCAGGATGCGGTGGTGGCCAGTTTTGCCCAGTGGATCACCGGGGCGCGTCCGCGCACGCTGCCGAACGCGGTAGCCCCCGTCATCGCCGGCACCGGGGCCGCGGCCTGGCTGCACGGCGCGGTGTGGTGGAAGGCGCTGCTGGCGTTGGCGGTGGCCGTCTCGTTCGTGGTCGGGGTCAACTACGCCAACGACTACTCCGACGGCATCCGCGGCACCGATGACGAGCGGGCCGGCCCGATGAGGTTGGTGGGTTCGCGGCTGGCATCCCCGCGCGCGGTGCTGACCGCGGCGCTGGTGAGCCTTGCCGCCGGCTGTGTGGCCGGCCTGGCGCTGGCGTTGGTCAGCGCGCCGTGGCTGATCGCGGTCGGCGCCGTATCGGTGCTGGGTGCCTGGCTCTACACCGGCGGATCGCGGCCGTACGGCTACTCGGGGCTGGGCGAGGTCGCGGTGTTCGTGTTCTTCGGGCTGGTTGCGGTCCTGGGCACCGAGTACACGCAGGCCCTGCGGATCGACTGGGTGGGCATGGTGCTGGCTGTCGGCATCGGCGCGCTGTCCTCATCGGTACTGGTGGCCAACAACCTGCGGGACATACCCACCGACGCGATTTCCGGGAAGATCACCCTTGCCGTCCGCCTCGGCGATGGCCGCACCCGCGTGCTCTACCACACGCTGCTGGCCATCCCCGGGCTGCTGACGCCGGTGCTGATGCTGGCCACCCCGTGGTGCGCGGCAGGTCTGCTGGCCGCGCCGCTGGCCGTGCGCGCCGACCGTCCGGTCCGATCCGGCAGGCGCGGACCGGAGCTGATCCCGGTACTGCGCGACACCGGGCTGGCCATGGTGGTGTGGGCGGTCGCGGTGGCCGCCGCGCTGGCTCTCGCGCGGTAAAGCCACTGTCAGGCCCCAGGCCTACCGGCCGCCCATCGTGCTCTGCCTGTCCAAGTTGCGCTGAATCGGGCCGGATCCGACCCGATTCCACCACCTCGTCCTCGACCCCGGTGCACGCGCGATGCGGGCACGCCTAGAGTCGATCACGCCCCCGGCGGCATCGAGAATGCGGCGGCGGCGGGAAGGACGCGGCAATGATGGAGATCGCCACAGCCACTGGCCCCACGAACATCGGACTGCTCAGTGTCGGTGCATACCGCCCCGAGCGAGTCGTCACCAACGACGAGATATGCGAGAACATCGACTCGTCCGACGAATGGATCTACTCACGCACCGGAATCAAAACGCGCCGGTTCGCCGCCGACGAGGAGTCCGCTGCGTCGATGGCGGCCGAGGCCTGTCGTCGCGCACTGGCCAACGCCGAGTTGGCCGCGGGTGACATCGACGGCGTCATCGTCACCACCAACACCCACTTTCTGCAGACTCCGCCGGCCGCCCCGATGGTCGCTGCCGCGCTCGGCGCCCAAGACGTCCTCGGTTTCGACATCTCGGCGGGGTGCGCCGGGTTCGGGTACGCATTGAGCACGGCCACCAACCTGATCCGGAGCGGGGGGGCGCGCAAGATGCTGGTGGTCGGCACCGAGAAGTTGTCCCCGACGATCGACATGTACGACCGCGGCAACTGCTTCATCTTCGCCGACGGCGCCGCCGCGGTGGTGGTGGGCGAGACACCGTTCCAGGGCATCGGACCCACCATCGCGGGCAGCGACGGCGAACAGTCCAGTGCCATTCGCCAGGACATCGACTGGATCACGTTCGCCCAGAACCCCAGTGGCCCAAGGCCGTTCGTGAGGTTGGAGGGGCCTGCGGTTTTCCGCTGGGCGGCATTCAAGATGGGCGACGTCGGGCGCCGGGCACTGGAGGCAGCCGGGGTCGGACCCGATCAGATCGACGTCTTCGTCCCGCACCAGGCCAACACCCGGATCAACGACCTGCTGGTCAAGAACCTGCAGTTGCGGCCGGACACCGTCGTGGCCAACGACATCGAGCATGCCGGGAACACCTCTGCGGCTTCCATACCGCTGGCGATCGCCGAACTCATGGACAGCGGGGCGGCCAAACCGGGTGATCTGGCTCTGCTCATCGGGTACGGCGCGGGTCTCACCTATGCCGCTCAGGTCGTGCGGATGC
This sequence comes from Mycobacterium sp. NGS49, assembly GCF_059812565.1. NCBI lineage: Bacteria > Bacillati > Actinomycetota > Actinomycetes > Mycobacteriales > Mycobacteriaceae > Mycobacterium > Mycobacterium sp. NGS49. Next base: position 14,238 of record NZ_JCALCX010000016.1, on the reverse strand, counting down.
CGCTGCACAGCGACGGCTGAGCATCACTGCTCGTCCGGATCCGTGGCGACGGGCTCGCCGCGCAGGCGGGCCCGCAACTGCTCACGTTCGCGGCGGCGGCGCTCACCGGCCACCGCGAGCGTGGCGGTTGCCCGCCGGCGCAGCGGGGTGAACACCCAGATGCCCAACGGCATGGCGATGATCAGACCACCCAGGGCAGCCACCACCAGCGGGAAGTCGGTCACACCCAGCAGGTGCGCCAGCCCGTAGATCGCGGCGGTGACCACCACGAACAACAGCAGCCGGGCCATCACGTAGAGCAGCACCGCCAGGACGCCCCGGCCGGCACCCAAACCGTCATCCGTCTTGTCGCTACGCGCTTCTGACACGGTCTGAGCCTACGACGCGGGTATATTTGCCCGAAGGAGGTGTCGAGTGCTCTACCTGCTCGTCGTCCTGGTACTGGGGACGTTGATCTATCTTGGCTGGCGCGCGGCGCGGTCGCAGACCCGCCCGCCCAAGACCCGGGTGATCGGACCCGACGATGATCCAGAATTCCTGCGCCGGTTGGGTGACAACAAGCCGCGCTAGACGAAGTTCGGATTGGCGCGCCGCGGATCGCCCGGGAACCCGTCGGCGACCGCCGCTGCCAACTCGGCGATGGCCTCGCGGGTGTCCCGCTTCAATCGGTCCAGGTTGATTTCGGCGCCTTCCTCCAGGTGGGCGTCGAACGGCACCACCCGCACCGCACGGCACCGCCGCTCGAAGTGGTCGATCACCTTCTGCATGTCGACCTTGCCCGAGCGGGACCGCAAACCGTTGATCACCGCGATCGAGTTGCGCACCAGCTCCTCGTAGCCATGTGCCTCCAGCCAGTCCAGCGTCGCCGAGGCGCTGCGGGCGCCGTCGATCGATCCGGAGGCCACCACAATGAGCACATCGGACTTGGCCAGGATGGCCGGCATCGCCGAGTGCAGCAGCCCGGTTCCGCAGTCGGTGAACACCAGGCCGTAGAAGCGCTCCAGGATCTCCACGGCGCGGGTGTAGTCGTCACCGCTGAAGGCCTCCGAGACCGCTGGATCGCTTTCCGAGGCCAGGATTTCCAGCCCCTCCGCGTTCTGCGAGGTGTAGCTGCGGATGTCGCTGTAGCGGTCGATGCTGTCCGCGTCCCGCAGCAGGTGGCGCACCGTCGCCGGTGTCTCGAGCGGAACCTTCTGGCTCAGCGTGCCGCGGTCCGGGTTGGCGTCCACCGCGACCACCCGGTCGCCCCGGACGGAGGCGAAGGTGGATCCGAGCGACGCGGTGATCGTGGTCTTGCCGACACCGCCCTTCAACGACAGCACCGCGATGCGGTAGCAGCCGCGCAGCGGGCGGTTGATCTGGGCGACCAGGTTGTTGTGCCGGGTTGCGCGGGGGCTCTCCCCCAGGTTGATCAACTGGCCGGACAGCACGTAGAGGGCGCGGCGCCAGCCCTCCGACGGCGGCGGCTTGACCGGCCGCAGCAGCATCGTGGTGGACAGCTCCGGATACGGCGCGTGCGGTAGCGGCTCCGGGCGGAACTGGGGCCGGTCCTGGGCGGGGTGCTCGGGCGGGCCGGGGTAGTAGGCGCCGTAGGCCGTCGGGTCGACGCGCGGGACCCCGGTCACCGGTCCCGTCGTCGGACCGGGATCCCACTGGGGGCGTTCGCCTTCCACGGACGGTGGCGGCGCCACGCTCGCGGGGTCGGGGGCAGGGGTGCGCCGCTCGGTGCGGAATCCGGCGAATGCCCGGGTAGGCGCCTCGCCGATCGGGTCCGCGGGTAGCTGCGACTCTGCGGTCGGTTTGTCCGGACTGACATTGGGACCGCCACTACCTTCGCCGTGGCCCGGGTAAACCCGCTGCGTCCCCGCGCCCGGCGTTGGATGCTCTGACACTCCCAGTCCCCCTTTGTTGGCCCCGCCCGGCCCGTTGCCCGGACGGTTGCAGTCGGTCAGCCCACCCCGGCATAGGAGTGCAGGCCGACCGTCACCAGGTTAACGAAGAACAGGTTGAAGACCATGGCGACGAAGCCGACGACGTTGATCCAGGCGGCCTTGCGGTCCCGCCAACCGGCGGTTGACCTGGCATGCAGGTAGGCGGCGTAGACCACCCATGCGATGAAAGACACCGTTTCCTTGGGATCCCAGCCCCAGTAGCGGCCCCACGCCTCCTCGGCCCAGATCGCCCCGAAGATGACGCCGAACCCGAACACCGGGAAGGCGAAGATCGTGGTCCGGTAGGCGATCCGATCCAGCGTCCGGGCATCCGGGAAGCGCTGCACCAGCCGCGGCAGAGTGCCTTCGGCGCCGGAGTCACCCAGCCGCGAGGTGCGCATCAGGAACAGCATGCTGGCGATGCCGGCGACCAGGAACACCCCCGAGCCGAGGCTGACCACCGACACGTGAATCGGCAGCCAGTAGGACTGCAGGGCCGGCATCACCGGTGCGGCGCTGGCGTACAGCCACCGGCCGGACACGGTCAGCAGGATCAGCACCGGGAGCAGTAGGAAGACCCACAGCGGGCGGTACTGCGGACGGCGCAGCACGACCGCGCCGGCGATCAGCCCCGACATGCAGGTCAAGTTGATGAACTCGTACATGTTGCCCCACGGCACCCGCATGGTGGCCAGGCCCCGCAGCACGATGCAGGCGAACAGCAGGCCGATACCGAGGTAGAGGACAGCCAGGCCGGCGCGGCCGACGCGTTCGTCCAGCGGTCGCTGCGCTGTGTCGGCGACGATGCCCGGGGCGGCGCTGTCGGTGTCGACAGTGCCGGCCGGCACCGGTTCCAGGTTCCGCGTCCGGGCGTAGGCCAGTTCGTAGGCCAGCAGCAGCAGCGCCACCACCAGTGCCACCACCGCCGAGGTGAACGCCCAGTCCGAGTACCGGGCCAGGCCGATGTTGATGTGCTGGGTGTTCATGTCACGTCCACTTTCGTTTCGGCTCGCTCGGCGTCGGGGGCGCCGAACCCGGCCACCAACCGCTCGGTCAGCCGTTCGAACTCGTCGCCCCATCCGGAGTTGTCGGTGCGTGCCAGACCGCCCAATTCGACGTCAACCGTATCTGGAGTGCCGGTGACCGGCGTAAGGCGAACCCACACCCGGCGCCGCCGCACCAGCAGCGAGACCAGCAGCCCGGCCATCATCGTGATGGCGAAGACCAGCACCCAGACCTGGCCGGGATCGTAAGAGACCTGCAGGTTGACGAACGGCACCGCGCCGTCGAAGCGGACTGTCGTGCCGGCCGCGGGACCCTGGTCGATCCGCACCTGCTCGCCGACCCGCAGATTGACCCGCTTCTCCTTGACCAGCCGGCCCTGCTCGATCAGCCGCGGATCCAGGTTGAACAACGACTGCGGCCGCCCGGTGTCCAGGCCGGTGTCGCCCCGGTAGATGTCGATGGCCACCGCCGGGTCGTTGAGCGCGGGAAACCGCGACGACAACAAGGTGCCGTCGAGCTGCTCGGTAGGCGCCAGCAGGCCCTGGATGGCGATCTGGTGTTGCCGGCGTTCCTCGGCGCTGCGATAACTGCCGGCCGGCGGATCGATGCGCGCCACCCCGGAGGACAGCAGGGTCTGCGGATTGTCGGGCCGCCATTGCATGGTCGAGGTGCGGGTCTTGCCGTTGGGGAACGTCACCGTGAAGGTGGGGGCGTAGCCGTGGCCCTGCAGGTACACCCGGTTGCCGCCGATGCGCAGCGGGTGGTTGACCTCGAGCCGGTAGGGCCGCCAGGTGTTGGACGTCAGGTCGTCACCGGCCTGGTAGGCGATATCGGCGGCGAACGAGGTGGCCTGCCCGGACGGCAGGTAGTTCGCCTGAAAGTTGTTGACCCGCAGGCAGACCGGGTGCAGCGAGGTGCCGTCGACGGTGTTGCCGGCGCGGAATGAGTCAAATGCCGCCGGGGACGCCGAACAGAAGCCCGGACCGCCGTCGGCGATGACGATGACGTTGCCCTCGTAGCCGAACAGCTTGCCGACGGCGACGGCGACCAGCAGGCCCAGCAACGAGAAGTGGAAGACGAGGTTGCCGAATTCGCGCAGGTAGCCCTTCTCGGCGGAGACTTCGACGGTTGCCCCGTGGTGCCGCGTGGTGGTGCGCCAGCCGCGCAGCCGGTCGGTGACCGTCGCGGCGAGGGCTTCGGGATCGCCGGCCGCCCGGGCCTCGGCGTGCTTGGGCAGGCGGGACAGATTGCGCGGCGCGGCCACCGGGGTGGCCCGCAGGCTGCGGGCGTGCTCGAAGATGCGCGGCGTCAGGCAGCCGACCAGCGATACGAACAGCAGGACGTAGATGGCGGTGAACCAGAAGCTGGAGAACACGTCGAAGGCCTGCAACTCGTTGAGCCACGGCCCGATCATCGGGTGCACGCGCAGGTACTCGTCGACCTTGGCGGCGTTCAGGCTGCGCTGCGGCAACAGCGCTCCGGGAATCGCGGCGAGCGCCAACAGGAACAGCAGCACCAGCGCGGTGCCCATCGACGTCAGCGACCGCCAGGTGTTGCGCACTTTCCCCGCGACCGCTCCCCCCGCGAGCAGTCGCAAAATCGCACCAAAACCTCCGGTTTTGTGCGATTTTGTGACTGCTCGCGCCATTAGATCGGCAGCCTGATATCGGAGACGAAGGCGTCGCGCAGCCAGGACACGAAGTCGTTCCACGCTCCGGTGACCAGCGCCGCGCCCACCGCGATCAACAGGATGCCGCCAAGCACCTGAATCGCGCGGGTGTGGCGGCGCAACCAGCCCAGCCCGGCCACCGCCCTGGCCGAGCCGAAGGCCAGCAGCACGAACGGGATGCCCAGGCCGAGGCAGTACGCAATCACCAGCGCGATGCCACGGGCGACGTTGGCGCCGTCGGTCGCGGAGGCCACGGTGATCACCCCGGTCAGCGTCGGCCCCAGGCACGGCGTCCAGCCGAGCGCGAAAACCGCACCGAGCAACGGAGCCCCGGCGACCGTGGTCCACTGCCGCGGGCTGAACCGGGCCTGACGCTGCAGTGCCGGGATGAGCCCCACGAACACCAGACCCATGACGATGGTCAGCACGCCGCCCACTCGCTGCAGCAGCAGCTGATTGGTGATCAACGTGGTCGTCATGCCCAGTACGACGACCGTGCCCAGCACGAACACCGTGGTGAACCCGGCAACGAACAGCGCCGCCGATCCGGCGACCCGCCAGCGCGCCGCCGGCGGCGCCTTGACGGTGCCGCGACCGTCCGGTTCGTCCACGCCGACCACCGCAGCCAGATAGGACAGGTAGCCGGGCACCAGCGGCACCACGCACGGCGACGCGAACGACACCAGGCCCGCCAGCAGGCACGCGCCGAGCGCCACCAACAGTGGCCCGGCGGCAGCGATGTGGGCGAACCCGGTCACTGCGGTCCCGACGTCGCTTTGGCCGGCGACTCGGCGGCGACTCGCTCGACCACCGGCTTCAGGTCCTCGGCGAGCAGTTCGCGCAGGAACACCGCGGCCACCCGGTGCTGACGGTCGAGCACCAGCGTGGAAGGAATGACGGTGGTCGGGTACTTGCCGCCGAACGCGATCAAGGTGCGCATCGGCGGGTCGTAGATCGACGGGAACGTCACGTGCCGATCGTTGACGAAGTCCTGGGCCGCCTCGCGGCTGTTGTCGCGGACGTCGATGCCGAGGAACGAGACGCCGGCATCGCGGGTCGCGTCGTAGACCCGCTGCAATTGCCCGATCTCGGCGCGGCACGGGCCGCACCACTGGCCCCACACATTGACGACGACGACCTGACCCGCAAAGTCGTTCAACGAGATGGTCCGTGTTGGGTCGACCAGGCTGGGCCCGGAGAGTGGGCCGGGACGGCCGCGGCCGGCCGGCGGGTCGTAGAAGATATCGGTCTTCCCGCCCGGCGAGACGAACTCGAAGGTGCCCCCCTGCGCCACGGCGTCCCGCCCGGAGCAGCCCGTGAGCAGCCCCGCCAGCATGGCCGTGGCGATCAGAAAGAAGCGCACGGTCATCCGGCCGCCGGTTCTGCGTACTCCACGCCGACCAGTCGGTCGCCGTCGTAGACCAGCGAGGTCACCGACGCCAATCCGCATTCCCGGCGCCGGGGGTCGTGCCAGAGCCGCCGGCCCGTCACATACATGCGCAGCGTCCACACCGGCAACTGGTGGCTGACGCACACCACCTCGTGGCCGGCGGCGCGGGCGCGCGCCTTGTCGGCGGCGGCCGCCATCCGGGCGGCGATCTGGCTGTACGGCTCGCCCCAGGACGGGATGAACGGGTTCCGCAGCTGCCACCAGAATCGCGGGTCGCGCCAGGCGCCGTCGCCCGGACCCACCTTGCGGCCCTCGAAGAAGTTGGCCGACTCGATCAGGTCGTGGTCGGTGTCCACCGGCAGGTTGTGCCGCGCGGCGATGGGAGCGGCGGTTTCCTGGGCGCGCTGCAGCGGCGAGGCGATCACCGCGACGATGTCGCGGTGCGCCAGGAAGTCGGCGACGGCGGCGGCCTGTGCGGCCCCGTTCTCGGACAGGCGGAAACCGGGCAGCCGGCCGTAGAGGACGCCGGCCGGGTTGTGCACCTCGCCGTGGCGCACCACGTGGACCCGGGTCTGTTCGGCCATCAGGATCGTTCCTCCCGCGCCGCGGCCGCGGCCGCGGCCGGCAGCGCGTCCGCGATCCGCTCGAAGGCGCTGTCGTCGAGCGCCGCCGAGACGAACCACGCCTCGAAGGCACTGCACGGCGGGTAGACGCCCGCGTCGAGCAGGGCATGAAAAAACGCCGGATAACGCCAGGTCTGGCTGGCCCGCGCGGAGGCGAAGTCGGTCACCGGAGCTTCGCCGAAGAACACGCTGAGCATGTTGCCGGCCCTCGGAATCTGGTGTGGCACACCGGCATTCGTCAGTGCATCAGCCAGCAGCGCGGCCAGCCGGCCGGCGTTGGCGTCCAGTGCGGCATACACCGCGTCGTCGGCCGCCCGCAGCGTCGCCAGCCCGGCCGCCATCGCCACCGGATTACCCGACAGTGTGCCGGCCTGATACACCGGCCCGAGTGGCGCCAGTCGCTCCATCACCTCGACGCGGCCGCCGAACGCCGCGGCGGGCAGGCCGCCACTCATCACCTTGCCGAAAGTGAATAGGTCCGCCTCGACGGGATCGATTCCGTACCAACCACTTCGGCTCACCCGGAAGCCGGTCATCACCTCGTCGGAGATCAGCAGCGCACCGTGTTCGGCGGTGATCGCACGCAATGCCGCGTTGTAACCCGGTGTCGGGGGGACCACGCCCATGTTGCCGGGGCTGGCCTCGGTGATCACCGCGGCGATCTGCTCGCCGAACCGTGCGAAGGTCTCCCGGACGGCGTCGATGTCGTTGTAGGGCAACACAATCGTGTCGGCCGCGGCGGCGCCGGTGACACCGGGCGAGGACGGCAGCCCCAGCGTGGCCACCCCGGAGCCCGCGTCGGCCAGCAACGCATCCGCGTGGCCGTGGTAACAGCCGGAGAACTTGACGATCTTGGGCCGGCCGGTGAAGCCGCGCGCCAGCCGGATCGCGCTCATGGTGGCCTCGGTGCCGGAGTTCACCAGCCGGATCCGCTCGACGGGGGCGACCCGCCCGATGATCTCGGTGGCCAGTTCGGTCTCGGTGGGCGTCGGGGCGCCGAACGACAGGCCGTGGGCCGCTGCCCTGGTGACGGCATCGACGACGGCCGGGTGGGCGTGGCCGAGGATCATCGGTCCCCAGGAGCAGACCAGATCGACGTAGCTGTTGCCGTCTGCGTCGGTCAGCCGGCAGCCGCGGGCCTCGGTGATGAACCGCGGAGTGCCGCCCACCGCGGTGAACGCCCGCACCGGTGAGTTCACCCCGCCGGGTATCACCGCGCAGGCGTCGGAGAACAGCTGCGCCGAGGCGCGCACCTGCGCGGTTGCCTGGTCGGTGAGCTGCTCGGACCCCATGCCGACCAGTGTCCCAGCCGCGCCGACCGGTTCAACTACAGGGTGTAAGAGTTATTCATGCAATTCCCCCAAGGCCTCGCCCGGTTCAACCGGTATGTCACCAACCCCATCCAGCGGATGTGGGCCGGCCGGATCCCGCTGCACGGCATTCTCGAACACGTCGGCCGGCGTTCCGGCGCCGCCTACCGCACCCCCCTGGTGGTGTTCAACGCCGACATCGGCGGCAAGCCCGGTTATGCCATCTTGCTTACCTACGGCCCAAATCGCGACTGGCTCAAGAACATCAAGGCCGCGGGCGGTGGCCGGCTGCGCCGACACGGCAAGACGGTCGGCGTGACCGACCCGCGAGTCGTCAGCAAGGCCGAGGCGGCCGGGCACGTGACCAGCGCCCGGCGGGTGTTCGCCAGGCTGCCGTTCGAAGAAGCCGTGCTGCTCACCAAGAGCGAGTGACGCATCTCACGGAGATTCGGGAGCGGGCCGTCGGCCTTCGGGGCAGCCCCGCGAACGCGTTGGTCAATTTCGCGGGCCACACCGTCTCACTGCTGGCGCTGATCGGCCGCCACGACGGCAAACGCGTGGTGGGCGTGGCCTTCGATTCGATCGGCCGGTTCGCCCAGAGCGGGATCCTGCGAGACCGGATGATTCCGCGGGTGCTCGCGGCTCCCCCGGACGCGCTGCTCGACGATTCGGGACGGCTTGACCCGGCAGCGCTCGTGGCCTGCGCCCTGCGCGACGAGAAGCCGGGCGGACATGGCGACCGGGCCGCCGCGGCCGCCGCCCTGGAGCTGGCGTGCTGGGACTTGAACGCCAAACTCGACGACGAACCCGCCTGCGCGAGCATCGCGCGTCGGTACGGGCGCGATGCTCTGGGCTCCGTACCGGTGTATGCGGCCGGGGGTTACTACTACCCCGACCAGAACCTCGCCGCGCTGCGCGCGGAGATGCGGTCCTATCTGGACCTCGGTTATGACGCGGTGAAGATGAAGATCGGCGGTGTGCCGAAAAGCGAGGATCTGGCCCGCGTCGAGGCCGTCATCGACGTCGTCGGCGACGGCAGCCGGGTAGCGGTTGACGCGAACGGCAGGTTCGACCGGTCCGCCGCAACGGACTGGGCCGCGGCTCTGGCCGGGTACCGGCTGCGCTGGTACGAAGAACCGGGCGATCCGCTGGATTTCGAGCTGAACCGTGCGGTGACGGATTGCTACGACGGCCCGGTAGCCACCGGTGAGAACCTCTTCTCGCTGCCCGATGTGGTCAACCTGGTCCGCTACGGCGGCATGCGGCCGGGCCGCGACATCTTCCAGATGGATGCGGGTCTGAGCTACGGGCTGGGTGAGTACGTACGGATGCTCGAGGTGCTGGAGTCACACGGCTTCGACCGCCGCTTCGCCTTCCCGCACGGCGGTCACCTGATCAACCTGCACATCGCGGCCGGGCTCGGTCTGGGCGGTTGCGAGTCCTATCCCGGCGTCTTCCAGCCCTTCGGCGGCTATCCCGACCGTTGCACATTGCGCGACGGCATGATCACGCCGACACCGGCACCGGGTTTCGGGCTGGAGTGCAAGAACGGCCTGGCCGAAGCGATCAGCGGGCTGACGGCTTAGGAGCGCAAAGATGAAGATCGCCGTAATCGGTTGTGGTGCAATGGGTTCGATCTATGCCGCCAAACTGGCCGCCGCGGGCAACGACGTGCTGGTGGTGGACCGGTACCGGCCCGGCATCGATCAGATCGCCGAGCACGGGCTACGGGTCACCGGGCCGGATTATGACCAGACGGTGCGGCTGCGGGCCAGCACCGCCGCCGTGGCAGAGACGATGGATCTGATCGTGCTGGCCGTCAAGGCCGCTGACGTGACAACGGCTGCGCAGCAGGCCCTTCCGATGCTGGGCGAGGACACCGTGGTCTTGACCATCCAGAACGGGCTGGGCTCGGCGGAGACCGTGGCCGGCATCGTCGGTGCCCGGCGCCTCGCGGTCGGGATCGCCAGCGGGTTCGGTGCCGCCCGGGTGGCGCCCGGACATGTCCACCACAATGCGATGCGCGCCCTGCGGTTCGGCGCCCATTGGGAGCTGCCGCATCCGGCGGTCGAGTCGATCGCACGGGTCTGGGCCGAAGCCGGCTTCGACGCCGCGGCGGTCACCGACATCGCCGCGATGCAGTGGGAGAAGCTGATCTGCAACGTCGCCTACAGTGCACCGTGTGCGCTCACCGGGATGACGGTCGGCCAGGTGCTGGACGACCCCGAGATGGGCCCGGTCAGCCGCGCGGCGGCGACGGAGGCGTGGCGGGTGGCCTGGGCGTCCGACATCGCCATCGAGGTGACCGATCCCGTTTCGCACGTCCGCGCGTTCGGCGCCGCCATGCCGGATGCGAAGCCTTCGGCGCTGCTGGATCACGAGGCGCACCGGATCAGCGAGATCGACGTCATCAACGGCGCCGTGCCGCGGCAGGGCGCGCGGGTGGGTGTCGAAGCCCCGGTGAACGCCACGCTCACCGCGTTGGTCAAGTCGATCGAACGCCGTTGGGCTGCAACGGCATAAGCCGTTACAGGATCGGCCGGCCGCCGGTCACGGCTACCCGCGCACCGGAGACGTAGCTGGCGTCGTCGGAGGCGAGCAGCACATAGACCGGCGCCAGCTCGGCCGGCTGCCCGGCGCGGCCCAGCGGAACGTTGTCCCCGAACGACTTGACCTTCTCGGGGGGCATGGTCGCGGGGATCAGGGGTGTCCAGATCGGGCCAGGCGCCACACTGTTGACGCGAATACCCTTGGGCCCCAACATCTGAGCCAGGCTGGCGGAGAGGTTCGCGACGGCCGCCTTGGTCGCCGCGTACGGGGCCAGAGTGGGATTCGGGGAGTCGGAGTTCACCGAGGAACTGCCGATGATCGAAGACCCGGCCGTCATGTGCGGCAGGGCGGCTTTGGTGAGGTAGAAGTATGCCCCGACGTTCAGCCGGAACGTGTGGTCCCACTCCTCGTCGGAGATCTCCTCGAGGCTCTCATGGGTCATCTGGAAGGCGGCATTGTTCACCAGCACGTCGATGCGGCCCAACTCCGCAACGGCTCGATCGACCACCGCGCGGCAATGTTTCGGGTCGGAGAGGTCTCCCGGCACCAGTACGCACTTGCGTCCGGCATCCTCGACGTAGCGCGCGGTGTCCCGGGCGTCGCCGTCCTCGTTCAGATATGCCAGCAGCACATCCGCGCCCTCCCGGGCGAATGCAATCGCGACGGCGCGACCGATCCCGCTGTCGCCGCCGGTGATCACCGCACTCTTCCCGGTCAGCTTGCCGGATCCGGCGTAGCTGTTCTCCCCGCAATCGGGAACGGGTTCCATCTCTGCCTGAACGCCCGGTACGGGTTGTTGTTGCTCTGGAAATCCCACTAGCCGTTTCTCTCCTTGGAGCTCAGGCGTGGTTGAGTAGCCGCTCCCGACACCGACAAGCCTGCCCACCGGCGGACGTGGCGATCCAAGTGTCCAGCCGCATAATTCATTTGGTGCGGGTCAGATCCGTCGTGGCCGGCCCCTCGAGGAGGCTGCCGTCCGGCGCGAACCGCGATCCGTGCAACGGGCATTCCCATGCTTTGTCCGCATCGTTCCAATTCACGATCCCACCGAGATGGGTGCACACCGGCGACACTTCGTGCTCGACACCTTCGACGACGCAGCGCGCCCGCAGGTTCCACGGCGGTCCACTGACCACGCCACCCTCGTCGCTCCTGGGTTCGGGCCGCCCGATGCGCGTTGATGGCGTGACCCACCCTCTGGCCAGGTTGAACCCCACCTCGAGGTTGGCGCTCAAAGCAGTCGTCAAACCGGACAATTCGTGCGGACTCCAACTGGCGAACGCACCCGCCCAGTCCATCCGGCCGCCCAGGATGCGACTGGACAGCGCGAGCGCGGCCGCCGGTCCGTTGGTCATTCCCCATTTGTTGAATCCGGTTGCCACAAAAATCTTTTCGTTGCTCGGCAGGATCGGGCCGACGTAGGGCAACTGATCGATCGGGGTGTAGTCCTGCGCCGACCAGTAATGAGTCTTCACCGCCCCCGGAAAGTGGTTCCGGGTCCACTCGTCGAGCTCGGCAAGCGCTTTCGACGGACTCTTCTTGCGCCCCACCGGGTGTCCGGCTCCGCCGACGATCAGCACTTCCTCCCCGTTCCCAGTGGGGGCATAGCGGACCGAGCGGGTCGGCGAGTCGGTGGAGATCATCATCGCCCGGGTGATCTCGCCCGGCACCCGGTAGGCCATGCAGTAGGACCGACTCGGTTTCAGCCTGGCGAAGAAGCCGCCGCGATCGAGTATCGGGATGCCGGTCGCCAGGACCAGTTGCCGGGCGGACACCTCGGCGTCCGCCTCGGTGCCGTCGGCGGTTTGCTCTCCCCCGCCGGTGTCGACGTGCAGCCGCAGTCCATCCCCGCTGCCCGACACCTTGCGCACCCGCGCACCCTCGGCAAGGCGCCCGCCGCGGTCCAGCAGCTCGACGACCAGGCTGTCCAGGAACGGGACGGGGTCGAATTGCGCCTGGTCCGGTAGCCGCACGCCGCCGTGAAACGAGAACGGCACGTCGGCCCGGTCGTCCCAGCTGACCGGCAGACCGACGGCACTGCACGCCAGCCACTCCGCGCGCGCCGACGGCACGCCCCGGGCCGACTGCGCGTAGGTGTACGCGTCTTCCCGCTGGACGTCTATTCCGTGGGTGTCGCAGTGGTGCAACACCCATTCCATGCCTTCGCGGTTGCCTTCGACATAGGCTCTCGCCGTGCTTCGGCCATGCCGCGCAATGATTTTGCTCAGGTGGGTACTCTGCAGCAGGCTCAGCTTTGCGGTGGTGTTCCCGCTGGCTCCCGCGCCGACGGCACGGGCTTCCAGGACCAGTACGTCCTTGCCGGCCCGCGCCAGCAGCACGGCTGTTATCAAGCCGGTGATGCCCGCTCCGACCACCACCACGTCGGCGGATCCGCCGACGTTCCCGGAGGTCTTTCCGTCCCAGGGCTTTTGGCCGCGGTCAGCTAACCACAGTGACACCATGGGATACCAAGTACCCAGAGCGGACGGGCTGAAACAGCGGGCGGAGACGCCGGACAGCGCGTTACCGAAATGATTTCCGAACCATGACTTTTCGCTGCACGACACATTTCTTCGTCTTTGGTCGATTTCGGCCCGGCCAGGTTTCGGCCGATATCGCCGGGGTATCAATGCATCACGGCGGGAGTCGTACGCTCCTCGCCGTCGTCCGATGAACTAGATCCAACTGGTTCGAACCCGATTCCGGTCGTTCGCGACCGAAAAGGAGAATGACATGCGTTACACGATTGCTGCCTGCTGCGCCGCTACGGCACTGACCTTCGGCGGTGCAGGTATCGCAAATGCCACCGTCGACCAGGCTCCGGTTCCGTCTTCGACGACCACCACGCTGGCCGACACCGACAACAACCAGCAGAAGGAAGACAACACCGGCCTGTGGGGCCTGACCGGCCTGCTCGGCCTGGCCGGACTCGCCGGGCTGGCACGGCGCAAGCACAACGACGCCACCATCCAGACGGGCGCCGCAACTCGCCGACCCACGGTGTAGCGCTTTCGTCGAACGCCTCCGTCAGCGGCCACCGCCGACGGAGGCGTTTGGCGTCTCCGGGGCCACTGCTGAAAACCACATACACTGCGGCGCTTGATGTTTCATCATTGCGTCGTTTTCGCAGCGAGTTCCGCGGGTACTAGCAGTGATTGCTACACACGAAAGGCCACGATATGGATGCATTGACGTTTCTCCGCCAGGATCACAAGAGCGTCCTGGGCATGCTGGAGGTACTGGACGGGGCACCGCAAGGTGACGGCGCCCAGGCGAGTGGACTCGAGACGATGGTGAACAACCTGATCATCGCGGAGTCGCAACACGAGGCGGTCGAGGAGCAGTTCTTCTGGCCGGCCGTGCGGCGCGCTGTCGAAGGCGGCGACGAGCTGGCCGGCCAGGCAATCGCGCAGGAAGACGCCGGCAAGAAGTTGCTACAGCGACTTCAGGACAGTGACCCGGGCGAGCCGGACTACCACGAGGCCCTCAAGGAGTTCGTCGAGGCGGGCCGCGAACACATCATGTTCGAGCAGAACGTGGTGTGGCCGCGCTTTTCTGCTGCGGTAGACCGGCAGGAACTCGAGGAGCTCGGGGGAAAGCTGGAGACCGCGAAGAAGGTGGCGGTGACCCGGCCACACCCGAACACACCGTCGGACTCGTTGACACAGAAGACGATCGGCATGGGCGCCGCCGTCGTCGACCATGTGCGCGATGCGGTCACCGGCCGCGCGGCCGACAACCCCCCGGATCCCCAGATTCA
>NZ_JCALCX010000015.1:0-182615 GCF_059812565.1 Mycobacterium sp. NGS49 | reverse complement strand
CCGACATAACCGCCGTCCCACTGCGACCCCAGGGCGAAGGTCGCCGCTAAGCCGGCGCTTTCGCCGCTTGTCGAGGCGGCCGTGGTCATGACGGTGAGCGCTTCGGCGCCCACGGCGGCCGATGATGCCACTTCCCCGTCGGCCAATGTCGCTGCCGTGCTGCCGGCGGCCGCATCGACCGCAGCCGCCGGCCCGACCCCACTGGTACCCGCGCTCACGATGCGATGCACGTTGCCCTGCGCTTCCAGCGCCATCCGGTGCAGGCTCGAGGCGTTGCCGAACTCGGCACTCGCGAGCGACTGTGCGCCTCCGTTCAAGGCACGAACGAAGCGGGCGTGGAAAGCGGCCACCTCGCCGCTCACCGATTGATATTCCGCCGCGTACGAATTGAACAGACCAGCAATGGCCGTAGACACCTCATCGACGCCAGTCGCGAGAATCTCGGTAGTCAACGTTGCTGCCGCCGCGTTCGCGGCGCTGAGCGCCGAGCCGATCCCCGCGATGTTCTCCGCCGCCGCCGTCAGCGCTGAGGGTGTGGCGATGACATAGGACATACGCAATCCTCCGTTAGCTGTTATAACGAAACAATCTCGGTTCAATAACAAGATGGTTCGGAACGGTATCACGGTACGATAACGAAATTATCACTCGAACATTAAGAAAACTATCACGGAATTATCACGTAAGAGTTATACTGTAATTGGTCTCTTAGAGAACGCGCCCACGACGGGACAACGCGATGGGCAGTGTGAGTGCCGCGGTTACTTGCCGTAGCGGCGGTTGCGCATGCTGTAGTCGCGCAACGCGCGCAGGAAATCGACGCGGCGGAACGCCGGCCAGTGCGCCTCGGTGAACCACATCTCCGAATAGGCGCTCTGCCACAGCAGGAAGCCGGACAGCCGCTGCTCCCCCGAGGTTCGGATCACCAGGTCGGGATCCGGTTGTCCAGAGGTGTAGAGGTTCTCGGAGATCCCTTCGACGGTCACCGCCTCGATGAGTTCCTCGGCGGTGGCCCCGTTGGCCAGCTGCTTGCTCAGCAGCGCGCGGACCGCGCCGACGATCTCCTGGCGGCCGCCGTAGCCCACCGCGACGTTGACGTGGAACGACGCGTTCTGCGGCGTGGAATCCACCGCGTCACGCAACCGGCGAGCCGGCGCCTCACCCAGTAACTCCAAGTCGCCGACGGTCCGGACGCTCCAGTGGTTGGCCGGCGCACAGATTTCTTCCACCACGTCGGTGATGATCTCGATCAGCGCCGCCAGTTCTTCGGGATCGCGCTGCAGGTTCTCGGTGGAGAGCAGGTAGACGGTGGTCATCTCGATGCCGGCGTCCTGGCACCACCGCAACATCTCGGCGATCTTGGCCGCGCCCATCCGATAGCCGACGCTGACGTCTTCGTACCCCAGGCTCCGGGCCCACCGCCGGTTCCCGTCACACAACACCGCGATATGGCGCGGGAGTTCCGACCGCGAGGCGGCCAGACCCTGCCGCAACCGCAGCTCGTACAGCCGGTACAACGGCTCTTTGATCCGCGGCGGGATGATCTCCACGAAGATCCACAGTACTGTGACCGGCACCAAATTCCGGCTGCCTTTACCGGCAATATCACGCCGCGCCTGACGGGCTCCTCTCAGGTGATCCCGCTAACCTTGAACAGGTAGATCATCACCGAACCGACAAGGCGGGGCACAACGACAGATGAGCAGCGAGACCAGCACGCTCACCAGCACGGAACCTGAATGGGACGGTCCATCACCGGCCAACGCCGCCCACCACATCGTCGAGGGCGTCGCCAAAGTCTTGAACAAGCCGCGCTTCCGCGGCTGGATTCACGTGTACTCCGCGGCCGCCGCGGTTTTCGCGGGCGCTTCGCTGGTCGCGGTGTCCTGGGCGGTGGACTCCACCAAGGCCGGGCTGGCGACCATGCTCTACACGTTCGCCACCATCATCATGTTCACCGTCAGTGCCACCTATCACCGGGTCAACTGGAAGTCGGCCACCGCCCGGATGTGGATGAAGCGGGCGGATCACTCGATGATCTTCATCTTCATCGCCGGCAGCTACACGCCCTTCGCGTTGCTGGCCCTGCCCGGGCATGACGGCCACGTGGTCCTGGCGATCGTGTGGGGCGGCGCGCTGGCCGGGGTCACGCTCAAGATGCTGTGGCCGACCGCGCCGCGTTGGGTTGGTGTGCCGCTGTACATCCTGCTGGGCTGGGTCGCGGTCTGGTACACCGGGACGATTCTGCACAACGCCGGAGTTGCGGCGATGGTGTTGCTGTTTGTCGGTGGCGCTCTCTACAGCATCGGCGGTGTTCTCTACGCGCTGAAGTGGCCCGACCCGTGGCCGTCGACATTCGGGTATCACGAGTTCTTCCACGCGTGCACCGCAGTCGCGGCGATCTGCCACTACATCGCGATGTGGTTCGTCGTCTTCTGACCGACCGGCGCCGCCTAGAGTTGCGTGACGTCAGCCGATGACCAGTAAGCCTTCATCGCGGTGACTTTTCCGTCGGCGCCGAAAGCCATTGTCTCGATGGGCTCGATACGCATCTTGTTGCCGCCGGCGGTGATCGTCAACCGGAAGTGGAATGCCGCTTCGTGACCCGAGACGCGCAGCGTCACCAATTCGCATTCACGCTCGACGCCGGTGACGGAGGCATAGAAGCCGCGGATGGCGCGGGTGCCGATATGGACCTCGCCGCCGACCGGGTCTTCCAGAGTCGCGTCGTCGGCGTAGAAAGCCGCCAAATCGTCGGCGCTGCCGTCGGCAACCGTGGCTATGTAGCGGTTGACCGTGTCGGTGATCGCTTGAGTCCTGTCGGGGCTGTTCGGCATGTCAGGCACGCTACTACCCGGGGTCAGCCAGGGCGGTGGCGAGCTGATCGGCGCTGATCACGGGCAGGTCGCAGCGCCTGCCCCGGCAGACATAGGCGGCGTCCGCACCGGCCACCCGATCCCGTCCGGCCAGCAGCGCCGACGAGTCGACTGCGCCGCCGACGACGATCGCCCCGCCCGGTGCGAGCCGACGGGCTTCGGCCAGCAACGGCGAGGTCGGGCCCTGGCACGCGACCGCGATCTGCAGCGGCCCGCGCACCGCCGCCTCGGCCACTGCCAGCCAATGCCCGGCCGACCGGGGTGCGCGCGCGAGCAGCACCGAGTGCGCGGCCAGCGTGGAGCCGACCACCTCGAGATACCGCTCGGCCCGGTCTCCCTGCACCAGGTGGGCGGCGGTGAGCAGCGCCTCGGCGATCGACGATGCACCCGAGGGCGTGGCACCGTCCAGGGGGTCGGCCGGCCGCACCACTAGTTGCTCCGCATCGTCGGCGGTGTCGAACCACCGGCCGGGACGCTGCGGGTCGCCGAAATGCCGGACCGCGGTGTCCAGCAAGTCCGTCGCAGCGGCCAGCCAGGCTTCGTCCGGCTCGAGTTGATACAAGGCCAGCAGCCCGGTGGCCAGCATCGCGTAATCCTCCAGAATCGCCGCGCTGTCCCCTATCACCCCGCCGAGACTGGCACGCCGCAGGCGCCCGTCGACGACATGCAGGTTCAGCAGCGCGGTGGCGCAGCGCCGCGCGGCCTGCGCCAACTCTGGATCGCGCAGAGCCACACTGGCTTCGGCCAACGCGGTGATCGCCAGACCGTTCCAGGCAGTGACCACCTTGTCGTCGCGGCCCGGCTGCGCCCGGGTGAGCCGGGCCACCAGCAACGCAGCTCTGATCCGTTCCAGTCGTTGCGGGTCATCGGGGTCGCTGAGCAACTGCAGAACCGATGTCCCGTGCTCGAAGGTGCCCGTCGCGGTAACCCCGAAAACCGTTGCAGCCCAACGTCCGTCGTCGGCACCCAGCAGTTCGGTCAGCTGGGCCTGCGTCCAGACGTAGGTGGATCCCTCACGGCCGTCGGCATCGGCATCCAGCGACGACGTGAACATGTCACCGTCGGCCAGGTCGTCGAGCAGAAATCGCGCGGTCTGGGCAGTGACCCGACGGGCCAGCGGATCCCCGGTCCGGCGGGCCCAGTGCGCATAGAAGCGCAACAACAATGCGTTGTCGTACAGCATCTTCTCGAAATGCGGTACCACCCAGGCGTTGTCGACGCTGTAACGGGCGAAGCCACCGGCGAGTTGGTCGTAGATGCCGCCCCGGGCCATCGCACTGCCGGTATGCGAGGCGGCCCGCAACGCTCCGGATGATCCGGTGCGCTCGTAGTTGCGCAGCAGAGCTTCCAGCAACGCCGACGGTGGAAACTTCGGAGCGGTCCCGAATCCGCCGTGCACCGTGTCCCGATCGCGCAACACGGCGGCGACGGCGTCGTCGCATAATTCCGGTGCGACCTCCGGCCCCGCGCCCGGCAGCGCGGTCACCATCGACCGCAACTCGCCGGCGATGTGGTCCGAGGCGGCCTCGACCTCGTCACGGCGCGCCGTCCAGGTCTCCTGGATAGCCGAAAGTAATTGCAGGAAGACGTCTTTCGGGTAGTACGTGCCGCAGAAGAAGGGCCGCCCGTCGGGGGTGAGGAAACACGTCATCGGCCAGCCGCCCTGCCCGGTCAGCGCGACGGTGGCGTTCATATACACCGCGTCGATGTCGGGACGCTCCTCGCGATCGACCTTGACGCAGACGAAGCCTGCATTCATCACGGCCGCCACCGCGGCGTCCTCGAAGGACTCATGGGCCATCACGTGGCACCAGTGACAGGCGGCGTAGCCGATCGACAGCAGCACCGGCACATCGCGCGCGGCGGCGTCGGCGAGTGCCTGCTCGCTCCACTGCTGCCAGTGCACCGGGTTGTCGGCGTGCTGGCGCAGATACGGGCTGGCGGCCTCGCCGAGGTTGTTCGCGCCCGGCGGATCAGCCGGGCCCTCAGTGCTTTTCTCAGTCTTTTTCAAAGTCTTTTTCAAGGTCTTTTTTAAAGGCCGAGCCCGGAGGTCGAGCAGATCCGTTGTTGTCGGTGTCGGCTGCCGGGTGCTCGAGTGTGCCCACGGTCCCTTCGTCGGCGGCCTGATCGGGCTCGGGGTGCTGGGGATCGAATGATTCGGGCACCTTTTTCAGCTGCCTGTTCATCGACCGGACCAGGAACACCGTGGCGATGACGAGCAACACGACCACCACCAGCCCGAGGGGACTGGCCTTGCCGAAGTCGGGGCCGTTGTTCTTGGTCCCGCCCTCAGCAATCACGCTGAGCAGAAAGTGATTCACCGTTCCTCGATCCCCTCGAACAGATCGGTCTCGGGCAGCCGAGCCGGTACCCGCGAGCGGGCCAACTCGAACTCCTCGGTCGGCCAGAGCCGCTCCTGCCACGACAGGGGGGCGGCGAAGAACTCGGCATTCGGGTCAATCTGCGTGGCGTGGGCGATCAGTGCGTCGTCGCGCCGGCCGAAATACGCGGAGCACTCGACCCGGGTGGTCACCCGCTTCTCGAAGTGGTCGTGTTGGGGCAGCCAGTGCTCGAGCCACTTGCCGAACGGACCTTCCTGCCCGTGTTTGGCGAACTCGTCCTGCAGCAGCTGCATCCTCGCCCGCAGAAACCCGTGCACGTAGTACAGCTTGGACACCGCCCACGGCTCGCCGGCGCCGGGGAACCGGCGGTAGTCGCCGGCCGCTTCGTATGCGCTCACCGACACCTCATGGCAGCGGATGTGGTCGGGGTGCGGATAGCCGCCGTTCTCGTCGTAGGTGATCATCACGTGCGGCTTGAACTCCCGCACGACGCGCACCAGCGCTTCGGTGGATTCCTCCAGCGGCACCAGGGCAAAGCATCCTTCGGGCAGCGGCGGGGGCGGGTCGCCCTTGGGCAGACCCGAGTCGACGAAACCCAGCCAGTGGTGTTCGACGCCGAGAATCTCGGCTGCCTTGGCCATCTCGTCCCGCCGGATCTCATGGATGTGGCCGTGCACGTCCGGCAGGTCCATCGCCGGGTTGAGGATTTCGCCGCGCTCACCACCGGTCAACGTCACCACCATCACGCGATGACCCTCGTCGGCGTACCGCGCCAGCGTCGCGGCACCCTTGCTGGATTCGTCGTCGGGGTGGGCATGCACCGCCATCAACCGCAGTTTGCTCACGTGCTCCCTTGTGTTCGTTATTCCGGGTCCGTCTGTTGGCCGCCCACCGACCTTGTCGAGTGCCCCCTATACTTCCAGTTCTCCTGTACCCCACAACTCCCCAGGGCATGACTGAGCACTTCACCGAAGGTTCCTTCGCACGGCCCGAAGCACGCTACGGCCGCAATCGGCTGACCGGGAAATCGCGGCGCCGGGTGCTTGTCGGCCTGACGGTGCTGGTCGTGGCGGTGGGCGTCGGCATCGCCATCGCGGGTTACCGGCAGCTCGGCTCCGGACCGGTCAAGGGCACCCTGGCCGGATACCGGGTGATCGACGACGAAACGGCTTCAGTGACGATCAGCGTGCACCGCTCCGACCCGTCCCGTCCGGTGGCCTGCATCGTGCGAGTCAAGGGCAAGGACGGCAGCGAGTCGGGGCGGCGCGAGGTGCTCGTGCCCCCGGCCGACCAGGACACCGTGCAGGTGACGACGACGGTGAAATCGAGCAAGCCGCCGGCGATGGCGGACGTATACGGTTGCGGCACAGACGTGCCGGCCTACCTGCGGTCCCCGTAACCGCGCGTAAAACGCCGAACAGCGGATATGTCAGTCATTCGCCGTTTGCGCAGTGGTAACATAGGTCGATGCACGGTCCTGCTTGGGACCGTGTATTGCTGCATTAGAGGCCGTGAGAAGAACGGAGTGGCAGCACCCGGGGTGGGGACCCGCAGAAGCCTGACCAATCCTGCTGCACGCGACCACCGAACTACGCGAATACGCGGAACAACAAGTACAAGGAGCGCCACGAGATGACGGACACTCAGGTGACCTGGTTGACCCAGGAGTCACATGACCGACTCAAGGCCGAGCTCGACCAGTTGATCGCGAATCGTCCGGTCATCGCCGCCGAGATCAACGACCGCCGCGAAGAAGGCGACCTGCGCGAGAACGGCGGGTATCACGCCGCCCGCGAGGAGCAGGGCCAGCAAGAAGCCCGTATTCGCCAGCTGCAGGATCTGCTGAACAACGCCAAGGTCGGTGAAGCGCCCAAGCAGTCTGGCATCGCGCTGCCGGGTTCGGTGGTGAAGGTCTACTACAACGGCGACAAGGACGACACCGAAACCTTCCTGATCGCAACCCGTCAGGAAGGCGTCAACGACGGGAAACTCGAGGTCTACTCGCCCAATTCACCGTTGGGTGGTGCGCTGATCGACGCCAAGGTCGGCGAGACCCGCAGCTACAAGGTGCCCAACGGCAACACGGTCTCCGTCACGTTGGTCAGCGCGGAGCCGTACCACTCCTGACCTTCCGGTGCGGCGCGCCGCGCGACCGTGAATCGTGCGACGCGTGTGCGGCGCGTCGCGTCGCCTAATTCACACTCGAGCCGGAGGGCCGAGGGCCAGAGGGCCGCGCGCCGGAACGTCAGGCCAGCGCCTGCTCCAGGTCGGCCAGCAGGTCGTCGACATCCTCGATTCCGACCGACAACCGCACCAGGTCGTCAGGGACCTCCAACTGTGACCCGGCGGTGGAGGCGTGCGTCATAGCGCTGGGGTGCTCGATCAGCGATTCCACCCCGCCCAGCGACTCGGCCAGGATGAAGACGCGGGTCTGGGCGCACAGTTTCTCGGCGGCCGCGCGGCCGCCGCGCATCCGCACCGAGACCATGCCGCCGAAGCCGCGCATCTGCCGCGCCGCGATCTCGTGCCCGGGGTGGCCGGGCAGCCCCGGATACAGCACGGCGCTCACCGCCTGATGGCCGGCCAGGAACTCCGCCACCGCTGCGGCGTTCTCGCTGTGCCGCTGCATCCGCAGCACCAGGGTCTTGAGGCCACGAAGGGTGAGGTAGGCGTCGAACGGCCCGGGCACCGCGCCCGCGCCGTTCTGCAGAAAGGCGAAAGCCTGATCCAGTTCTTCGTCACCGGTGACTAGTGCGCCGCCGACGACGTCGGAGTGACCGCCGATGTACTTGGTGGTCGAGTGCAGCACCACGTCCGCACCCAGGGTCAACGGCTGCTGCAGAGCGGGCGAGGCAAAGGTGTTGTCCACCAACACTTTTGCTGAACTATCCGCGCCCAGCTGGGCGATTCCGCTGATATCGGCGATCGACAGCAACGGGTTGGTGGGCGTCTCGACCCAGATCAACCGGGTGCGGGGGGTGATCGCCTCGCGCACCGCGTCGAGGTCCGAAAGCGCCACCGGGGTGTAGTCGACGCCCCATTGGGTGAAGACCTTGTCGATCAGTCTGAAGGTGCCGCCGTAAGCGTCGTCGGGGATGACGACATGGTCGCCCGGGCGCAGCATGGCCCGCAGGGCGCAGTCGCTGGCGGCCATGCCGGAACTGAATGCCCGGCCATATCCGCCGTCCTCGACCGCCGCCAGCGAGGCCTCCAGGGCGGATCGGGTCGGGTTGCCGGTGCGGGCGTATTCGAATCCGCCGCGCAGACCGCCGACGCCGTCCTGCGCAAATGTGCTGCTGGCATAGATCGGGGTGTTCACGGCGCCGGTGGCCGGGTCCGGACGGTAGCCGGCGTGGATGGCTCTGGTGGCCAGCCCGGTGAATGTGTGGTCGTCGCTCATCGACCGCAAGCCTAATCACCGCAATAACGAACGCCACCCCGGCCGCACGACCGGGGTGGCATCTGTCAGCTCAGAGCGGCAGGCACACCGTCGTCATGATCTTGTCGGCCAGCGTCTGGCGTTTGCTGTCCCACAGCGGAAACAGGAATCCGACATAGCAGATGATCGCGTCCACGAAGTGCGCGAGCTGCCGGACCAGCGACATGCCGAAGCCGAGCGGCTCGCCGGTGACCTCGCTGACCACCTTGAACTTCACGATCGACTTGCCGATGCTCGACCCGGTGGTGCCCTGGCGGTAGCCGTAATTCCAGATCACGTAGGCCAGCACCAGCAGCGACGCCAGCCCTTGGGCCAGCACGCCGATGATCGAGCCCTGGGTATAGCAGTACTGCGCGACGTCGTACTGGTTGACGCTGGTGACGCACGACTCCTCTTGGGTGAGCATGTCGATCACCTGGGCGATGCCGAGGACGACGAAGATCGGCGCGTAGTCGATCAGGAACGCCAGCACGCGGGTCAGCCACGGCGTGTAGGACTCGGTCGGCAACTCCCGGACGGCCGGTCCCGGCGGCGGGGGCGCGTAACCGCCGGCCGACGGAGGTGGCGGCGGGTAGCCGCCGGCCGGTGGCGGCGGAGGAGGCGGCGGCGGTGCGGAGCCACCGACGGATCGCGCAAAGTCACCGCTGCCGCCCGGTGCGGGCGGAGGAGACGGCGGAAGATGCCCACCGGAGGGCGCGGCACCGGAGGAACCGGGCGGCGGGGGCGGCGGTGGGTAGGACCCGCCGGGCGGCGGCTGATCGGTCATTGGGCTACCTCCAGTGGCGACTTTTGCTGAACTAAGCGGGATACAGTACCGCAGCGCCGAGAGCCAGGTCACAGCACTAGCGTCGTCGCGTCCCCTCGGAAAGGAAGCCGAGCAGGTCGTAGCGGGTGATCACGCCGACGGGTTTGCCTTCCTCGACCACCATCAACGCGTCCTGGTCGCGCAGCGCCTTCCCGGCCACGCTGACCATCTCCCCGGCCCCGATCAACCGCAACGGCGGGCTCATGTGCTGCTTGACCGCGTCGGCCAGCTTCGCGCGCCCCTCGAACACCGCGGACAGCAGTTCTCGCTCCGAGACACTGCCGGCGACCTCCCCGGCCATCACCGGCGGCTCGGCTCCGACGACCGGCATCTGCGACACCCCATACTCGCGCAGGATTCCGATGGCGTCGCGCACCGTCTCCGCCGGGTGAGTGTGCACGAGGTCGGGCAACGCACCGGACTTGCGGCGCAGTACATCACCCACCGTGGACTCTTCGGCCGAGCCGTCCAACCGGCTACGCAGGAATCCGTAGGACGACATCCAGGCGTCGTTGAAGATCTTCGCCATGTAGCCGCGGCCGCCGTCGGGCAGCAGGACGACGATCAGTGCGTCCGGGCCGGCCTGCTCGGCCACCTTCAACGCGGCGACGACGGCCATCCCGCACGACCCGCCGACCAGCATCGCCTCCTCGCGCGCCAGCCGCCTGGTCATGTCGAAGGAGTCGGAGTCCGAGACGGCGATGATCTCGTCGGGCACCGTCGGGTCGTAGGCCGCCGGCCAGAAGTCCTCGCCGACGCCCTCGACCAGGTAGGGCCGACCGGTGCCACCGGAGTACACCGAACCTTCCGGGTCCGCGCCGATGATGCGCACCCGGCCGTCGGAGACCTCCTTGAGGTAGCGGCCCGCGCCGGTGATCGTCCCGCCGGTGCCAATGCCGGCCACGAAGTGGGTGACCTTGCCGTCGGTGTCCTGCCAGATCTCGGGTCCGGTGCTCGCGTAGTGACTGGCCGGGCCCTCGGGGTTGGAGTACTGATCGGGTTTCCAGGCGCCGTCGATCTCGCGAACCAGCCGGTCGGAGACGCTGTAGTAGCTGTCCGGGTCCTCGGGCGGTACGGCGGTCGGGCAGACGACGACCTCGGCGCCGTACGCCCGCAGCACATTCCGCTTGTCTTCGCCGACCTTGTCTGGGCATACGAACACGCATTTGTAGCCGCGGCGCTGGGCAACCAGGGCGAGTCCGACGCCGGTGTTTCCGGAGGTCGGTTCCACGATCGTGCCCCCAGGCCGCAGCGCCCCGCTGGCCTCCGCGGCGTCGATCATCCGCTCGGCGATCCGGTCCTTGGCGCTGCCGCCGGGGTTGAGGTACTCCACCTTGGCGGCCACGATGCCGGCCCCGTCGGGGACGACGGAGTTCAACCTAACCAGTGGTGTGCCGCCGATGAGTTCACTGAGGTGCTGCGCGATCCGCATGCGCCTATCGTCGCAGGCGGTATCCGACGGCGCACAACCACTTCGCCCGGGTTTACCCGGTGGCCTCGCGGATGTACTCGCCGATCTGGCGCAGCGAGCGGACCGCCTCGGGCAGCAGGGGTCCGGCGACCTGGAAGTCGTGCACCTGGCCCGGCCAGACCCGCACCTCCGCCGGTACGCCGGCCGCCGCCAGCCGGCTCGCCGCCAGCTGCGCGTCGTGCAACAACACCTCGGACCCGGACACGTGAATCAGGGTCCGCGGCAGACCCGGCTCGATGTGGTCAAGTGGCTCGTAAATCTCCTCCGGCTTACCGTTCACGATGTTTTTCGCGGCACAGCTAGCAACCAAAGCACCGAGAGCATCAAAGGCGCGCGAGGGGAACATTGCGTCCGTTTTTATATTCGGATGCGCTTGCTTGTCTTCCTTTGCCAGCTGCAGCAGCGGCGAGATGGCGACAAGCGCCGCAGGCTCCTCGCCTTCGCGCAGGAGTCGCTGCGCGAGAGACAGGGCGAGGTACCCGCCGGCGGAGTCGCCCGCCACCACGATCTGGTCTGGCTCATAACCCAGCAGTCGCAGCCAGCGGTACCCGTCGTGGCAATCGTCGAGTGCCATACCGATCGAATGCTTGGGCATCAGCCGGTAGTTGACGACGAGAACGGGTGCGTCAGCAAACTTTGACAGGGACTCGACCAACCGGCCGTGGGAGTTTGCTCCACAAGTCAGGAAGGCCCCGCCGTGCAGGTAGAGCACCACGCGCCGGGTGCCGTCGGCCGGCAGCACGCCCGCCGCCCGAACCAGTTGAGCCGACGCTTTCGGCAAGGCAACCTCGGCCCTGACGGTGCTGGTCGCCGGCAACAGAACGCGCGCGGCATGGTCGATCAGACCCCACGGCCACGGAAGATGCGGAACATAGCTGCCAGCCGCCAAAACCGGCCGGATTGTCACGCGAGACGCCAGCGTAGCTACCCTTGCCGCCAGGCTGGGACCCGCCTCGACGACCTCGACTGGAGCACCGTCGCTGATCGCAAACCTGCGAGCTTCGAGTCTACGAGCCTTCAGCGCGTCGCGTGGGCGAATGGCGACTCTGGGAGAGCCGGATACTTTACCGGGTGCAGTCATGCTCAACACTTCCTACGCCGTTGTAGTCCGATACAGCATGCGACGAAGAAGCTGAGCAGTTCGTTCAGCCGCTCTCGCAAACTTAGCTTGACAGTCCTTTACCCACTAAACTTCCAACTAATCTGTTTCGATACCACATCTGTTTCACACCGTAACCGGTTTGTTTGTCAGCTACCCGCGAAATGAACGCAACCGTCCTAAACTGATATCCGTGGGCGTGCATGTGCCGCGGCGTTCGACGATCGCTTTGGCCACAGCGGGTGCACTCGCCTCGACGGGCTCGGCCTATCTGGGCGCACGCAACCTGCTGGTTGGTCAGGCGATGCATGTGCGCACGGTGATACCCAAGTCCTGGGATCCCCCGCCCCGCGCAGACGGCGTCTACACCCGCGGCGGCGGCCAGGTCCAGCGCTGGCGGTACGGGACATCGTTCGATCTACACCTGATGATTTTCGGCGACTCGACGGCGACCGGCTACGGATGCGCCACCGCCGAGGAAGTGCCGGGCGTGGTCATCGCCCGCAGGCTCGCCGAGGAGACCGGTCTACGCATCAGGCTGAGCACCAAGGCCATCGTCGGCGCCACGTCGAAAGGTGTCCTGGGCCAGGTCGACGCGATGTTCGTGGCCGGGCCACCACCAGACGCGGCAGTGATCATCATCGGCGCCAACGACATCACCGCGCTGAACGGGATCGGACCGTCCGCGCAGCGACTGGGGACGTCGGTGCGCAAACTGCGCAACCGGGGCGCGGTCGTGGTGGTCGGTACCTGCCCCGACTTCGGGCTGATCACCGCTATTCCACAGCCGCTGCGTTCCGTGGCGCGTACCCGTGGCCTCCAACTCGCCCGCGCACAGGCTGCGGCGGTGAAGGCGGCCGGCGGTGTGCCGGTGCCGCTGGCGCATCTGCTGGCGCCCAAGTTCCGCGAGATGCCAGAGCTGATGTTCTCCTCCGATCGCTACCATCCCTCGGCGGCCGGTTATGCCGAAGCGGCCGAACAGTTGCTGCTGGCCATGCGTGCAGCGCTGAGCGCCAAGATTCCCACGCTGGCAGGTCCTCCCGCACTACCGGCAATCACCAATCACAGCCGGCGGACCATCGTGTCGAGGTTGTGGTCGCGCCCTGCGCAGCCCCACGCGACCGCCGCAGCCGCCTCCGGTTGAGGGCGCGTTAGGCTCGGCTTCGCAAACCCAATCGAGGAGTCGTCATGCCGGAAGCCGTCATCGTTTCAACTGCCCGCTCGCCGATCGGCCGCGCCATGAAGGGGTCGCTGATCAGCATGCGGCCCGACGATCTGGCCGCGCAGATGGTTCGCGCCGCGCTCGACAAGGTGCCCGCGCTCAACCCTCATCAGATCGACGACCTGATCATGGGCTGCGGCCAGCCCGGCGGTGAGTCCGGCTTCAACATCGCACGCGTGGTCGCCGTTGCGCTCGGCTACGACTTCCTGCCGGGGACGACAGTCAACCGTTACTGCTCGTCGTCGCTGCAGACCACCCGCATGGCGTTCCACGCGATCAAGGCCGGCGAGGGCGACGTCTTCGTCTCTGCGGGCGTGGAGACGGTGTCCCGGTTCGGCAAGGGCAATGCCGACGGCTGGCCGGACACCAAGAACCCGTTGTACGACGCCGCGCAGGAGCGCACCAACACCGCCGCCGCAGGCGGCGACGAGTGGCATGACCCGCGCGCCGACGGCAACGTCCCCGACATCTACATTGCGATGGGCCAGACCGCCGAGAACGTCGCACTGCTGACCGGCATTTCCCGGGAAGACCAGGACCACTGGGGGGTGCGCAGCCAGAATCGGGCCGAAGAGGCCATCAAGAGTGGCTTCTTCGAACGCGAGATCTCCCCGGTCACCCTTCCCGACGGCAGCATCGTCAGCACCGATGACGGCCCGCGGGCCGGCACCACCTACGAGAAGATCAGCGAGCTCAAGCCGGTCTTCCGGCCCAACGGCACGGTGACCGCGGGCAATGCCTGCCCGTTGAACGACGGTGCCGCGGCGGTGGTGATCACCAGCGACGTCAAGGCCAAGGAGTTGGGCCTAAAACCACTGGCGCGCATCGTGTCCACCGGCGTCAGCGGTCTCTCGCCGGAGATCATGGGGCTGGGCCCGATCGAGGCGACCAAGCAGGCACTGGCCCGCGCCGGAATGTCGGTGGGCGACATCGACCTGTTCGAGATCAACGAGGCCTTCGCGGTTCAGGTGCTGGGCTCGGCCCGGGAGCTGGGAATCGACGAAGACAAGCTGAATGTCTCCGGCGGCGCGATCGCGCTGGGGCACCCGTTCGGTATGACCGGCGCCCGGATCACCGCGACGCTGCTCAACAACCTGACCACCCATGACAAGACCTTCGGCCTGGAAACCATGTGTGTCGGCGGCGGCCAGGGCATGGCGATGGTGATCGAGCGGCTCAACTAGGCGTTTTGGCGTTGAGCCTGCGTTGACGGCGGCGGCCACTCGCACTTTGTCGCCGACACCGCAGAGCCAACAGCGGTGTCGGTGCCGGCCGTCACATGTCGGCGTGAACAGCGCGTGGCAGCCCTTTATCGGCAGTGAGGCGCTGGCCGACGGCGTCCTGACCCGGCATGAGCTGCGCACGTACTACCGCGCGATCATGCCGAACGTCTACCTGGACAAGCGGGCCGACCCGACGCTGCGACAGCGCACGCCGGCAGCGTGGCTATGGTCGCGGCGACAGGCGGTGATCGCCCCCGCAACCCCCACAAAGGAAAAGCCGGCACACCAGAGGCGTGCCGGCTTGCCCGTCTTGGGGATTAGTCGTTCTGCAGATAACTCAGCAGACGCAGGATCTCCAGGTAGAGCCAGACCAACGTGACGGTGAGGCCGAGGGCGATTCCCCAGGCGGCCTTCTCCGGCGCGCCCGCGCGAATCATCTGATCGGCCGCATCGAAGTCGATGAGGAAGCTGAAGGCTGCGATACCGATGCACACCAGGGAGAAGATGATCCCGATGGGGCCGGCACTGCGCAGGCCCAGACCCTCACCGCCACCGACGTTGAACATCGCCAGGACGAAGTTGCCCAGCATCAGCACCAGCACGCCGAACATGGCAGCGATCAACATCCGGGTGAACTTGGGGGTGACTCGGATGGCGCCGGTCTTGTAGACGACGAGCATGCCGAAGAACACACCCAGCGTGCCCAGTACCGCCTCCCCGATGAGCATGCCGGCATTCGCCGAACCCACCGAGAAGTTGGCCAGCATGAACGAGATGGCACCGAGGAACAAACCCTCGAGGGCGGCGTAGCTGAGCACGATCGCCGGGTTGTCCTGCTTGCGCCCGAACGTGGCGATGAGCACCAGCGCCAGTCCACCGAAGGCGCCGACCATGGTCAGCGGCATCGCCAGCTTGAGGTTGGTCGCGACCAGGAAGTAGGAGACGATGGCCGTGGTCGACAGCATGGCCAGCGTCAGGCCGGTCTTGGTGACGACATCGTCGATGGTCAGCGGACGCGAGACGCGAGCGTCACGACCCTGCTGGTAGGGGGCGTAGGGGTCGGCAGGGTAACCGGCCTGTACGCCGGGGCCGAATTGCGCGTATCCGCCCGCCTGCTTGGGCAGGGAACGAAATACCGGGTTGCTTGTCTCCCGCACCGTCGGATCCTCTCTCAAATTGCTATGGCTTCGAACGTGCGAACAACCGGTCAACGAGTGGTGGTCCGCCCGAGTTCCCAGCGGAGCTGCTGTTTTGTAGTCACTCCGGAACTCCTGTAGCTCGCCCGGATCACCTTAAACCTTAGACCCGGGAAGATCGGCGAGCGAGTCACGATCTAGATTGCTCGTCAAACTCATGGCCACGCTGAAGTGAACGGGTTCGTGAGCGGATTGCGGCGAGGGGAGACCAACGGATGACTGAGGCCGTCACCGGGGAATCCGACGAAGTCCTGACCCGCGTGGTCGACGGCGTCGGCTACGTGACCCTCAACCGGCCCAGGGCGATCAATTCGCTGAACCAGACGATGGTGGACTTGCTCAGCACCGTGCTCATCAGGTGGGGACGCGACGACGCGGTGCGTGCGGTGGTACTGACCGGGGCTGGGGAACGGGGACTGTGCGCCGGGGGCGACGTGGTGGCCGTCTACCACAGCGCGCGCAAGGACGGGGTCGACGCGCGGCGCTTCTGGCGTGACGAGTACCTGATGAACGGGTTGATCGGCCGGTTCGCCAAGCCCTACGTGGCAGTGATGGACGGCATCGTGATGGGCGGTGGCGTCGGCGTGAGCGCGCACGCCAACACCCGGGTGGTGACCGACACCTCCAAAGTCGCGATGCCCGAGGTCGGTATCGGGTTCATCCCGGACGTCGGCGGCGCCTACCTGCTGTCGCGCGCCCCGGGCAAGCTGGGCCTGCACGCCGCGCTCACCGGAGCGCCGTTCAGCGGCGCCGACGCCATCGCGCTGGGCTTCGCCGATCATTACGTGCCACACGGCGAACTCGACGCCTTCACCGCGGCGGTCGCCGCCCATGGCGTCGAAGGCGCGCTGGCCAGACACGCTATCGAACCACCACCGAGCGAGCTTGCCGCACAACGAGAGTGGATCGACGAGTGCTACGCGGCCGGCAGCGTCGTCGATATCGTTGCCGCGCTGCGCGGCCATGACAACGAAGCCGCCCACGACGCCGCCAAGCTGATCGGCACCCGTTCGCCCATCGCGCTGTCGGTCACTTTCGAGGCCGTGCGGCGCGCCGCTGAGCTCGAAACACTGGAAGATGTTCTGGTGCAAGACTATCGGGTGTCGTCGGCTTCGCTGCGCTCACACGATCTGGTGGAAGGCATCCGCGCGCAACTCGTCGACAAGGACCGCAGTCCGAAGTGGTCGCCCCCATCACTGGCCGAGGTCGCGGTCGCCGACGTCGCAGCGTATTTCGCGCCGGTCGACGACGACCTACAGTTCTAGGGACGCCGGAAAGGGAATAACCATGGCGTACGAAACGATTCTGCTGGAACGCGAGGAGCGGGTCGGCATCATCACACTGAACCGGCCCAAGGCGCTGAACGCGCTCAACAGCCAGGTGATGAGCGAAGTCACAAGTGCCGCTTCCGAATTGGATAACGACCCGGACATCGGGGCAATCATCATCACCGGTTCGACCAAGGCCTTCGCGGCCGGCGCCGACATCAAGGAGATGGCCGGGCTGACGTTCGCCGACGCTTTCGGCGCTGATTTCTTCGCCGCCTGGGGCAAGCTGGCCGCCGTACGCACCCCGACGATCGCTGCGGTTGCCGGATACGCCCTCGGCGGCGGCTGCGAGCTCGCGATGATGTGCGACCTGCTGATCGCCGCCGACACCGCGAAGTTCGGCCAGCCGGAGATCAAGCTCGGCGTGATTCCGGGGATGGGTGGCTCGCAACGGCTGACCCGGGCCATCGGCAAAGCCAAGGCGATGGACCTCATCCTGACCGGACGCACCATCGACGCGGCGGAGGCCGAACGCAGCGGCCTGGTCTCCCGGGTGGTACCGGCCGACGACTTGCTGACCGAGGCCAAGGCCGTCGCGACCACCATCTCGCAGATGTCGCTGCCGTCCGCGCAGATGGCCAAGGAAGCCGTCAACCGGGCCTTCGAATCGACGCTGGCCGAAGGACTGCTCTACGAGCGCCGGTTGTTCCACTCGACGTTCGCCACCGACGACCAGTCCGAGGGCATGGCGGCATTCATCGCGAAACGCCCACCCGACTTCACCCACCGATGACCACATCCGCGACGAGCGCGATCGGCGAACAACCGGACAGCGACAGCGACAGCGTCGCCGCCGTAGCAGAGGCCCCCTGGTGGCACCGGTATCGAGGCCGCTGGTGGGTCCGCCACTACACCTACACCGGAACCACGGTTGGCCTGATCTTCGTGTGGTTGTCGCTGACGCCGTCGCTGTTGCCTCGCGGTCCCCTGTTCCAGGGAGTGGTCAGTGGCTGTTCCGGCGCCATCGGGTACGGCCTGGGCGTGTTCTCCGTATGGCTCGTGCGGTACATGCGCTCGCAGAACACCAGTCCGCCGGCACCGCCGTGGGCCTGGCCGCCGCTGCTGGTGGTGGGCGCCATCGGTGTCGTTGTCATGGCGATCCGGTTCCACGTCTGGCAGGACAAGGTGCGCGACCTGATGGGCGTGGAGCACCTGGAGTGGTACGACTACCCGCTCACCGCGGCCTTGTCTATGGTCGTCCTGTTCTCGCTGGTGGAGTTCGGCCAGCTGATTCGGCGGCTGGTGATCGTGCTGGTGTCGCAGGTTGACCGCATCGCACCGTTCCGGGTCTCGGCGACCATCGTGGTGGTCGGCCTGACGGTACTGACGATCACCCTGCTCAACGGTGTCGTGCTCAAGTTCGCGATGCGATCCATGAACGGCAGTTTCGCCGCGGTCAACAACGAGATGGATCCAGACACCCGCGCGCCGCAAACCAGACTCCGCTCGGGCGGTCCGGAATCGCTGGTGTCCTGGGAGTCGCTGGGGCATCAGGGCCGGATCTTCGTCGAAGGCGGACCTTCGGTCAGCAGACTGACCAAGTTCAACGGAACCCCCGCCACCGAGCCGATCCGGGCCTACGCCGGCCTGAAATCAGCGGAAGACTTGGATGCGACGGCCGACCTGGCCGCACGCGAGCTGCTGCGCACCGGCGGACTGCAACGCGCGGTCGTCGCCGTGGCGACGACCACCGGAACCGGCTGGATCAACGAGGCCGAAGCGTCGGCGCTGGAGTACATGTACAACGGCAACACCGCGATCGTGAGCATGCAGTATTCGTTCCTGCCCAGCTGGCTGTCATTCCTGGTCGACAAGGAGAACGCCCGGCACGCCGGGCAGGCGCTGTTCGAGGCCGTCGACAAGCTGATCCGCCGGATGCCGGAGTTCAAGCGTCCCAAGCTCGTCGTCTTCGGCGAGAGCCTGGGATCGTTCGGCGGTGAGGCGCCGTTCATGAGCATCAACAATGTGCTCGCCCGCACCGACGGTGCCTTGTTCAGCGGGCCGACATTCAACAACACCATCTGGACCCAGCTCACCGCGAACCGCGACCAGGGCTCGCCGGAATGGTTGCCCATCTACGATGACGGGCGCAATGTCCGATTCGTCGCCCGCGCGGAGAATCTGGACCGCCCCAAAGCGGAGTGGGGCCGGCCGAGGGTGGTTTATCTGCAGCACGCCTCCGACCCGATCGCCTGGTGGACACCCGACCTGATCTTCAGCCGGCCCGACTGGCTACGCGAGAAGCGGGGCTATGACGTGGTGCCCGATATGCGCTGGTTTCCGCTAGTGACATTCCTGCAGGTGTCGGCCGACATGGCGGTTGCCGTCGACGTCCCGGACGGGCATGGTCACCGCTACGTCGCCAACTGCGCCGACGGATGGGCTGCGGTGCTGTCTCCGCCGGGCTGGACGCCGGACAAGACGGCCAAGCTGCGGCCGCTGTTGCATGCCGATTCGACGGCGGGCACCTCGGGATAACGCCTGCCGGAAGATTTGACGGAAACGCAAACTCCTCAGCCGACGTTGTGATCCACTTTTTCACACATCGGGTGTTGCGCACGCCGGTCGGGCCGACGGCGCGGTTGGGAGGTTGGTCCCATGTCATTCGTCTTCACGGTGCCGGATCTGGTGACACGGGCGGCGTCGGACGTGGCCGGTCTCGGTTCAACGCTCGGCGACGCCAATACCGCTGCTGCCGCCTCGACGACCCGCCTGCTCGCTGCGGCCGAAGATGAGGTGTCGGCGGCGATCGCGGCGCTGTTTTCCGCACATGGCCAGGGTTATCAGGCACTGAGTACTCATGCGGCCACGGTGCATGCCGAGTTCGTGCAAGCCTTGGCTGCCGGCGCGCAGGCGTACACCGGGGCCGAAGCCGCCAACGCGTCGCCGCTGAATCTGCTGCTCGATGCGATCAACGGCCCGGTGCAGACGCTGACGGGACGCCCGCTGATCGGCAATGGCGCCAACGGCGCTCCCGGCACGGGCCAGAACGGCGCTCCGGGTGGTTGGCTGTTGGGCGATGGCGGCTCCGGCGGATCCGGGGCGCCAGGTCTTGCTGGGGGCGCCGGAGGCGCCGCGGGTTTGCTGGGCTCCGGCGGCTCAGGCGGAGCCGGCGGCAGTTCGTCGACCGGCAGCGGTGGCGCCGGCGGGGCCGGCGGGGCCGGCGGATGGCTGTCGGGCAACAGCGGAGTCGGCGGCGCGGGCGGAGCCAGCACGATCGTCGGCGGCATAGGCGGCGCCGGCGGCGCGGGCGGTGCCGGCGGGCTGCTGGGCAGCGGCGGATTGGGGGGGGCCGGCGGGCACGGCGCTAGCGCCGGTGGTGCCGGTGGGGCCGGCGGAACCGCCGGCTTGCTGGCCGGCTTGGTCGGTGGGGGTGGCGGTCACGGTGGCACGGGCGGCGATGGCGGCCCCGGGGGTATCGGTGGAGTCGGCGGCAACGCCGGGCCTCTGTTCGGTCCGGGCGGCTCCGGCGGAACAGGCGGCGGCGGTGGCGGCACCGGCGGGGCCGGCGGTAACGCGGGGCTCCTGTATGGGGCGGGCGGCGCGGGCGGCGCGGGCGGCGTCGGTAACAGCGGCGGCATTGGGGGCGCCGGTGGCAATGCCGGTCTGTTCTTCTCCAACGGCGGTGCCGGTGGGGCGGGCGGATACGGGGTAACCGGCAACGGAGGCGCGGGCGGTGCCGGCGGGAACGCCGGATGGCTCGGCGACGGGGGCATCGGTGGGGCCGGCGGCTCCGGCGGAATCAGGGGCGTCAGCATCCCACCCACGGGCGTCGGTGGCGTGGGCGGGACCGGCGGCAAAGCCGGCGTGTTGTTCGGCAACGGTGGTGCCGGCGGTGCTGGTGGGGCAGGCGCGACGGCCGGTGGTCTCGGTGGTAACGGCGGCAGCAGCGTGCTGATCGGCAACGGGGGCAACGGTGGGATCGGCGGCGCGGCCCCGACATCCGGCGGCACTGGCGTCGGCGGAATCAGTGGGGCGCTGCTGGGTCTGGACGGATTCAACGCCCCGGCGAGCACTTCGCCGCTGCACAACCTGCAGCAACAGGCGCTCAATGCCATCAACGCGCCTATTCAGGCCGCGACCGGACGCCCGCTGATCGCAAACGGCGTGCCGGGAGCGGCAGGCAGCGGCACCGCGGGCACACCCGGCGGATGGCTACTCGGTGACGGCGGGGCAGGCGGGTCCGGCGCATCAACCGGGCTGAATGGCGGCGCAGGGGGCAGCGGTGGAGCCGCCGGGCTGTGGGGCGCGGGCGGGTCCGGCGGAGCCGGAGGCCTGGGGGCACCCGGTGGCCCGAACGGTGGATCCGGCGGGGCCGGCGGCGCTGGAGGGACCGGTGGGCTGCTTTCGGGTAACGGCGGCAGCGGCGGAATCGGTGGAACCGGCGGCCTGACCCCAGCCGGTACTGGTGGTGTGGGCGGAGCAGGAGGCGCCGGCGGAGCCGGCGGGTTACTCGGCGCCGGAGGAACCGGTGGCGGTGGCGGAGGCGGCGGGATCGCTGGAAACGCAGCGAGCACCGGCGGCGCGGGCGGCGCCGGCGGAGCCGGTGGCACTGGCGGCATGCTCGGCGGACTTGTGGGCGCCGGCGGCGGTGACGGCGGAGTTGGCGGGCTCGGCGGGCCCACCACCTTTGGCGGGGCCAGCGGTGTCGGAGGCGCCGGCGGAAACGGTGGCGACGCCGGCATGCTCGGCGGTCCCGGCGGATCCGGCGGATCCGGCGGGCAAGGCGGACCGGGTGGAGCCGCCAACGGGGGCACCGGCGGAGCCGGCGGCAACGGCGGAACCCTGTTCGGCAGCGGCGGTGTCGGCGGTAATGGCGGCACGTCAAGCAAAGGCGTCGGTGGCACGGGCGGTCATGGCGGCAATTCCGGCCTGTTGTTCTCCAGCGCGGGCGCCGGCGGTTTCGGCGGTACCAGCGTGAATGGCAACGGCGGGGCGGGCGGAACCGGCGGCAATGCCGGCTGGCTCGGCTGCGGCGGCTCCGGCGGCGCCGGCGGTATCGGCCCCAACGGCAACGGCGGCGCCGGAGGCGACGGCGGGACCGGCGGGCAGGTGCTCGGGACGGGTGGCACCGGTGGCGCCGGCGAAGACGGCGACCCGGCCGCCGGGAAAGGTGGGGCGGGTGGTCTAGGCGGGACCACCGTGCTGATCGGTACGGGTGGCAACGGCGGAAACGGCGGGACAGCCAACACCAAAGGCAGTCCCGGAGTCGGGGGTGCCGGCGGACTACTGCTGGGCCAGAACGGCTTCAACGGGTTGACGTAACGCGATCGGCCCGCACCGCGACGCCTTCAGTCAGATGCGCACGGGCCCGGTGTTTTGCAGTATCCGGTTCGTCTCGCCCAACACCCCGGCAGCGACCATCGCGTGATAGCCACCCACCAC
Organism: Mycobacterium sp. NGS49; assembly: GCF_059812565.1. NCBI lineage: Bacteria > Bacillati > Actinomycetota > Actinomycetes > Mycobacteriales > Mycobacteriaceae > Mycobacterium > Mycobacterium sp. NGS49. Next base: position 160,229 of record NZ_JCALCX010000015.1, on the reverse strand, counting down.
GTCTTTCGCGCGGCGCAACCCGAGATCCAGCAGCGCGGCCGCGGCCAGGCTGGAGGTGTAACCCTCCGAACAGAGGATCACCCATTCCACGTCGTCGCCGACGGCTTGCGGAAGCCGGGCGTCACTGGTCGGGTCGCAACGCCATTCCAGGACGTTGCGCTCGATCACCAACGCGCCGGGCACTTCTCCTTCGCGGGCACGCTGCGCCGCCGGTCTGATATCGACCAGCACGGCTCCCCGCCGCAGCGCCTCGGGCACCTGCGCTGCGGGCAATCGGTCATAACGCGAGCGGGCCGCCTCCAGGATCCGGTCGATTCTGCTCATCAGGGCCCCTCGGGTTGGTCGGTCAACTCGGTGCGCTGGCGGCGGAGTGTGTTTCGTTCGGTGACGTCGTAGTAGGACATCGCGGTCAATGGCGGTGAGTAGGCGTGCACGCTCAGGGTCGGCTGCACCGGGGCCGGCGAGGCGGCGGAAGCCGGTCGCGGCGCCCACACCACGTCGTGCACCCAGCCCAGCGGGAACCCGGCCTGGTCGCCGGCGTCGAGCCGGCGGCGACGCAATCGTCTTCCATCCCATCGGAATTCGTTGAGCGAACCGGACAGGACGGTCAGCGCGCCGAGCGAGCCGCCATGGTCGTGCAGTTCGGTGGCGTGCCCGGGAACCCAGCTGATCAGCCAGATATCGAGTTCCTCGTCACCGTGGATGCGGGTGAACCAGCGTTGCGTCTCGGGCACGCCGCCGACTGGCAGCAGGTGGTCGCACCGCCCGCTGAGGACGTCGTCCGCGGCTTGATCGGTGGCGTGCAGCAGATCGGGCACCCGCAGCCGGGTAGGTCCAGAGCTTGGGATGGCCGGCGCGGCGGAAAGCGTGGGGTACGGACGGGCAAACGCAGTAGGCACGGGAAGAACTCCAGGGTGTGAAACGGACAGGGCGAGCGGCGGCGCGTCAGGGCCGACAACACTCGCAGAATCCGAACCGTTCCATCACGACGACAGTGTTGCATAGATTGAGACTGTGCGCGGACGCCGACAGTGGGGAGTGCTGCTGAGCGCAGTGGCTTGTCTGTCCGCGCTAGCCGCCTGCTCACACGGCGGCGACAGCGGCAAGCCCGCTTCCTCGCCGGCCCGTTCGTCGACCGCCACCAGTTCGCTGCCGCCTGGCGCCATCGGCGTCTCCCCCGGCGGTGTGACCACCCGGGTCGATGCGCCCGCGGAGTCGACAGAGGAAGAGTATTTCCAGGCCTGCCATGCCGCGAAGGTGTGGATGGACGAGCACGGTGGTGCCGGCGAAACGCAGATTGAGCCGTACCTGGGGATGGTTCAGACCTCGGCGTCGGGCGTTGCGGGCAGCTGGAACAAGCGGTGGGCGGAGCTGGGGCCGCAGCGGCAGGCGGCGGTGATCGTCGCGGCGCAGGCGGCCGGCCGGGGCGAATGCGGTTGACGATCCACCCCATCACCGCGGATTGAAATCACCGGTACACAAAACTGTCAGCCGGTCCCGGCGGGTGAGCTCCCGGCAAGCAGAATGAGGGGATGTCCGGACCCATCCCCCTTCGCCCCCGCGACACCTCCCGCACCCGCGTCGCGTTGGCGCTGGGCAGCGGCGGCGCCCGCGGTTACGCCCATATCGGCGTCATTCAGGAGGTGCAGGAGCGGGGTTATGAAATCGTCGGCATCGCCGGATCCTCGATGGGCGCCCTGGTGGGCGGGGTGCACGCGGCCGGCCGCCTGGACGAGCTCGCCGAGTGGGCCAAGTCGCTCACCCAGCGCACGATCCTCCGGTTGCTCGACCCCTCGCTCACCGCGGCCGGAGTGTTGCGGGCGGAGAAGATTCTGGACGCGGTGCGCGAAATCCTCGGGCCGGTCACCATCGAGCAACTGGCGGTCCCCTACACCGCGGTTGCCACCGATCTGCTGGCCGGCAAGTCGGTGTGGTTCCAGCGAGGCCCGCTGGACGAGGCAATTCGCGCCTCCATCGCGATCCCCGGCATCATTGCCCCGCACGAGATGGGCGGGCGCCTGCTCGCCGACGGCGGCATCCTCGACCCGCTGCCGATGGCGCCGCTCGCGGCGATCAACGCCAACCTGACCATCGCCGTCAGCCTCAACGGCAGCGAACCAGGGGCCACCCGCGACGCCGAACCGGGCATGACCGCCGAGTGGGTGAACCGCATGATGCGCAGTACCACCGCGTTGCTGGACACCAATGCGGCGAAGTCGCTGCTGGATCGGCCGACGGCGCGCGCCGTCCTGAGCCGGTTCGGCGCGTCGATTCCGGAGTTGGACAGCTGGTCAAGCTCCTCCGATGTGGACGGCCTTGGAGGAGCACCGGAGGTGCCGAAGCTCGGCAGCTTCGAGGTGATGAACCGGACGATCGACATTGCCCAGTCGGCGCTGGCGCGCCACACGCTGGCGGCTTATCCGCCCGACCTGATGATCGAGGTGCCGCGCACCACTTGCCGCAGTCTGGAATTTCACCGCGCGGTCGAGGTGATCGCCGTCGGCCGCTCCCTTGCGACACGCGCCCTGGACGCCTTTGAGAATGGCGACACCGACGAGTCGCAGCCACCCGCGATCGAGGGCTGAACATTCCGTTCCGAGTCCCCGCGATCAGACCCCGAGAAAGCGAGCGACGGCCTCGGCTTCCCGACGGCCCTGCGCACGCCCGGCCTTCGCCGAGCCGATGCGACATCGGGGATCGAGCGGATTGACACCGAACGCCGCGACCGATTCCTCGTCGGCGAACACGCTGAACGTTTCACCTGCGAACGCCGCGATCTCGTCGGCAGGCCCGGGGCCGAACGGCGACGGCGTGTCGGCGCCCGCGGGTACCAGCACCACGGCCACGTCGCAGTCACCCGCAACGTCGACGTTGACCGCACTGTGCACGCCGCCGTCCATGTAGCGCCGTCCCCCGATCGTCACCGGCGGCCACGCACCCGGCACCGCGCAACTGGCGGCCACCGCATCGACCAGCCCCACTCCGGAATCGCGGTCGAAAACCACCACGTCGCCTGTCGCCGTGTCGATTGCCACGACCCGCAGGGCGCGGTCCGACCATTCGTGCGAGGGCAGGCGTTGCGCGATCACCGCGCGGCGCACGGGTTCCGCGACGGTCTCGGTGGCCAGTGCCACCGCACCGATTCGCTGTAGCCGCCCCCTGGTCTTGTCGAAGCCCGCGGTGCGCGGTTCGCGCAGCGCGTCCAGGAACAGCTCGGTGATCGCCGCTATGTCGACCCCGGGATCGATCTCAGCGGAGGCCGTCGCGACCTGCCGGTCGAACAGCGCCGCCAGGGAGTGGCCGCTGCTGATCTGGGCCGCGACCGTCGAGCCGGCAGATGTGCCGACCAGTACGTCTGATTCCACCAGCAACCGGGCCGCGACCGGCGACACATCGGCGATGCCACGCAGAATGCCTGTCTCCCAAGCGATTCCCGCGACCCCCCCGCCGGCCAGGACAAGCGCTCGTCTGGACGTCGTCATGGCTGGTTACTCTGCCAGGACCCGGCCTGCCTCACCGCGGACGGTGCCGGGTACCGGGCAGGGCATGTTGTGCTCGGAAGACCGGCTGACTCAGATCGTCCCGGCGTATCAGATGCCGGGGTGGGCCGGAAAGCGCCACGGTGCGGTGGATGTCCAGGTCCGCGTCCACGTAGACCAACTCACCAGGCTCGAGCAGGAGCCAGCGCGGGTCGTCGTCCATCGGTTCGGTGGCGAACACCACCGAGGACCGTTGGGCCAGTGTCTGGCACCGCGCGTGGATTCTGCTGGTGGTCATGTCGAACTCGGGCATCCCATCCACCCGCCGGTCCAACATGAATAGCTGATGGGTGTCCGGATAACGCAGTGCCCACATCTGGGTGCCCATGCTCAGCAGAATGTTGACCGCATAGACGGGCACGTGCTCGGCGAGCCAGTTGACTGCGTCCACGACGCCTGCCGACACGTCGCCTGCCCGGGCGCGGACACAGGCGGTGATGAGCGCGAAAATCCGCTCGGAATCGGTCTGGCCCAGCACCAGGTCGCGGGTTCCGAATTGGCGGAGCTTGTCGTCGAGGACGTCGAGGCCCTCGATCATCCCGTTGTGCGCGAAGATCCGGCCGTCCTGCAGAAACGGGTGGGTGTTGCGCACATCGAGCGAGCCCGTCGTCGCGTAGCGGACGTGGCCGACGAAGGTCGTGCCGTCCAGCCGATGGGCGTCCGTGGCGAACTCGGCGTCCTGCCAGGCCGCTATCGGCTCCTTGTGCAGCTGCGGCCGGCCTCGTTCATCGAAGACCCCGACACCGGTGCCGTCGGGGTTCTTGCGGCTCTGCTGTGCAAGGCTGTCCGGCGCGTCCAGCAACCAGAATGTTGCGGTGACGACTTCCGTCCCGGCATGCAAGCCGAATAGTCGACACATGGTCCAGCTCAGTCGGTCACCAGTTGCGCGGACAGTTTTTCCAGGACCACGCGCGCGTAGCCCTTCCACATCTTGGCGAACACGGGAAGCAAGGGCGCCGATGCCGACGACTTGGGGTGCAAGGTCCACTGCCAGCTCACCCGGGTCCCGGTGCCCGCCGGCGTGAACGACCAGATGCCGTCGACCGAGCGGACCAGCGTGGCCAGCGCTCCGCTGATGTCGGAGAGCGTGTAGCCGAATGAGCGCGGCGGGTCGACACTCGTCAGCGTCTCGCGAACGCGCCCGCCGCCGACCATCAGAAGTGTCCGGGTCTGGCCGGGGGCATCCCAGCCTCCCGTCTGATCCCGCACTTCCTTGATCGGAGGGATGATGCCGTACCACTGCGCACAGATGACCGGCAGCGATATCGGCAGCGTGCGGGCGAAGGCGTCTTCGACCGCGACGGGTATTGCGCGCGACTGCTCGACGACAACGGAATTTGCCATGGTTATCCTTTCGGGCGTTTCACCGCGACAGCCCGGGCGCAGCCCGGCCGGTGATGAGCGGCAGGTCGAAGAAGGTCTGGATACCCGCCGGCGCGGCGCAGGTCGCCGGGACAGCGTTGACGCAGTGCGCCGCGGTCGCCACGATGCCGGGGTTGCTGACGAGCCCGGCCGCCACGCTGTCCGGCTGCCATCCCTTGATGGTGGCGAAGGAGTTCGGGTTGCCCCGCACCTCGATCTCGTAACGCTCCCCCGCCGGGCCGAAAGACCAAGGGGGATCGAGGTTTTCCTCCCCCATCAGCCAGTTGACGGTGATCTGGACGACCGGGGTGTCACCGACGAGCGCCTCCCAGTGGAAGCGGCGCCCGGCCACCTGCCCTGACTCGATCACCCCGATCGGTGAGTCGATGGGTGCGGTCGCCACGGCCACCTCTTGCGTCGGACGGATCTCGGGGTTGGCGGCGAAGCCCAACTTGTCGACGCACAGCCGCACCGACTGGAAGAAACCTCCGTTCAGCAACTTCTGCATCGGCCCGGTGAGCGCGCTGTCCGGCGTGCCGCCGAAACCCATCACATAGCGCAGCACGTCCGGTGCGCCGTAGCTGCGTAGATCCGAGAACTCTTCGGCGCGAACGAAAGTGACGCCGGTGGACATGACCGACAGCAGTAGCGGGAACAGCTCCGTGGCCGCCCCGGGTCCGATGCCGGCTCCGTGCAGCGTGGCGTTGCCGGCCTGCGCGGCAACCTCGAGTGGAGCGGCCTCCTTGCCGGTCGGATAGAACCAGCCGAGCGGCGTGACGACGTTCTTGCCCGAGCGCAGCAGGGCGGCGACCTCCTCGACGCTGGGCAGCAAGGGCGCGTAGATCACCGCGTCGGCGTCCAGTGTCAGGATGTCGTCGATCTTGTCGGTAGCGGTGACGCCCAACGCCGATGAGCCGATGAGCTCGCCCACGTCCTTGCCGCTCTTGGCCGCCGTATGCACCCAACACCCGACGAGGTCGAGTTCTGGATGCTCTAGGACCCCTTTGATCGCGGCCACGCCGACCGATCCGGTTGCCCACTGCACCACCCGCAGGCTCATGGTGGTCCCCTCTCTCCCGCGAACAGACACAAACTCGCCCATTTATGCGCTCGGTAGTGCGAGTTTGCGACTGCTCGCGCCTATTCGTGTGCTTCTACGACGTCGTAGTCGCCGTCGGTGTAACGGGACCGGATGGTCTTCTTGTCGTACTTGCCGACGCTGGTGCGCGGGACCTCGTCGGCAAACGCCCAACGTTCGGGCAACCACCACCGAACAACTTTGTCGGACAAGAATTTCCGTAGCGCACCCGCGTCCAGGTCAGCCCCCTCCCGGGCGACGACGACCGCCAGCGGCCGTTCCTGCCAGCGCTCGTCGGGCACCCCGACGACGGCGGCCTCGACCACGTCGGGATGGCCGATCAGGCAGTTCTCCAACTCCACCGAGGAGATCCACTCCCCACCGGACTTGATGACGTCCTTGGCGCGGTCGGTCAACGTGATGAAGCCCTGTTCGTCGATGCGGCCGACGTCACCGGTGCGTAACCAGCCGGAGTCGAACTTGGACTCGTCGTGTCCGCGGTAGTAGGAACCCGTGATCCACGGCCCGCGCACTTCCACCTCGCCCACGGCTTTGCCGTCGTTGGGCAGCACCTTGCCCTCGTCGTCGACGATCCTGGTCTCCACCCCACAGACCGGTTGCCCCTGGGTCACCCGAAACGCCCAGTGCTGTTCGTCCGGGGTGCCCGGCGGCGGCCAGGCCATGGTGGCCAGCGGCGAGGTCTCCGTCATCCCCCACAGTTGCCGGATCTGGACGCCGTGTCGGTCCTCGAAGATGCGCATCAGCGATTCCGGAACGGCCGAGCCGCCACAGGCGACCATCTTCAGCGAAGACATGTCATGGCCGGGTTCCTTTTCCAGGTAGTGCATCACGTCGTTCCAGATGGTGGGCACCGCGCCGGCCCGGGTGGGACGCAGTGTCTCCACCATGTGGATCAGCGACCGGGCGTCCAGATGGCGGTCGGGTAGCACCAGGTCGGCGCCGGCCATCAATGCCGCGTACGGCAGGCCCCAGGCGTTGGCGTGGAACATCGGCACGATCGGTAGCACCCGGTCGCTGGAACCCACCCCGATACCGTTGACGGTGCAGGCCGCCATGGAGTGCAGGAAGCTCGAACGGTGGCTGTAGACAACGCCTTTGGGGTTGCCGGTGGTGCCGCTGGTGTAGCACATGGCGGCCGCTGAGTTCTCCTCGATTGCCGGCCAGTCGAATTCGGTCGACTCGCCGTCGATCAATTCGTGATAGCGCAGCACCGTCTTGCCGGCGTCCTGCAGCGCCCCGAAATCACCCTCGCCGACCGCGATCACGGTGTGCACGGTCTCGAGTTCGGGCAGCACCGGTCCGAGCAGCTTGGCCAGCGACACGTCGACCAGCACCACCTGGTCCTCGGCTTCATTGGCCACATAGGCGATCTGGTGAGGAAACAACCGGATGTTGAGGGTATGCAGCACTGCACCCATCGAGGGGACCGCCAGATAGGTCGCCAGGTGCTCGGCGTTGTTCCACATGAAGGTGGCGACCCGCTGGTCGCCGGTGACACCCAGGCCGCGTAGGGCATTGGCCAACCGGGCCGCCTGTTGACCCAGTTCGCGATAGCTGATGCGCCGGTAGCGGTCGCCGGTAGCCGTGATGACCTCGCGCTGCCCGTGCACACCGCAGCCGTGCCGCATTATCGCGGTGATCGTCAGCGGAAAGTCCTGCATTGTGCTGTACATCGATGTACCGCCTCACGCGTCTCGGCGCAGCACCGCCTGTCATTCCCCGTGGGCGAATGCTATCGCCGCCCCGAGCGGGAGGGAACGTCGGGCCGATGAGGTTCCGCGGTTAGACGAGTGCGGCGTCGTACTGCAGCAGATCGGGCACGAAGAGGTCCACCGAGCGCCTGCTTTCCAATGCGGCTTGCTCGTTGCGCGATGTGGTGCCGGCGCTGACCGGTGTCACCGCGACGCAGCCGGAATAGTCGGCGATGTATAGGTATCTGCCATCGGGGCTCTCAATCACGCAGGACGGTTGGCTCGCCGCATCGACGGCGTCGATGACGTCCTGGGTGAGCGTGCACAGCATGGTGACGCTGTCGTCGCTGACCAGGTAGGCCCGCTCACCGTCACCGCTGAGGGTGAGCCTGGTGACCAGCCCGGTGACCTCGGCGATCTTGCGGGTCCCGCTGATCTTGTTGGTGCGCGTGTCGACGACGTCGATCACCGCGGACTCGGGGCCGCTGCTGGCGACGAAAACAAGGCGGCCGTTGGGGCTGACGGCGACATCGCGGACGGGCAGCCCGATCTCGACGGTGCCGATCACGGCCGGGCGGGCGCTCTGGCGCGTCGCCTTGGCCGCCGACTTGGCGTTCTTGCGCCGCCAGCGTGAGCGTCCTGCGGACTCTTCCGGCGCCAGACCGGTGTCGATGACGACCAGCTGGCCGCCGGCGGGTCCGTTGACGCCGACATATAGGCGACCACCATCCGGACTGACCCGCAGGCACTCGGTGGTGGTCCCGGCGGCGGTGGCCAGCTCAACAACGTCGGTCACCTGCACCTGCCCGGAGGTGACCTTCAGGGCGGCCACGTCAGCACCTCGCGCACCGTTTCGGCTGACGTAGACGTGCTCGCCGTCCGAACTCACGGCCAGGTCGCTGACGCTGAGCGCCACCCGATGGGACGCGACGACGGTGTGGGTCGACAGGTCGATGACCTGGATCGCGTCGGAGGCCGGGGCCACGGTGCTGACGTAGGCATGATCGCGGCCGTCCAGGGCGATGGCGAATGGCTCCTCGACGCCCGCGATGGTGTCGACGACGCGGCAGGTCTGCATGTCGATGACCGAGACGGTGTCGCTGCCGTAGTTGGTCACGAGCAATCGGCGGCCGTCCGCGCTGGCCGCGATGCCGCTGATGGGGCCGTTCTTCACCGGTATCTGGATAGCCACCGGGCGCGCCTCGAACTCGCTGAACTCGGGAACATCCCGGCCCTCCACCTTGGTTTCGAAGCTCATGCTGGCACCGCCTTCGTTTGGTCGTCCGACTTTCCGGATAGGTGACAGCGTCACGCAACTGTGTGCGACCCTGACATCCGTCTCTGACATCTGACTAAGTGCAAATCCGCACCAAAAAGCGCTGATTCGACATGCTCGACAGCCATTCTAGCCGTGCAATTCATATCGAAAAGATTTCAATTTCGCGGGTGTTACCCACATCACGCGGAGACCTCAGTATACGCTCAGGATGTCGTTGAGCAATATGACACCATAGGCTGTATGGCAACTGCCGGAAGCGCTCTGAACAGTAACTATATCCGCCTCTGTTAACGATTTTCCGGCTGGCATCGAAAACCCCGAGATGAGAATTTCTTATTATTCGAGCCGCAACGAGGCGAATATCACATCGTCGATCACCGCGTGTCGCCGTGATTTATTTCGCAGATCTGTCCAGAGCGCCCGTTCCGATTTCTTCGCGGGCAATTCCGCCGCAGCGACGACCGGCGCTATGCGCCGGTGGCCGGATGGGTCTGGTCGCCGGCCGTCTCGGCGCCCGTCAGGGCCTGGCTGAGGACGCGCAGGATATCCCGGTCGGCCGGCGAGTAGTAGACGAATGTCCCTTCCCGGCGGGTCTTCACCAATCCGGCCAGACGCAGCTTAGCCAGATGCTGGCTGACCACGGTCGGCGCCACCTGGGCCAGATCGGCCAGGCACGCCACCGACGTCTCACCCTGCAACAACGCCCATAGGACCTTGACCCGGGTGGGGTCGCTCAGCATTCGGAAGGTTTCCGCCGCACGGGTCACCTGCTCCTCAGAAGGCATCGAGAAGCCGGCGATCGACGTATGCACGACTCCGATCATACCGGTGACCTGTGCAATTACGCATTCATCTGCTATCGCAGTTGCATATATTCACATACACGCAGCTATAGTGGCGACGTGCCTGCAACCGTGGTCCGCAACGCTCCCAGCGCGGCCGAACGGACGGCCGCCCGGCGCGGCCCCGCGGCCCTGCCTGAAGTCCGGTGGGCGCTCGTCGCCGGGGGGCTCTTCGCGGTCGGCTCGGCAGCCCTCCTCGCCGGTGCACCCGGTTGGCTCTTCTGGGGCCTGTATCTGGCCTGCTATGGCGCCGGCGGGTGGCAGCCGGGGGCTGCCGGCCTGCAGGCGCTGCGCCACAAGGTGTTGGACGTCGACCTGCTGATGGTTCTGGCGGCGGTCGGGGCTGCGGCCATCGGTCAGGTCTTCGACGGCGCTCTGCTGATAGTCATTTTCGCCACCTCCGGCGCGCTGGAGGCCGTGGCGACCCGCCGTACCGCGGACTCGGTGCGCGGACTGCTCGGGCTGGCACCCGAAACCGCCACGCGCGTCAACGACTCCGGCATTGAGGAAACGGTGGCCACGGCAAAGTTGACCGTCAACGACGTGCTGCTGATCCGGCCCGGCGAGCGGATCGGCGGCGACGGTGTGGTGCTCGAGGGTGCCAGCGAAGTCGATCAGGCCGGCATCACCGGGGAACCGTTGCCCGCCGACAAGACGGTTGGAGATGACGTCTTCGCCGGCACGTTCAACGGCACCGGCACCTTACGGGTGCGGGTCAGCCGGCCAAGTGCCGATACCGTGATCAGCCGCATTGCCGCCATGGTGGCCGAGGCCAGCGCGAGCAAGGCCCGCACCCAACTGTTCATCGAGAAGGTCGAGCAGCGCTACTCGGTGCTGATGGTCGCCACCACCGTCGCTTTGCTGGTAATTCCCCTGCTGGCGGGCGCCGAGCTGAGATCGGCGCTGCTGCGCGCGATGACGTTCATGATCGTGGCCTCACCGTGCGCGTTGGTGCTGTCCACCATGCCGCCGCTGTTGGCCGCGATCGCCAATGCCGGTCGCCACGGTGTGCTGGTCAAGTCCGCCGTGGTCCTCGAGAAACTCGCCGGCGTCACCCATGTTGCGTTCGACAAGACCGGCACTTTGACCAGGGGCACGCCGCAACTCACTCATATCCACGCCCAGGACGGGTGGACGGACACGGCGCTGCTGACGCTGGCCGCGTCGGCGGAGAACCCCTCCGAGCACCCCTTGGCCCGGGCCATCGTGGCCGCGGCCCGCCAAGCAGGTGTCGCGCTACAGCCGGCGGCCGAGTTCGCGTCCCGACCGGGACGGGGAATCCGCGCCCGCGTCGGCGACGACCTGGTCGAAGTGGGCAGCCCGGCGCACCTCGGCGATCGCCTCGACCGGATTGTGCAGCAGTGCGAACAGGCCGGTCACACCGCGGTGACCGTGGTGGTCAACGGCGCACCTGCCGGCGTGCTCGGGCTGACCGATCTCCCGCGCGACGAGGCCCCCGCCGCCGTCGCGGACCTCGAATGTCGAACCCGCACAAAACCTTTACTGCTGACCGGCGACAACCCCCGCGCCGCGGCGCGGCTCGCCGCCGAGGTCCGGATCACCGATGTCCACGCCCGGCTGCTGCCCGGAGACAAGGTCGACGTGGTGCGCGGCTTGGCGGCGGACGGGGCCAGGGTCTTGTTCGTCGGCGACGGTGTCAACGACGCACCCGCCATGGCCGCCGCCCATGTTTCGATCGCCATGGGCCGTTGCGGGTCCGACCTTGCCCTCGAGACGTCCGACGCGGTGATCACCGGTGACGACCTGGCGGCGCTGCCGAACCTCGTCGCGCTGGCCCGCCGGGCCCGGCGGGGGGTGGTCGCCAACCTGGTGATCGCCGCGGCGTTCATCGTCGCTCTGGTCACCTGGGATCTGGTGGGTCATCTTCCACTGCCTCTGGGAGTGGCGGGCCATGAAGGATCCACTGTCCTAGTCGGCCTCAACGGCCTGCGACTACTGCGGGCGAGCGCCTGGCGGGGCCGGCTCAACTGAATTGCGTACGCGGGCGAATCAGCGTGACGCCGTCAACGATAATGTCGAGTTTCTCGTTGTAAAACGCCACCAGGCCGGCGATCTGGGCGACGGCCGGCAGCGGATAGTGATAGGTCCACGCCAGATCGGGATGCACCGTCTGGCCGGCCCGCACCGACCAGTAACCCGAGGTCACTCCCTTGTAGGGGCACAGCGTCCGGGTCGCTGTGACTTCGAGATGCTCGAAGGCGACATCGGCAGGGTCGATGTAATACCTTGTGGGCAAACCTGTTTCGAAAAGCAGCACCGGTGACCGGGTATCGGCCAGCGCAACGCCGTCCAATTCCACCCGGACATGCCGGTGGGAGCGCAGCGCGTCGACCCGCGAGTAGGGATTTCGCGGGTGACCGTAGATCTGCTCGTCCTCTTCCAACCAGCGCAACGGATCCCAGTCGAATCGCACCAAACCCGCAACGGGGCTGCCGCTCTCGGCATCGAATACCCGCACGGCCGACGGGTAGGTCTGGTCCGCGCCCACCAGCGAGTGCAGCCGCGACGGCCCGAGCTGCACCCGCTGCGGATGGTTCTCGTCACGTAGGAATTCGCGGCGCACATCGCCCAGGGGAACGTAATAGGCCGGGTAGTAGGGGAATTCCCACACGTAGCGCGCCGCGGTGGTGTCGAAGACCAGTTCGGGACCGAGGTAGCCGCGCACCCGCCGCGGTGCGGGCTCGACCCGTCCCCGCGCCGCTGCCATCTGCGGATAATCGTGTTCAGTGCTCATGTCACTCCTACTGATCCCGGGAGTCCACCGCAGCAGTGCGCTCGCCGCACCGTTTCAGCTTGCCACTCTCGCGAGTACTGTCGAGCCGTGGCGGTTCGGCGAGAGAGCCCGACGCGCGGGCGGCGGCTGCGACTGGGCGAGGCTCTGGTCGAGCGCTTCGCCATGAGCAAGGTCGGCTACCAGTTCATGCGACACGCGGCTCCGCGGATCGACAAGGTGCTGATACCGCGGACCAGGGGCCGTTTGAGCACCGCAGGAATCGACAAGATCGGACTCGTCACCAGTACCGGAGCAAAGTCGGGGCAGCCGCGCACACACCCGTTGGCGCTGATCCCACACCCTGAGGGGTTGTTGGCCATCGGATCGAATTACGGGCGGCCGCAGCATCCAGCCTGGAGCGCTAACCTGCTGGCACATCCGGAGTGCACGGTCGAATTCACCGGTCCGTCAAAGCACTACCGGGCGGAGCTGCTCACCGGAGCCGCCCGGGACGCGGCCTGGGCCGGCGCCGTCGACTATTACGCCGGGTTCGAGGCCTACCGCACCAGCTGTGCGCCTCGGGAGATCAGGGTTTTCCTGCTGCGGCCCGTCGGCTAGGCGTCCTCAGCCGACTTTGATGGCGACCGTCATCTGCTCCGTCTTGGCGGGCAGCCGGTCGGTGTCGACCACCAGGATCTCGCCGCTGTCCTGGGATCCGTTGGGCGTGATCTTGGGCTTGAGCCGAAACGGTGGGGTGTCCGAAGCCAGTCCGGCCAGTCCGAAATCGCTGTCGTTGGCCAATATCAGCGTCTTGCCGCCATCGCGGGTGGCTAGGCCCTCAATCTTGTTGTGCCCGTAGAAGTCACCCTTGGGTGACAGCGAACGCAGCAACGCCGACACGTCCAGTTGCAGCGTCTTGGCGGCCGCCGTGATCCCGGCGGCCTTGAGCCTGGCCGTCGCGTCGGCGTCGGTGGCAACGCCGACGAAGGTCTCCAGCGGCATCTTGTTGATCTGCAAACCGCCGGCTTCGGCTTCATAGGTGGCACCGGGCACCGTTGAGCTCGGCCCGACATCGGTGGCCGCGGCGATGTCGGCGAGGTAGATCTTGGCGTCGCCATCCGGCGGGCTCTTGCTGTTTCGCTCGTCCACCAGGAACGTGGTGGCGCTCAGCGCGGTGATGTCGGAAATGCCGACCTTCGATTCCTGTGGATTGGCCAACGGGTACACGTATTCGTGCATGATGCTGCGGTTCACCAGGTTGACGGTCACGATGCGAGTGAACGGGACGGACCTGGCCGGGCCCGCCAGCCCCGGGGTCTGCAGCGCAGACTGCATGATCGCCACCAACGTGTTGCCGTCGGGCGTGATCGTCAGCCCCTCCAGGCCCTGATTGGGGCCACGCAGCGCAAGCTCGCGCGGCAGGGTGCCGTCGTACGGCGAAAGGCGTTCCAGTTCTTTGCCGTTGGCGTCGAAATGAATGATGTACGGACCGTACTCGTCGGACACCCAGAAGTTGCCGTCGAGCGTTGCGACCAGGCCCTCGGGATCCAGACCGTAATCCGAAGGCGGCAGCGGCGTGCCGTTCAGGTCGACCAGTGATTCACCGGTAGTCGCGTGCGGGTCGACGAGTCCCTCGAACGGATGGCCGTCCGGTCCCTGCAGCGTGATGGTCCGCTCCACCGTTGCTATGCCGTCGGCGAGCTTGAGCTTGGCGATGTTGGGGTGGTACTCGGGCACTGGGAGCACCTTTTCATTCGGTGCGCGGCCGTCCACGTTGGGGCCCCGGTCGGTCAGCCCGTAGATCTCGTCGCTGCTGCCGGGCACCGCGGCGATGCCGGATCCATGGGCGCTCGCCTTGATCTCCGCGCCGCCCATGGTTGCCAGGGGAAGCTGATCCTCGGAGTAGAGCTTGACGGCACGACTCACGGTGACCGGCAGTTCGTCACTGCCGCGAAAGCCGGCGTCGGGGGTGTAGACGACGGCTCCATTGGCCCCGTAGCTGAGCTTGCCGTGCGCGGGCTTTCCGAACGCGACCGGGGTGATGCCGCCGGTGGCGGCCAGCATCCGGTCCGGCGTGATCCTGAGCGGTTTGCCGGCCGACGCACTGAACTCGCCCTTGCCCGAGGCCGCGGGCAGCGACGGCTTGGCGCTGGACGCACAGCCCGCAACCGTGACCAGCACCGTGGCGAACACGGCGACGGTTCTGGTGGTGTATGCCATCCGCATTACTTAACAGCCCAAGTTGACATGCTGGTGTATACCAAACGAGCGCCGTTAATGCTTCTTGTCCCTCACCTTGTAGGTCGACGGCCACGATTTGCGCGAGTCGTCGCCGGTCAGCGGCGTACCCATGCCGCCCACCTTCACGCTGTAGGCTTCCTTGCCCGGCCCGACTTCGCGGTTGGCGTGCTCCTGAGCCAGGTAATACAGCTCGTCGATCGTGGCCTCGTCGTAGGCGACGAAGGAAGTCTCACGCGCGACGTCGTCGATGCCCGTGAGCATCCGGTCCGGCAGCAAGCGCGATGCCAGCGCCGCCGCGCCGAGCAGGGAGAACGGAACGACCCAGTAGCAGACGAACGACAGCGGGGTCTTGGTGTCCAGGATCGTGGCATTACCCTGCACCATCGGCGGGATGGCCGACGAGATCGTCATCCCGGCGAAGGCACCGACCCAGATCCAGGTCAATACCGTGGTGACGCGCCGGAACAGGTCGGTCTTGACGACGTCGGGCGGCTGCTCGGCGGCCGCGAACTCCCGCACGAACGGCTTGCCGATCAGCACCCCCACCAGCGCCACCAGGAATATCCCCAGGTTGCTGAGCGGCTGTATCCAGCGCGCCATGAACGCGTCACTGAGCGCGAAGGTCAACACCGTCAGCACCACAAACGTTGCGACAGCACCGATTTCCAGCGTCCGTCCCGGTTTGTCGGTGGTACGCCCGACGGCGTACACGGCAACGGCCATCAGCAGCGCGATCGATACGGCCGTCGCGAACGGGACGTTACCGACCAACACCCAGTAGACGATCCACGGCGCAAAGCCAAAAAGCATGCCCACGGGGGGTCAGTCTAGGTTCGGCTCACAGCGGGGCGGGGGGCGGATCAGTTGCGGTACCGATTTCTGGTCGGCGTCGGCCAGTCGTTGCCCGTTTCACCCATGCAGCCGACGATCATCGGCGACGGTCCGTTGTGCGCAACCTGTTTGCCGTCTGCCATTACCCGGCATTCGATGGTGGCACCCGACTCGAGAGTCGTCACCGTCACGCCGGCCATCACCACTGTCGGGCCGACGGTCACCTCGGTCGACCACGGCAGCGATACCTCTTGGATTTCCTCGTTGTTGTTCGTCCCGGTGTAGGACACACGCGCCGTCTTGGCCGTGCCCTCCACCTGATACGTCATCGTGACCGTCCGGTTCTGCCCCTTGTGCGAGGCCTTCATGACAACCACCACGGTGAACCCCAGTATCACGACGGCCAATAGGGCGACGCCTCCAACGATCCAGGGCCACAGCGGCTTCCGTTTGGGGGGCCCCGAGTATCCGTAGGGCGGCGGAGGATATCCCGGTGGCGGGTAGTTGTACATGATGGCTTCCCGAATCGATCGGCTGCGGCTACCCGTCCATAACACCAGGTTTTGCGGCTGTTGACCTGCGGTTGAGCAGATCAGTACTGCCGATAGCGGCGCGCCACGTGCTCCTGGCGGATCTCGATCTGCTCGGCGCGCTCGTCGGCGCTGACCGTTGCGGTGCCCGACGGCAATCTGCGTCGAAGGTCGGCCAGGGCGATCTTGTGCACCGCTGTGGTTGGCATCCGTTGCGGCGGTTTCGGGTAGGTCCAGCGCACGGTGAGAAAACCGGTGTGGTGGCCCACGGTGTCCAGCCAGTTCGGCACGCCCGGGTCGGTGTGCGCGATCACATAGCGCCGCACTCCGTCCGGGTCGGCTACCGTCTGGAAGCCGTTGAGGCTGGTGACGTGGTTGGCGTAATCCAGAGATTCGCCCCAGACGTTGGACAGGTGAAAGCCCAGATAGGCCGGTTCCACGGGTACACCGACCTCCACCAGGAGGGCCTCGTCCTCGTCGAGTTCGAAGACGCCGCCGGAGTAGACGTTGGTGTTCTGGCCGCCGCCGGATGCGAGATTGGCCGCCGCGGGCTCATTGAGCGCGTTGTGCGGCATGAAGGTGACGCCGTCGCCGTTCTTGTCGCCGTTGGACTCCAGCACGATGTCGTAGAACTCGTTCCAGAAGCGCATCTGGTGCTCCACGAGTGCGCCGACGCGCCGGACGGCGGTAGCGGTGCTGTCGGGATCGACGGGCGCGGGGTGCATGCCGCGGCGGCCGATCTGCACGATGCGCAGCTCAGGGGACACCTCGTTGGCCCAATCACCGAACAGCACCCGCACGATCAGGTACTGGGCGCTGTCCTCGCCGTCTTTCGCGGTGGCGATAAAATTGCCGGTGTGATCCGCGGGACGCTCTGGTGCGCAAAGGATTTCGAACCGCCCATCAGGATCGAC
Organism: Mycobacterium sp. NGS49; assembly: GCF_059812565.1. Lineage (NCBI taxonomy): Bacteria > Bacillati > Actinomycetota > Actinomycetes > Mycobacteriales > Mycobacteriaceae > Mycobacterium > Mycobacterium sp. NGS49. The sequence continues at coordinate 143,167 of NZ_JCALCX010000015.1, read as the reverse complement.
GGCCAGATCGGTGCTGTCCAGCAGGCCGGTCACCACCCGCCCGCCGGGCGCCAACTCCATCAGGCTGCCGGTGTCGCCGGCATAGATGCTGTGCGCTTCGAACACGATGTACTGTGGCGCCACCGGACCGTTCACCCGGTCGCCGCCACCCCAGTGCCGATGGTCCGCGACGCGGCCCGTCACCCGGTAACTCTTGGTGCCGTCGATCCGCGCCGACAGATACAGCGCGTCGGCGTTGTCGATGGTGGCCTTGTCCTGCGGCTGGATTGCGCGCCGGAAGTACGGGAAGTCGGGGTCTTCCAGACACGCGCGTTCGATCGAGCTGAACAGGAACCCGAGCAGATAACGATGCCCCTCGGCCAACCCCTGCTCGGTCGGCGGCGGCGCGTGCAACGCCGGCGAATCGACGTAGTCGCGGGCCCGGTTCAGCGCGTCGATCATCTCCGTCCAGGCCGCCCGCAACGCCGCCCCAGTCTGTTCAGTTGACATTTATCCTGCCTTTTTCCTCGGCGTCCCAGCCGAATTCGTCGAAATACCGGGCCAGCCGCGTCTTGATCAGCGCGGGGTCCAGACCGAACTCGCCGAGACTGTAGCGGTGCGCCGTCTCGTGTCCGTGCCGGCGTCCGGCGGCTTCGAATTCGGCGGCCGCCTCGGGTCCCAGGTGGAGTCCCAGCTCGTCGTAGATGCGCCGCATCGTGCTGGTGGGAGCCGCCACCAGTTCGCGGTAATCGACCACGCAGGAGCGCACTTCGGGATGCGCGGCCAGCACGTCCAGCGGATGCGTGTAGGAGTGGATGGACTGGTCGGCGAGCACCTGCAGCGATTGATCGATAAGCCGTTCATCGCGGCCACGCAGGCGCCACTCGGTCTGCAACATCTTCAGCAGGCTCGGGATCGTCTCGTACGGATTACGCATCGGGACAATGAATCTCGCGTCGGGAAACGTCTCGATCAGGGCCTCGACCCGGCCGCAGAAGGTGGGGTTCTTGCTCAGATGGGTGCCGCCGCCGTTCAGCGCCAGTTGCCGGCGCACACACTCCCGGTAGAACGCCATGAGGCGCCGGCGCTTACGCGCGGGCCATCGATCCACGTGGTAGAAGTCGAGCTCGCCCATGTAGGGGAACATCACGATCCAGAACCCCGAACTCAGTGACCAGGTCAGGAAGAAGTCGTCTTCCTCGGGAACGAAGAAGCCGGTCTTGTGCATGTCGTCGGTCTCGGCGAACATCTTCTCTTCGGCGGCGTCGAGCCGGCGGCGCAGCGGTTTGCCGAACCTGGCATCAATACGCAGGATCAGGCGCAGTAGTCGTTTCTGCAGCAGCGACGGAAAGAACAGCTCGTACATCAACGCGTAGCTGAATTGCGGGTCGGCGGCCATCAGCCGGTGCAGGTATGTGGTGCCACTGCGGGCGTGTCCGACGCTGAATGTCGGCGCCCGGACTTCGGTGCGCCGCAATGACGGAAAGAGCACCGGGTCAAGTGCGAAGCAGATCGCATGCAGTGCCGCAACCGCCGGCACGGCGATCAGGAACGTCAGATACCGCTTGCGCGGCGTCGCCGGATCGTCGCGGAGCAACCGCAGCATGGTGGCGAAGTTGGACCAGTCGAAATAGAAGCGCGACCCGAGCATGAAATTCCCTCACCCGCATGACCTTTAGCCGGAGCGTAGGCCGATGTATTTGACATTGTCAAATACTTCTGAGTTAGGGTGCAGGCATGCAGGTGTTCGCCGCGATGGCCCCGGAGCTGCCGCTTTCTGAGGTCGGCGGATACGTCCGCGGGGTCGAACAGCTGGGTTTCGACGGCGTCCACATCGCCGAGACGATCCACGACTCACTGACCGTGGCCGCACTGGCGGCTGAGCACACCACCCGCCTGATCATCCGCACCGCGGTGACACTGGCTTTCGTCCGCAGCCCCACGCTGACCGCCTACTGCGCATGGGATCTGGCACAGCTGTCGGGCGGTCGTTTCGAATTGGGCCTGGGCAGCCAGATCAGACAGAACATCGAAGACCGGTTCGGCATGCCGTGGTCGGAGCCGCAACCGCGGATGCGCGAGTACGTCGAGGCATTACAGGCATTGTTCGCGGCCTTCGGCAGTGGCGGGGCGGTGAACTACACCGGCCAGACGTACCGGCTGACCCGGCTGCAGCCGTACTTCAACCCTGGACCCAGCGACATGGCGCCGCCACCCATTTGGCTGGGCGCGGTCAATGCGGGCATGTGCGAGTTGGCCGGCCGGTCGGCGCACGGCGTGGTCACCCATTCCACCAATTCGGATCCCGCTTACCTGCGCGACGTCGTGAAGCCGGCGCTACAACGCGGCGCCGCAGCGGCCGGCCGCAGCGGCGGCCCGTTGCTCGTCGTGTCGACGGCGATCGCCACCGGCGGCACCGACAACGAGGTGGACGCCGAGTGGGAAAGGCAACGCCGAATGCTCGCCTTCCTGCTCTCGACGCCCGCCTACGCCGGCGCGCTGAACAGGCGGGGCTGGACGTCGCTGCCGGATCGGCTGCGCGCCCTGACCCGTAGCCGACACTGGGATGAGCTACCCGGCGTCCTCGATGACACCATCCTGGACACGCTGGTGGTCCGCGGTCGCTATGACCAACTCCCGCAGTTACTTTGGGACAGGTACGGCGACATCGCCGACGGCGTGGTGCTGCCACCACCCACCGGCGCAGGCGAGCAACCACTGGCGCGTTGCATCCGGGAACTGCGCCAGGATCCGCGGTCAGTCGATTGACGTCACCGTGGTGTCGGCCAGGAAACGGGCCAGCAGCCGGTCGAACTGACGTAGGTCGGCGGCCGACCACTGCGCCAGGGCCCGCCGCAGGTGTTCACGTCGCACTTCCTGCAGAGCGCGCGCGGCCCGCTCACCGGCCGTCGTGGCATGCACCATCGTCTTACGCGCATCGGCTGGATCCGGTTGCCTGGCGACCATTCCGTCGTCCAGCAGGCTCTGCACCCGCCGAGCGGCCATGCCGAGATCCATGTGCGCCAGGCGGGCCAGCTGACCCATCGGCAACGGGCCCTCGTCAGCAAGCACCCGCAGCAACACGTACGACGGCTGCGACAGCTCGACGGCGGCGGCGCCGGCCTGGCGCTTGAACATCGCCCGGCTACCGCTCAGGCGCATGATCCGGGCCATGGTCGCACTGATCGAATCGAGCGTGTCGCGCTTACCTGCGGTGGCCACATCGCCACTTTACTTGACTAAGTCAAGCAAAGTGATTCCAAGAGCGCTGCGGTGAAGGGCCTTTGGAGAACGGACCAGCGCCTCAGCGCGAGTAGATGCAGTGCGCCGAGCCGCCGACCGGCTGTTCGGCCACCACGTGGCCGCCGACCGTGATGCGGCAGCCGGGGCTGGTGGTACCCGACCCGACGACCACGACCTGGAACAAGGTGACGTCCGGACCAGCCTGGATCGTCCGGCTCCACGGCAACGGCGCGTTGTACACGCGGTCGATCGCCGGGTCCGTGTCGATCGTCGTGGCGGTGCCCGTCCCCAACGCCTCGAAGATCACGGTGCTCGAGTCGGCGGAGGCCGGCGGAGCGGCCAGCCCGGACAGCGCGGTGATCGCCAGCGCCGAGAGAGTGGCTCGGGTGACAGGCTTCATTAGACCCCCATAGATTGGCACGGGTATTGATCGCCACATGTCACCGACCGCGAACCTTTACGAGCTGGCGTCTCCCTTTTCGATGGGACACCAATAGCCAGAACGGCGCGGATTCAAACCACAGATACGGCTGGCCGCTAGGCGACTGAGACGATGCGGGCGACCACCTTGCCACCACGGCTGACCTCGATGGTCTGCCCCGCCGCAACCCGATCGATGTAGCGGCCCGCGCGGTTTCGCAACTCGTCGAGCTCGATCGGCCGGCCCGCGTCTGCCGGAACCTCAGCCGAATCGCCGATTGCCGTTATCCGCGCCAGGATCCGGCCGCCGCGAACAACGTAGAGCGTCTCGCCGGACGCGACTCGATCGAAACACCGCCCGGCGCGCGTGCGCAGTTCGTCCAGCCCGACCCAAGACGGTTCCGCCGCGTCCACCGACCGGGCCGGGATCGGCGCCACCCGCCAGTCCCCGACCGGCTGGATCTGCGCCACCAACTTGCCGCGGCGCACCACATCGAGCGTCTCTCCGCCGGCAACCCGTTCGAGGTACGTGCAGGCATCACTCCGGAGTTGGCCCAGGCCAATGACTTCCGGCATTTTGCTCCGATCCTCACGCGCGACCGGCGCGGCTGCGGGTCACCGCCTCCATTATATGACTGTACGTGCGGTCAGTGTCAATCACTGGTGCGGGGAGAGCATGTCCCGCCACCCGTCGTCCCCGGTCCGGGTGGAGTTCTCGACGCTGTACCTGACGCCGTCGGGCCCGACGAGTTCCCCGCGCTGTGGGCTGTAGACGGCTACCGGCGGTTCATTTCCGGTGTAGACGCACGGGTTTGGCTGTTGGCCGTTGCACACCACCGTGCCCGTGCCCGGACGCGACAGCGGGTCGCTGACCGGTGGCGGCGTGCCGGGCACCCGGTCGGCCGGCGCCGGGTTCATGCCGTTGTTGACCGACGGCGCCGGGATCACCTGCCCCGGCTTGACCGGTTGGTCGCAACGGGCCGCGGCGGCCGGACAGGTCAGGATCTGGTTCGGGTCGCCGTACCAGGGGTTGGTGCCCAGGGGCTCGTACGGTTTGGAGTCGCGGCATTCGCGCGGCGTCGCGGCTCGTTTGCCGGGGACATCCACACACGGCAGGTTTCGTGCTCCGCGCACGGCGTTGGACGGAGTGTCCTGCGGGATCTTGCAATACGTCCCGGACGGCATCGGCGACAGGCTGGTATCCGCCGGAGACCGCCACTGCGGTGCCGGGAGGAAGCCCGTCAGACACGGCGGCGGCTGGTTGATCGTCAGGTGAGTGCCGAGCGAGGCGAAGCCCGGGAAAGCCGCCGTCACGGTCTGGCCTTCCGAAGCACCCTGCGGATAGGCGACCAGCAGTTGCTCGACGCCTTTGTGATAGCGCTTGAGCATTTCCAGCACGATCTCCAGATTCGCCAGCGTCTGCGGCAGCGACTCGCGCACGTCGTTGAACACCGCGTTAACCAGATCAGCGGTCGGGGTCGCCTGGGTCAGAATGCTTTGCACGTGCTGGTCGTTCGCGTCGGACTGGGCGGCCAGGACGTCCAGATTGCGCGACCAACGCCGGATCGCGTCACCCGAGTTGACCTGGCTGTCGATCAGCGGCCCGGAATTCTGAATGATGTCGTCGATATCGGTGATATTGGCTTTGAAGTCGCCGGCGATCGCTTGCGTCGCATCGACGAGCCGCTGTAGCGCCGGGCCCAATCCGCCTACGGCTTGCGCTGTTTCGTCGAGTAACGCCGGGATCTTGCCTGCGGGCAAGGCGGCCAGGCCCCGGTTGGCGGCATCCAGCGCCGGGCCGATCTCGGTTGGGACGTTGCCGTTGGTGATGGTCTGCCCGGGTGAGAAGTACTTGCCGGGGTTACCCGCGGACACCAGGTCCAGGTACTGTTCGCCGACCGCCGACATGGAGTGGACGTTCGCCGACGAGTCGATCGGGATCTTGAAGCGCTCGGAGATGCTCATCGTGACCATCGCGCCCTTCTCGGTGGGCTCGACGGAGGTGACCGTGCCGATGGTCTGGCCGCGATAGGTCACATTGGCCGTCCGGTACAGACCACCCGACGTCGGCAGGGTGGCGTGCAGGGTGTACTGACCGATCCCGACCGCGGTGGGAATCCGTAAGTAATACCACCCCAACGCGATTGCGGTGAACGCACTCAGCAGGACGAACAGGAGGATCTGGCGCCAGATGAAGCGGGTCAGCATTGCCGGTCCGCCCTCTCCACCAGTGGGCCGCCGGGCACATCGTTGGGGTTCGGCGTGTACCGGACGTCAGGAATCATCGTTTCCGGATCGCGCCCCCACGATTGCTCGAGCGCGCGCAGCGCGCCGGAGAACCCGGTCCCGGTGAGCACCGCATTGTCGACGGCGCTCATGGTCAGGTCGAGCGTCAGCGACAGGTTGAAGTAGTCGCCGCGGAAGGCCTTCGGCACCGAGTCGAGGTCGAACGGACGGACCAGCATCAGCTTGAGCGCACGGACCAGATACGGTGCGGCACGACCGAATTCGCGCAACGGGCACTGCAGCGCAACGAGATCTTGATGGAAGTCCCCCAGCGCCGGGGACAGGTACTGGTTGGCCACTCCGCCGAGCCGTCCTACCGAGTCGACCGCATTGATCAGCAAATTCTGCTTGTCGGCGAAATGTTTGAGCAACGGCGGGAATTCGGTCAGCACCCGGTCAATGACTTCCGAGCGCCCACCGACATATCGCAACAGCCGGTTGCTGGAATCGATTGCATGGGTGATGTCGTCGCGTTGCTCGTCGAGTCGGGCGGTGAACGTGTCCAGCCTTCCGAGGAAGCCGCGGATCTGGTCAGCCCGTCCGTGCAAGATGTTGTAGACCTCGTTCTGCAGGACTTCGATGTTCGGGATTCCGCCGCCTCGCAGGATCATGGCCAGACTGGCCAGCGTCTGCTCCGTCGTGGGGTAGGTCGACGAATTCTTGAGCGGAATGGTGTCCCCCGGTCGCAGCGGCTCGGGCGACGGGTCGGGTGGCGCGGTCAGCTCCAAGTGCTGCGAACCCAACAGGCTGGTCTGCCCGATCTTGGCGGTCGCGTTTCTGGGTAGCTTGACGGCCTTGTCCAGCCGAAGCGTCAGGGTGGCGACCCAGTTCTTCAGTGCGATCGCGCGCACCGTGCCGACGAAGACATCGGCCACCCGGATCCGGCTGTTGGTGTTGAGTGCCAGCGTATCGGCCATCTGCACGTAGACCGTGTAGGAGCCGGCACCCGTGCCGGGTCCGCCCGGCATCGGAATATTGGCCACCCCATGCCATTTCGAGCATGACGTCAGCGCCAGGGCAGTCACCGAGATCGCCAGCAGCTGCCGGGCCCGGTGCCGGATGCGGGCGCCTACCGCATTCACGAGCCCGCTCCTGTCGCGACGGCGGCCTCCGCGGGCAGCGGTGGCCCGGGGAGCGCGGGCGTCGGCGCGACCGGACCGGGGACCACCCCGGGCGCAGGTGGCGGCGGCGGGATCGGTACCTGCGGTGCCTGCAGACCGATGGGTGGCACAACCGGGTACTCGTCGTATGCGTTCGGCGGCCCCGGCGGGGTCTGCAATCCCGATTGCGGGGGTGCGATATCCGCTCCGCCCATCAGCTCGGCCAGGGATTCCGGTGTCAACAGGCCCCCCGTGATCGGTCCAACCTGGATGCCCTGCATGCCCGGCGCGACCACCCAGCCGGGTTGGGTGTTGCGGTGCGACAGCGGGGTGTCCGGTACCCAGATCCCCGGCACCGTCGTGTCTTTGTACCCGTTCGGCGGCTGCAACCGTGGCTCGGAGTAGGCGACCTGTTTGGGAAGCACCTCTGCCGTGCTGAACAGGTTCAGCCCGATCGGTAGGTAGTTGAACTTGATGGCATCGAGAACGGGCGCCAGGTATTGCGCACACAGCTCGGCCGAATCCTGGTAGCCCAACCGGCTACCGGCCTGAATCATGCTGCACATGAACTGCATTGGGTTCGCGAAGTTCGGTATCGCCGGAATGGACATGACCGCGCCGTGTGCCGGGTGGTAGATCTGACTGAGGTTCGTCTCCAGCGTCGGCAAGACGTGCAGGGCAGTTTCCAGACCATTCAACGGCTCGGGTTGAACCAGCGTGGTGGTCAAGGTGGCGAGGTTGTCGATGTCGTGGGTGAGCACTTCGCGGTTCTTGATCAGGAATGGGCGCAATGTGGTGAGCAGACCGTCGAATTGCTGCAGCGCATCGGCAAGCGCGCGGTCCGACCCGGTCAGCTTGTCGGTAAAGGTCGCCAGGTTGGTGTTCAGTGCGACGAACTGCTTGTCGTCCTTGTGCAGCGCGTTGACGAAGAGCGCGAGACTGCGCACCACCGCGAAGAAGTCGCCGCGGCCCTCGTTCAGGGCGGTCAGTGCCCGCGACAGGCTGTCCAGCGTGGTGTTGATCTGCTTACCCTTGCCTGCCAGCCCATCGGCGACGGACTCGACAAGGTCACCAAAGGGACCCTTTGGCTGTTGCGGTGTGGGACCGAGCTTGTCGATGACGTTGGCCACGCCGGCGCGGAGTTCGTCCCACTCCGTCGGCACCTGCGTGCGCTCGATCGGAATCACGGCGTTATCGCCCATCACGGGCCCGCCTTTATAGGGCGGTTCCAACTGAATGCTGCGCGATGCCACCAGGGTTGGGTTCACGATCACGGCGGAGGCGTTGGCGGGAACCTTGTACTTGTTGGCGTAGTGAAACGTCACCTTCATCTTGTCGCCGGCCGGCTCGATGGAGTCGATCGAGCCGACGCGGACGCCCATGATCTGGACCTTGTCGCCGGAATAGAGCGCGATCGCCGATGGCAGGTAGGCAACCACGGTGTTGTTGCTCATCTTCTGATACAGCTGCCAACCGAAGTACCCCGCGACCAGAGCCACGGTAACGGCCAGCGCGGTGATGGCCCTTCGGCCCCAGAGCCTGCGGGCAGCGACATTGGTGCTCAACTCTGACCTCCCGTCGTGCCCTCGGTGCGCGCTCCCGGCGGCGCGTTGGGCGGCAACGGGACCGGTGTGCCAGGCACGTCCGGCGGCGCCTCGCCCGGCCGCCCGGCGATCGGGATTCCCGGCGAAGGTGGCAGCCCGTTCGGGTTGGGCGGCGATGTCTGTACGTCAAGGGGGGCCGGGAAGCTGCCACCGAACGGTCCCGTGTCGACTCCCATGCACGGCAACGGATTCCACGGCCGCGGCAACGCGTCAGGGGCGGGGGTGTACGAACACGCCGTTCCCGGTGGGACGGCCGGTCCGGGGTGTTCCGGGGTGCCTTCCAGCACCTGGGGTGCGGGCGGCGGCGCGCCATTGGGGAACCGGGTGCCGTTGGGGTCGGGGAAGCGGAAGGCGGGCAGGCCGGCGCTGCGCCAGAACTCCTCCGGGTCCAATCCACGTTTCTTGAACGCGGCGTCGACAAACGGCTGCAGCATCCAGTACGGCAGCAGGTTGGACAGGACGATCTTGAAGAACGGTCCAGACGCAACCGACTCGCCCAGCCCTGCCGCGAATTGGCTTACAAAGGTCAGGGTTTGGGCGAGGTCGTCCTTGCGTTCGACCAGCACGTCGCTGAGAATACGCAGCTGCTCCAGTGCCGAATTCAGATTCGGGTTGTCGTTGATGAATCCCTTGATCTGTGCTGCGACTCCCGAAATGTTCTGCAGCAGAGTGTCGATCGCCTGACCGCGTTCGTTGAACGCCACCAGCAGTGTCTTGGCGTTGACCAACAACCGGTTGATCTGCTCACTGCGGTCACCGAGCACGCTGGCCACCTGGTTGGCCTGAGCGAGCAGGTGCTTGATCGCGTCGTCGCGTTTGCCGATGGTGTCGGAGAATTTTGCCACTCCGTCGAGAGCGGCACTCAGGTGCGGGTAGGTCTGATCGATTGTCTGCGACAGGACATTCAACGACTGTTTGACGGTGTCGATATCCCAACCGGTGGCCGCCCTGGTGATGTCGAAATTGGCGTCGTAGAGCTGATACGGCGTGGTGCCCTGGCTCAGCGGCAGCACGCCCCCGGGCCGCAATGCCCTGGCTCCCCGCGGCTCGATCTCGAGCACCTTCTTACCGAGGATGGTGTCCGTCTTGATCGCCAGCCGGCTTTCGGTGCCAATTGTGTTGCCGCCGATGGAGAATTTGACCAGAACACGGTCTCCGTCGACCTCAATGCCCTCCACCTTCCCGACAGGGACTCCGGTGATGCGGACCTTATCGTTCTTGTTCAACTGACCCGAGTCGGTGAACTCCCCGTAGAAGGCCGGCGCGGCAAACATCATCGGAACGCTGGTGAAACTCTGACCGACGAGGACGACGAGCAGCAACACGCCGACGCCCATCAGGCCGACGCGATTGCGGTTGAATTCGGTCAGTGTCCTCATGACGGAATGATCCTCATTGCGGCGTGCACCTACCTGTGGGCTGTTGCCAGATCCTGACCGTGCGGACCGGTCCGCCGCCTTGCAATCCGTTCCACCTGATCGAGAGGTCGCAGACGTAGAAGTTCACCCAGTCGCCGTAGAGACCGATGCTGCGTCCGATCAGGTTCAGAGCGGTCGGCGTCTTGTGGATGAGGTCACTGAGCTGTTCACGCTGATCGATGAGCGGCTGCTGGAAGGCCTGCAGGTAGTTGATCTCCTTGTGCAGCAGCATGCGGTTGTCCCCGAGTAGCTCGGCCACCGTGCCCGCGGCGTTGCTGATGTTGGCAAGTCCGGCGGCCAGCGAATCGGCGTGATTCTGCAACCCGGTGATCAATCGTTCGAAGCTGTCGATGGTTTCGTCGAACTCCTTGCGATGTCTGACCGTGGTGTCCAGCACGATGTTCAGGTTCTTGACCACCTCACCGATCGCCTGGTCACGTTCGGCGATGTGCGCGGTGAGTTGTGCGGTGTGGTCGAGGATGTCGTTGATGGTTCCGCCCTGGCCCTGGAAGACGGTGATGATGGCGGAGGCGATGCTGTTGACCTTGTCCGGTTCGAGAGCTTTGAACAGCGGCTTGAATCCACCGATCAGGGCGTCCAGGTCCAGCGCCGGTGAGGTCCGCGACCGCGGGATGAATCCCCCGGCCGGCAATACCCGATCGGCGCCGTCGCCCATGCCACGCTTGAGCTCGACGAAGCGATTGCCGAGTAGGTCGAGATAGCGGATTTGCGCAGTCGTCGACTGGTACAGCTGTACCGAGCGGTCGACCTCTAAGTCAACCATGACCCGGGTGCCGCCATCGACCAGCCGCACCGCTTTGACCTTGCCGACCTCCACTCCGGAGGCGCGCACGAACTGGCCGTCCTTCAGGCCGCTGCCGTTGCTGAACTCCGCTGAATACTGGTTGGTGCTGGTGAAGCGCATTTGGGCGAAGACCACGACGATCGACACGACGATCAGGGACAACACCAATGAAACGATGCCGAGTTTGATTGCGCTGCTTAGAGTTTTCATGGGTTGATCGTGTTGTCCCCGACTTGGCGGCCCCACACGTACTCCAGCGCGTACGGCGAACCGGTGTCTAAGTGGTTGTACGGCGCGAGACTGGCGCCGGTGTCCACCACCAGGCTCGGCGCCGGCCAGAAGTCATGGTTGATCGGCTGCCAGCAGCCCGGTGCGCCGCCCGGGCCTCCGCGAGCGTTCACCCGCGGCAGGTTTTCCGGATAGGTATAGGGATTGGGCGCACCACCCACCAGCCCGGCGGCCTGCAGCAGGCCTTGGGTGAGCAACGTGCCGGTGAGCCCGGGTAGTGTCAGGATGCCACCCAGCCCGGACGTCAGTTCGCTCATGGTCTGCAGGCTGTAACCGTTGCCGCCACCGGTCGTCGCATAAGCCAGGGGTTCCTCGTCACTGTAATTGCGGATGGTGCAGAAGATTTCGGGACTGTAGGTGTCGAACAGCTGGGCCGTGGGCAGCAGATCGGAAATGCCGCGCTGCAGATAGGGTCCGCCGCGGTCGAAGATGTCCGCTCCGGTGTTGCCCAGCCCGGCCGCGGCGAGCAGTGCCGAGTCGAGTTCGGCCTCCTGCCGGTGCAGCGTGCGCGCGGTGACCACGGCGTGGTTCAGCGCGTCGAAGAGATCCGGCGCGGCGCTGTTATAGGTGTCGGCCAGCGCGGCGATCTGCTGAATGTCATACCTTATCTGCGGCATTCGCGGATTGATGTCGTCAAGGATGGCGTTGCCGTTGATGATCGACTGCCCGAACTTGTCGCCCAGCCCGGTCAAGGCCTGCGCCGCCGCGGCCAGCGTCAGGTTCAACTTGACCGGATCGATCTTCTCCGAGATCGAGGTAATGGTCTCGAACAGCGTGTTGAACTCGGTGGTCACCGACCTCGCGTCGATCACTTGCTCCGATGAGATACGCTGCGGTGTAGGGTTTTTCGGTGATGACAGGGCAACATACTTGTTGCCGAAGACGGTGGTCGCCTTGATATTGGCGTCCACATTCGCCGGGATCAGCCGGAGGTAGTCCGGATCGACGTCCATGACGAACTTGGCCACCGGGACACCGTCGCGCTGGATCTCGGTAATGCTGGACACCCGGCCGATCTCCACCCCGTTGTAGGTGACCTTCGATCCCGGGTCCATCACCAGACCCGCCCTGGGGGCCACCAGCGTCAGGGGCGTCTTCGGCGTCAGCCGCCCCCGAAACTCAAGCCACACGAACGTCAAAACCACCGCGGCGACCAGCAGGAACGCCACGGCCGCAGTCTTGTATGGCGGGATGCGCGGGGGGTTCTCTTTCACCGGGTTTGTCATGGCGGCTACACGGTGAGGTTGAAGTTGGGGTTTTTGCCGTAGACCGCCATCGCGGTCAGGACGACCACGACAACGATGGTGATCAACGACAGTCGCATTGACCGCCCGACCGCTTCGCCGACGCCGACCGGACCGCCGTGGGCGGTGTAGCCGTAGTAAGAGTGGGTGGTCATCACGACCACGGCGACGAGAATCACTTCTGCGAACGACCAGCCCACGTCATTGAGGCGCAGGAACGTGTGAAAATAGTGGTTGTACGTGCCGGCGGATTGCCCGTAGAGGACAACGGTTGTCAGTTGCGCGGACAGGAATGCCAGGGTGATCGCCAACCCGTAGAGCGGAATGATGACGACCAGACCTGCCACCACTCGGGTGGACACCAGGTAGGGGATCGATCTGATGCTCATCACCTCCAGCGCGTCGATCTCTTCGCTGATGCGCATCGCGCCCAGTTCGGCGGTGGCGCCGGCACCGACCGTGGCGGCCAGGGCCTGTCCGGCGGCCACCGGCGCCACAAACCGCACGTTGACCATTGCCGCCAGAAATCCCGTGAACGCCTCGACCCCAATGTTGCCCAGCGACGCGAAGCCCTGGATGGCGACCAGTGAGCCTGCGGACAGGGTGATGAACCCGACGATGGCGGCGGTGCCTCCGACCACGGCCATCGCACCGGTGCCCATCCCCATCTGGGCTACCAGCCGCACCAACTCTTTGGGGTAGCGGCGCACTGCAAAGGGAATCTGCCCGATTGCGGTCACCGCGAACCAGATCATCTGCCCGATCACGAGAAGCGCCTTGACCGGCGCCTCCCCGTATCGACCTAGGTTGGCTCGTGGAGGCCTGAGATGAGTTGTGGCAGTGGCCATGTCAGCGCCCCGTCCCGAATCTGACGCCGATCGTGGTCAGCGCGGCGTTGACGGCGAAAAGCGCGATGAAACACAGCACCACGGTCTCGTTGACGGCGGTGCCCAGACCCTTGGACCCGCCGCGGACGATCAACCCGCGATAACACCCGACGAGGCCGGCGATCAGTCCGAACGTGGCCGCCTTGATATTGGCGATCACCACTTCGGGCAGACCCGTGAGGGCAGTCAGGGTGGAGAGATAGGCACCGCTCGAGACGTTCTGCAGGTACACGCTGAACAGGTAGCCCCCGCCCAGTCCGACGGCGATCACCAGGCCGTTGAGCAGCACGGCGACGATCGTCGAGGCAACGACGCGGGGCAGCACCAGCCGGTGGATCGGGTCGATGCCGAGGACTTCGAGCGCATCGATCTCCTCCCGGATGGTGCGCGCACCGAGGTCGGCGCAGATGGCGGTGCCCCCGGCACCGGCGACCACCAGCACCGTCACGATCGGGCCGAGCTGGGTGACCGCGCCGATCCCCGCGCCGGCCCCGGAGACGTCGGCTGCGCCGAACTCGGCCAGCAGGACGTTCAGCGTGAAGATCAGCAGCACGGTTTCGGGGATGGACACCGCAATGGTGGGCAGCAGCGACACCCGCATCAGAAACCAGCCGATCCAGATGAACTCGCGCCACTCGAACGGCCGCTTCAGGGCTTTGGCGGTCAGCACACACATCTTGAAGAAACCGCCGGCCACCTCGGTGCCCGGGCGGATCTTGCTGCCCACTCTGCCGGCCATGGTGTGCGAGGTAGTCATCGGCGAGAACTCCGTTGCGGTGCGGGGTGCGGTGACGTCGAGCGCCCAGCACAGGGGTCCGAGCCGGATCGGCAATAGCGGTATACATTGCAGCGCAACAGCTTCACCCGTGGATCGCCCTGTCGTCGCCGGTCGTTCGTGCGGCCCGGGTGCAACACGTAATGGTGCCGACCGGAAGCTCCGGTCCGCGCCCTTCGGCTCCATGCCGCCCACGATTGCGCCACGCGGCCACTATGGCATCAGACCGTACGTGCAGTCAACATATCCGGGAAGTGCCGTTGTTTCCGGCCCTTTGCGTCCACCGTCGGCGCAGCTCGGCTTTCGCGCGACTAATGCTGTTGAACAGGCAGTTTGGCGCGACCAATGGCGATTCGGGGATGGGTCGACCTCATGGCGGGGGCACACGGATCTACGCAGTGGAACTATACGTACAGTCAATCGTGATGCTCGACGGCGGCGCCACGGCCACAGCCGGTGTCCACTACCAGGAATCGGCTAGCACCAAAACCGTTCGAGCATGCAGGTTTCGGCGCTAGCAGGTCAGTTCCGGCCGCTGGTGACCACGGTCAGGCATTCCCGCACCACCGAAACGACGTCCGCGGACGGGCTCGCCCACTTGCTCAGTCCCAGTCGGTCCAGCAGGAGGCCGCCGAGGAACACATCCACGAAGGCGGCCCCCACCCGTTCCGGCGTCCGCGAGTCGTTGGGGTCGAACCACACCCACATCCACTCCAGCGATCCCCACAGTTGTAGCGCCGCCAAATCGACATCGACACTTCGGAATACGCCGCATTCCACCCCGTTGCGGATTTCGTCGATGGTGAGCGCCTGCAGTTGGTGGCGCAACTTGCGCACCTGCTGCATCGCCGGGTCCTCGGACAGCTGAAGCACCTCGCGCTGGCTCGCCACGGTCGCGTCGCGGGCCATCACCTGCAGCAGTGCGGAGGTGAAAATGATTGCGGCGATGCGTTCGTGCGGCGCGGACACGCGATCCCACACCATCCGCAAGATGTCGAGCTGGTTCTGTAGGTGGGTTTCTTCCAGCTCCCGCAGCATCTGCGCTTTGGTCCCGAAGTGATGAACGATGGTGCCCTTGGACATGCCCAGCTCATCGGCAATGTCGCCGATATTCGTTCTCTCGTAACCACGTTCGGCAACGTAGCGGACAAATGCGTCGAGGATCTCGCCGCGCCTGCCGGGCGATCTGGGCATTTAACACCTTCGGCTTAGACTAACCGTACGAACGGTCTATCATAACCATCGCCCGCTGAACATCCCCCAAACGACATCCTCGCCCGAATGAACTTTGGCGCGTGAACCGGCGCGCGCGCACCGCGCGACCGCACGGGCCGTCGGCCGCGACTAACGCTGGCAGTTCCGCTGGAACTGCCGGATCACAAGGCCTGCAGGGGCCTACTGCGGTTGGTGGTGTCCGGCGCGGTGACGACATACATGTTGGCACCGGGCGCCGCCTTGACTTCGCCGGTGGTGTACATGGTCATGAGTTCTCTGCCATCGGTATCGGCAACGCACACATAGGTATCGGTCTCTGGGTCGTAGTCGAAGCTGTCCCAGGCCAGCAGGAACGCGACGCAATTTCCGTCGCGGTCCGCGATGACAAGCTTGTGCGCGCCTGATTTCTTCAGTAGATCGGCATCCTGCGCGCGCCGTTGAGAGACCCCGTTCTTGTGCATCGGTACGCTGTTCAACATCTGTGTGCTCCCTTAGCCAGGTTGTCTCCGTCTGGCCCGGGCGTTGCACAAATCCCGACCTGGCGGTATATCGGACACTACCTCTGCGCACCTGGCGCTACCAGGGCATTATGGCCCTGGTAGAGGGGCCGTTGGTTGTAGCGGGCTTTAGCCGCCGTCAGCTCTTTGCCTCTCCGCGTCCGGTCCCGGGTTCGTGTGACGGCCCGACACCGCCGGCGGACGGCTGCGACTCACTGCTCTGCTCGGCGGGCTGCTCGTCGGCCGGGGACTTCGTCGGGCCCCCTGGCGTCCGGGCGGGGCTGGGTGATTTGTAGTCCGAGTCGGCGAGTGGTCCTTGAGCCCCACCGGCTGCACCGCCCGCCTGTTCGCTTCGCTGGCGCCCCTCGTAGGGAGGGATGGCGCTCCCGGTGTCCTGCGGAGCCAATTCCCCGGTGCCGCCGTGCACGTCGGCTGCGGTCGGGTCGCTCATCGGCGGGTTGGCGTCTTCGTCAACGGTTCCCACCGGGCGCTCGCCCCCGCCGGGTTCAGGCACACCTGTGTCACGAACGCCGCTGCGCAGTTCCGGGTCATCGAAGCGCTGCAGCCGGGTGCTTTGCGACTCTGATGTCTGAACCGGCCATGATTCCATCTCCTCGGGATGCCTCGTCGAACGGAAGCATCTAGCAGCGAATACCCGGCAAAGATCAGCGAAAAACGACCGCATGCGCATTTGCCGCGTTCAGGATCGGCACTCAATCCGAGGACTTGTCGGACTCCTTCGAGCCGTCGTCATCCTTATCGTCGTCATCGTCATCGTCGTCGTCGTCATCGGTGTTCTCGTGGTTGCCCGACTCTCTGGCCTCGTCGAGCTTGTCGGCGTACTTCGTCAACAGTCCGGCCAGTTGACGAGCTTCTTCGGGCGCCAAGGCGTCGTCGAACAATTGCTCATCGTTCTCCGATACACGCTCCACATAAACCGCGTCGTTCTCGATGCCGACATCCCACCGGCCCCCCTCTTGCTGAACCATCTGATGCCCCTCCGATCGTCGCCGATTCCAGCCGCGGCGCACCCGCGCTACAAGCTCCTTTACCCACTTCTCCGGCCGGGCAGTCGCCGATGTCCAGGTTGCGCCCCACCAGGGCGGCACATCCTCGAAGAACGTCGCGCACAGCGCAGACTCCGGGGCTACCCGGGCGGCGCCGCAGCCGCCGCGTCCTGCAGCACCTGCTGCAACTTGTCGAGCGGATCGCCCTCAGTCGGATCCAGCCGACGTGGCGGGATCTCCTGCCCGTCGGGTGTCACCGCGACCGGCAGCGGAAGCGGCGCCGGGGCCGGTGGGGGCGGTGCGGGCGGCGGGGCCGGCGGAGCCGCCGGCGGCCCGGCGTTCAGCGCATTCCGCTTGTCCACCAGGCGTTTTGCAGCGTCGCGACGGATGGCCTGCCGCTCGGAGTCCGGATCGCTGTTGCCCGCGAAGCAGTCCTGCGGCGCCTCGGCGACGACGGTCAGCGCGCTTGCATATCGCTCATCGGCCCGCGACCGGTCACCTTGCGCCGCGGCGCGGTCCCCCTGGTTTTCGCGGACCAGTTCGAGATTGACCCGCACCGGGCAGGAGGCGGCGCCATGGGTGTTGGCGAGCGCGGCGGTGAAATCCGCGTCGGCCTCTTCCAGCCGGCCCTCGAGCACGGCGCCGGTGCCTGCGGCGAACGGCGCCTTCTCCGGCTCCACCACGTTGGCCACGCCCAGCACCGCCGCGGCCGACCGCACGGCATTGCCGTCGCCGCGGGCGAAGGCTGCGACCGCCGAATTTCCCTCGGCGACAACCGATATCAGCTTGACCGCGGCCAGCAGCGCGACCAGGGTCAGCGGGGCCGAGTAGATCAGCAGCCGCCGTCGCAGCCGCAGCCGTTGCGGTCGCGGCGTCATGGCAGGTCCCGTCTGATGAGACGGCCGCGTCGGAACTCGCGGACCGAAAGGTAGATCTCGATGATCAGCAGGCCCGCCGCAAGCAGCGCGGGCAGCCAGTAGAGCTCGACAGGCTGGCCGACCTGCGCCCGGTTACCGGCGCCGCCGGGCCGGTCGGGCAGGTCCAATTGCAAGGGCTGACCGGGTTCTCGGTGCCGGTAGGGCACGCCCAGCTGCCCGGCCACCTTCCGCAGTTCGGCTTCGTTGATCGCGTCGACGCGTCCGTACCCCAGCACCTCGCCGCCGTCCACCGGCCCGACGTTGAAGTCGCCCTGCGGAACTCGCGACCCGGGCGCGCCGGACCCGAAGTACAACAGCACATTTCGAGTACCGGGATACTGCTGGGCAGCTTGCATGAGCTGATATCGCAGCACATTGTTCGCGGCGCCGGCATCGACGTCGAGTGCCGCATCCGGACCGCGGCGGGGCGAATCCAGCGCTGCGATGGTGGGACGCAGACTCCAGACGTCGTCGGACAGCGGCCAACTCAGCGTGGCCCGGGAGGCGAAGGCGACCAGCGCGTATCGCGCCACCGGGTACTGCTTGATCAACGCCGCGATGTCGTCGCGCATCCCGGCGATCCGCGATTGGCCGGCGCCGTAGTCCTCCGCACCCGAATCCACCGACCGGTCCACCACCAGAAAGACGTTGAGGTTCGCACCGGCCGCCGGTGTTGTCCCACCGCGGGGCTTGTCGTCGCGAAGTCCAGGACGGGTGGAGGCGGCGATCACCAGCAGCACCGCCAGGGTGACGCCACTCCAGCGCAGCACGGCGCGGGCACGCCGGCCACCTACTGGCGGTGACGACAGCAGCACCTGACGCAGCGCGACCAGGCGCGCGAGGACCAGCGCGCCGGCGACGACGGCGAGGATCGGCCAGGGCAGCACGGGCTGGAACGTCATCGGCGCAACCCCATCAGCGCCACCGAAAGCACGGTCGCCGACATCAACGCGATCGCCAGCGGCACTACCGGTACATCCGTGGAATCCGCTTTGGCGGCGGTGCCGTCCGCCAGGCGCACCGACCGGGTGTGCGTGCGAATGTCCTGTAGTGCAGCGGTAACCGATCCCGATCCCGGCACCAGGTACCGGCCTCCGGTCTGCTCGGTGAGGGCCAGCAACGAACCGCTCTTCGGGGACGGCGCCGTGTCGACCACATTGAGTTGTACCCCGGCGCGCCCGGCCAGCTCCCGCACGCTGCCGCCGGTGAACAGCGCGGCACGCTGATCCCCCGGCGGACGAAGATCCGAGGGCCCCAGATAAATCACCGAACGCCGGTGTTCGCCCCGTTCCTCGAAGTGCGGAAACCCCGAAATACACAGCGCCAGTATGTCTTCCACGCTTACCGCGTAGTCCGTATACGGCACCGCCGGAGCAAAGGACGCCGACTGCAATCGAGGCGCGCGGGCGAACTCACCAAATCGCGCCGCAGCGTACTGGTGATCGCGCGTCAGCGGCACCAAGCGGCGGTTCACCGACGTCAGACCGATACGCTGCGTCGGCGGCGACGAACCGGCCTGTTGCGCAAAGTAGTCGAGCAGATCGACCGTCGCGCGGTCCGGCAGCGGCTGCCCGACGCACAACATGATGTCCTCGGGGGATGCGGCGCCGAACTCTTCGCCGACCGCACTCGGGCGCGAGGCCGCCCACGTGGCCGCGCCGAACATGACCGTGAGTACCAGCAGGGTCACCACTGTCGACAGCGAACGCAGCCGGGCCACCTTGGCGTATTCGGGCAACCGGGTCAGCCGTGCGATGTTCGCCAGCGGCCGCAGCCGCCGGCGGGCGGCGGTCATCGGCAGCACCGCGGCCAGCACCACGGCGGCCACAAAAGAGCCGGATCCGACGGCCGCGACCGGCCACCACGTCAGGTCCACGAGCGGATCAACTTCTGCGCCATGGGACTCACGTCACCGACGGCCACGCTCGTCTCCGCATTGAACTGACCGTCGTCGAGCAGCGTCAGCAGGGGCGCGGCCGCACCGAGCTGACCCTCGGCCAGGGCGCCGAGATGCAGGTACTGGGCCTTCACACCGGTCGCCTGATTCAGGAAGCTGCGTACCGTCCGGCCGATCGCCGCACAGGCCGCCGGCGTGGACAACCGCCCGGCGCGGTGTTCCTCGGCGACGCGCTGCACGCGCCGGGCGAAGCGGTCGCGGATCACCCGAGCGTGCACCCGCCGCACGACGGGGATACGGCGTAACCGGTCCGATGGCAGCGTCCACACCAGAACACCTGCGTACCAGCCGATGACGGCGAGCACGAGTAGCACGGTCCACGCCGGCCACCAGGATGAGTAGGGCTGCGGACCGAACACGTGGTGCAGGAGGTCATCCGGCACGACCGGCCGCCTCGCTCAGTCCGACGAGTTCGCGCCGGATGTGGTCGCTGCCGGCGATCGTCGCGTGGGGGATCGCGCGACGGGTCAGGAACTTCGCCAGGCGATCGCGGCGGGCCTGCTCGGCGCGGCGGTAGGCCGCGACGACCCGCGGGCCCAGGTCGGCACCGTTGAGGACGAAACGCCCGGTGGCCACGTCGTACCCGTCGGTGTTGTCGGGCCCCACCGCCGGCATGTCCGACACCATCGCCCACAGCAGGTCGTGGCGACCGCGTAACCGGGCGAGCACCCCGCTGAGGCCTTCCTCGACGTCGGGTTCGTCCGAGACCACGACGATCAACATGCTGTGGCGGTAATGCGTTGCGACGTAATCGAGTTGGGCGGTGACGTCACTGGCGCCCGGGTCGGTCAGGGTGTGCTGGTACCAACGGTGCAGCAGTCCCTCGACGTGCGTCTCGCCGCGGCGCTGCGGAACGTTCACCGACCCTCGGCTGTCACCGAAGACCATGCCGATCTGATCGGAGCGCCGCAGGCCGATCAACCCCACCGCGCCCATGACGTGTGCGGCGACGTCGCGCTTGTATTCACCGCTGGGCGCGAGCGCGGACATGTTGCGGCCGGAATCGGCGACGAGCAGGATCTTGTGATGCTTCTCCGAGACGAACCGTTTGATCAGCACGCTGCCCGAGCGGGCAGAGGCCTTCCAGTCGATATCGCGGACGTCGTCGCCGGGCACGTAGGGGCGCAGGTCGTCGAATTCCATGCTGCGCGTATGCGATAACGCATAGCGGCCGCCGTCGAGCAGGCCGCGGGTATCGGTGCCGAAGTGCGCTTTGGCCCGGTTGAGGTGCTTGCCCATGAGACCCTGCCGGCACTCAGGGGACCCTGACGGCCCGCAGCGCGGCGTCGATCACCGTCTCGGGAGTGACGTTGGCGCTGGCCGCTTCGAACCCGAGGATCAGCCGGTGCCGCAGCACCCGGTGCGCGAGCTTGGCGATGTCCTCGGGAAGCACGTGGGCACGCCCGGATAGCACCGCCCGGGCGCGCGCGGCCTTGCAGAACGCGATGGTGGCGCGGGGGCTGGCACCGTACTCGACCAGCCGCGCGACCTGCTTGGGCAATGTCCGCGCCGGATGGCGGGTCACGTCCACCAATTGGCTGGCGTAGAGCATCAGAGCCCGGTCCATGTAGACGTGGCGCACCACGTCCTGCAGGCGCAACACGTCCTCCAGACTCACCACTGGGGCGGTGGGCTTAGCTGTGTCGTAGACGCCGGCGTCGATCCGGGCCATCACTTCCACTTCTTCATCGGGAGAGGGATAGGGCACGATCTCCTTGAGCAGGAAGCGGTCGGTCTGCGCCTCCGACAGCGGATACGTGCCCTCCTGGTCGACGGGATTCTGGGTGGCGATGACCAGGAACGGCTCGGCGAGCGGGTGCACCTGCCCGGCGATGGTGGTCTGGCGCTCCTCCATCGCCTCGAGCATCGCGCTCTGGGTCTTCGCACTCGACCGGTTGATCTCGTCGAGCAGCACGACGTTGGCGTGCACCGGACCGAGCTGGGTGACGAACGAGTTGGTCGCCGAGTCGTAGATCTGGGTGCCGATGATGTCGCTGGGCAGCAGGTCCGGGGTGCACTGGATGCGTTGGAAGCGCCCGTGGATCGACTCGGCGAGTACCTTGGCGGCCGTGGTCTTGGCCAGCCCCGGCACGCTTTCGAGCAGGATGTGGCCGCCGGCGAGCAAGCCGATCAGCAGCGACTCGCGCAGGTCGCGCTGCCCGACGATCTTGGCTTCGAAGGCCGCGGAAATGGCGTCGACCATCCGCCGGATGCCATCGAGGTCACGCTGGTCCGGTTGTCTGTGTGCTGTAGTCATATGCCCCGGGGGGATACCCGGGCGGTGAGTTTCCACACGTGCACCCAAGCACGGGTGCCCGCGCCCAGTCATCCGGGTGTCGCCGTCCGCCAGAGTCCAAAGGTCCCACACATTCGAGGTCCAAGGACGGCAGCGGTGTGACAGCACCATCCATATCGTGGGACTAATGATGGCCGAGTGGTCCGGCGGCGACCAACACGAGTTCTCGGCGGTTCCCGGGGGCGACGTCACGGCCTTGCCCGACTTGCTGCACGGCCGGCCCCGGGCGGGGGCCGACCGCGACCGCCGGCCGGTTTATGTCGACCTGCTGCCACCCTGCAACTCGGGATGCCCGGCCGGGGAGAACATCCAGGCCTGGCTCGCCCATGCCCGCGCCGGACGCCACGAGCAAGCATGGCATCAGCTGGTCGCCGACAACCCGTTCGCCGCGATCCACGGGCGGGTCTGCTACCACCCGTGCGAATCAGTCTGCAACAGAGCACATCTCGACTCGGCCGTCTCCATTCACGCGGTCGAGCGATTCCTCGGCGACAGCGCTCGCGAGCACGGATGGCGGTTCGAGCCGGCTCCGCCGCCCACCGGCAAGCGTGTCCTCGTCGTCGGCGCCGGCCCCAGCGGACTTTCCGCCGCCTACCATCTGACCCGGCTCGGTCATCACGTGGAGGTGCGCGACGCCGGCGCCGAACCGGGCGGAATGATGCGCTACGGAATCCCGGACTACCGCTTGCCCCGCGACGTGCTGGACGCCGAGATCGAACGGATCGCCGCGCTCGGGGTCCAGATGACATGCGGGCACCGGGTCGAAGACCTCTCCGCCGAGCGCGCGGCCGGAGGATTCGACGCCGTTTTCGTCGCCGTCGGCGCCCACCTGGCCAAACGGGTCGACATCCCGGCCACCGACGCAAAGACACTGCTGGACGCGGTGTCCTTCCTGCGTGGCGTCGCCTCCGGCGAACGACCCGACCTCGGCCGCCGCGTCGCCGTCTACGGGGGCGGCGACACCGCGGTGGACGCCGCCCGTGTCGCTCGCCGGTTAGGCGCCGAAGACGCCGTCATCATCTACCGTCGCACCGCCGACCAGATGCCGGCACACGAACACGAGGTCGAAGAGGCCGAACGCGAGGGTGTGCGGATCAACTGGCTGCGCACCATCACGGCGTTCGACGGACCCGAGTTGCAGGTGGAGCTGATGCGCTTGGACGACAACGGGCGCCCGGTGCCCACGGGCCGATTCGAGACGCTCGCCGCCGACACCGTGATCATGGCGCTGGGGCAGGAGACCGAATCGGCGTTCATGCGCAGCCTGCCCGGCGCGGAGTTCGACGACGACGGTTCCGTGCGGGTGTCCTCGTCACTGATGACCGGCTCCCCCGGCGTGTTCGCCGGCGGCGACATGGTGCCCGGCGAACGCACCGTGACCGTCGGCGTCGGTCACGGCAGGAAGGCGGCCCACCAGATCGACGCATGGCTGCGCGGCGGATCCGGACAGCGAGCGCCGAAGCATCCCGTCGCCGATTTCGATCAGCTGCACCTGTGGTACTTCGGCGACGCATCCCGGCGTGCGGAGCCGGAGCTCGCTCCCGAGCAACGCGTCCGCGGATTCGACGAAGTGGTCGGCGGCTTGTCGGCGCGGGCCGCCACGTTCGAGGCCGGCCGGTGCTTGTCGTGCGGCAACTGCTTCGAGTGCGACGGCTGTCTGGGGGCGTGTCCTGAGGATGCGGTGATCAAGCTCGGACCCGGCCAACGCTACCGCTTCGACTACGACCGGTGCACCGGCTGCGCGACCTGTTACGAGCAGTGCCCGGTGCACGCCATCGAGATGGTCCCGGAGCCCTGATGGCACGCTCGACGGTGGACGGCAACGAAGCGGCGGCATCGGTCGCCTACCGGCTCAACGAAGTGTGCTGCATCTACCCGATTACCCCGTCCTCGCCGATGGCCGAGTTGGCCGACGACTGGTCCAACCGACGGCGGACCAACGTCTGGGGCGCGGTGCCGACGGTGGTGGAGATGCAGAGCGAAGGCGGTGCGGCCGGCGCGCTGCACGGCGCCCTGCAAGGGGGCGCGTTGGCCACCACCTTCACCGCGTCGCAGGGCCTGTTGTTGATGATTCCGAACATGTACAAGATCGCCGGTGAACTGACCGCGGCGGTCATCCATGTCGCCGCGCGATCGATTGCCGCGCAGGGACTTTCGATCTTCGGCGACCATCAGGACGTGATGGCGGTGCGCCAGACCGGCTTCGCCCTGCTGTCGTCGGCGTCGGTGCAGGAAGCTCACGACCTGGCCCTGATCGCGCAAGCGGCGACGCTACGCACCCGGGTGCCCTTCGTGCATTTCTTCGACGGCTTCCGCACCTCCCACGAGCTGAACACCATCGAAACGCTGACCGACGACGACCTGCGGGCGCTGGTCCCCTACGAGTTGGTGCTGGCCCACCGCGACCGTGCGTTGTCGCCGGACCGGCCGTTCATTCGTGGCACCGCCCAAAATCCGGACATCTACTTTCAGGCGCGCGAGACCGTCAACCCGTTCTATGCCCGGGTGCCCGAAGTCGTCGACCAACTGCTGGCCGAACTCGGCGAGCGCACCGGCCGGCGGATGCGCACCGTCGAGTACACCGGACACCCGCAAGCCGAACGGGTCCTGGTGCTGATGGGATCGGGCGGCCAGACCGCAGCCGAAACCGTGGCCGCCCTGACCGAGCGTGGCGAGCGCGTCGGGGTGATCCAAATCCGTTTGTACCGGCCGTTTCCGGTCAAGACGCTGCTGTCGGCGCTGCCACCGACCGTCCGGGCGGTCGCGGTGCTGGACCGCACGAAGGAACCCGGGTCACTCGGCGAGCCGCTGTATCTGGATGTCGTCGCCGCCCTCTCGGAGGCCTACACCTGCGGTGAGCGCTCGACACTGCCGCTGGTATGCGGCGGGCGCTACGGGCTGTCGTCCAAGGAGTTCACGCCGGGAATGGTGGCCGGTGTCCTCGCCGAACTGGACCGCGAGCGACCGCGCACCCGTTTCACCGTCGGCATCGACGACGACGTCAGCGGCACCAGCATCGACTACGACCCGCAATTCGACATCGAGTCGCCCGCCGTCACCAGTGCCGTGTTCTTCGGCATGGGTTCGGACGGCACCGTCGGGGCCAACAAGAACACCATCAAGATCCTCAACTCCCAGGACGACATCTACGCGCAGGGATACTTCGTCTACGACTCCAAAAAGTCCGGTTCACAAACCGTTTCGCACCTGCGGTTCGGCCCGGAGCCGATTCGCGCGCCATATCTGGTGCAGCGGGCATCCTTCGTCGGCTGCCACCAGCAGCGGTTCCTCGACCAAGTCGACGTGCTGGCTCGCGCCGCCGAGGGCGCCGCGCTGCTGCTCAACAGCTCGCGCCCACACCAGCGGGTGTGGGACAGCCTGCCCGCACCGGTGCAGCAGCAGATCATCGACAAACACATCCGACTCTTTGTCGTCGACGCCGGCAAGATCGCCCGGGCGGCCGGGCTGGCCGGCCGGATCAACGTCATCCTGCAAACCTGCTTCTTCGCGATCGCCGACGTGCTGCCCATCGACACCGCGATCAGCAAGATCAACGATGCCGTCGCCAAATCCTATGCGGGACAGGGCGCTGACGTCGTAGCCCGTGAAGTCGACGCTGTCTCCCGCGCCGTCGCGGGACTGCACCGGGTCGAGGTGCCCGATACCGTCAGCTCTATCCGAGGGCTCCCTGCGCCGGTACCTTCCGGCGCGCCGGAGTTCGTGCGCACGGTGACCGCGGAGATGATCGCCGGGCGCGGCGATGCCCTACCGGTGAGCGCGCTGCCGGTGGACGGCAGCTATCCCAGCGGCACCGCGGCCTACGAGAAACGCAACGTCTCCGAGCTCGTCGCGGTGTGGGACCCAGATACCTGCATCCAATGCGGCAACTGCTCATTTGTCTGCCCGCACAGCGTCATTCGTACCACCTTTTACGATCGGGACCGGCTGACTGACGCGCCGCCGACGTTCGCCTCAGCCCCCCTGGAGGCAGTCGGCCTGCCCGACACCCGCTACACGTTGCAGGTCTACGCCGAGGACTGCACCGGGTGCAACCTGTGTGTGGAAGCGTGCCCGGCTGTGTTACCGGGCACGCCGATCACCAAGGCGATCAACCTGGCGCCGCGTGAACCGCTGGTCGCCGCCGCTCGGGAGAACGTCGCGTTCTTCGAAACGCTGCCGCTGCCGAACCGGTCGATGGTGGACTTCGGGACGGTGCGCGGCGCACAGTTCCTGCAGCCGCTGTTCGAGTTTCCCGGCGCCTGCGCGGGTTGCGGAGAAACCCCCTACTTGAAGTTGTTGTCCCAGCTGTTCGGTGACCGGTTGATGATCGCCAACGCGACCGGCTGCTCGTCGATATACGGGGGCAATCTGCCCACCACCCCCTGGACCACCAACGCCGAGGGCCGCGGACCCGCCTGGTCCAATTCGCTGTTCGAGGACAACGCCGAGTTCGGCCTGGGCATGCGGCTGGCCGCCGACGCCCACCTGAAGCAGGTTCGGGAACGGCTGGCCGAGCAGCGGGACGCCGTGGGTGCCGATCTGGTGGACGCCATCCTGAGCGCGCCGCAGCAGCGGGAATCAGAGTTGCACGCGCAGCGGCAGCGGGTGGCGGAGCTGGCCGGGCGGCTGGATCGTCTGGCACCGGCAGTTGGCGACGAATTGCGCAGCGTGATCGACCATTTGGTCCGCCGCAGCGTGTGGATCGTCGGGGGTGACGGCTGGGCCTACGACATCGGCGCGGGTGGCCTCGACCACGTCCTTGCCAGCGGCTCCAATGTCAACGTCCTGGTGCTTGACACCGAGGTCTATTCGAACACCGGCGGCCAGATGTCGAAAAGCACACCGCTGGGTGCGGTAGCCAAATTCGCCGCCGGCGGCAAGACGATGCCTCGCAAAGATCTCGCGCTGCAGGCGATCTCGTACGGCAACGTATACGTCTCCCGAGTCGCGTTCGGTGCCGACCCGCAGCAGACGTTGCTGGCCTTCCGAGAGGCCGAGGCATACGACGGCCCGTCGCTGGTGATCGCCTACAGCCATTGCATCGCGCACGGCTTCGAGCTGCGCAACGGGCTTGACCAGCAATACCGGGCGGTGGCCAGCGGGCACTGGCCGTTGATCCGGTACAACCCGGTATTGCGGGCCGCCGGCCGGCCTCCGTTCCTGCTGGATTCCCACCGCCCCCGCGTCACCCTCGGCGACTATCGCAACCGCGAGCTGCGCTACCGCAGCCTGCTCAACTCCGATCCGGACGAGGCCGAACGGCTGCTCGCGCTGGCCCAGGAGTCGGTCGATCAGCGGTGGGAGCTGTACGAGGACATGGCTTCTCGCCCCCCACACCGATTCGCGTCCAACACCAGGGAGGGCTGATGGACCTTTCCACGCACTACCTGGGAATGACATTGCGCAATCCGCTGGTGGCCTCGGCCTCGCCGTTGAGCCAAACACTGCACGGCGTGCGCGAACTCGCCGACGCCGGTGTGGGCGCGGTGGTGCTGTATTCGCTCTTCGAGGAACAGTTGCGGCGCGAAGCCGAGCACAACGAATTGATGGCCGCCCAGGGCAGCGAGACCTACCCCGAGTCCATCACCTACTTCCCGGCAACCGTCGACTCCGGTGCCCCCGGCCAGCGCTACCTGCGCCTGATCGAACGTGCCGCGGCCCAGGTCGACATCCCCGTGATCGGCAGCCTCAACGCGTCGACAGCCGGCAACTGGGCGCGCTACGCGAGTTCCATGCAGAATGCCGGCGCGTCGGCGATCGAACTCAACATCTACTATCTTCCCGGCGACACCGGCATGGACGCGACCGCCGTAGAGCAGCGTCACCTCGAGGTGCTGGCCGAGGTCAAAAGCGCGACAACGGTTCCTGTCGCCGTCAAACTCAGCCCCTACTTCAGTGCGACGGCCGACGTGGCGCACCGGCTGGATGCCGCGGGTGCAGACGGACTGGTGTTGTTCAACAGGTTCCTGCAGCCCGATATCGACCCCGAGACACTCAGCATGGTGCGCGGTGTCGCGCTGTCCACACCCGGTGACACCCGCTTGCCGCTGAACTGGATCGCGTTGCTGCACCGGCGGGTCCGCTGTTCGCTTGCGGCGAGCACCGGCGTCGAGCGCGCCGCCGATGTGGCCAAGTATCTGCTTGTGGGAGCGGACATAGTCCAGTCCGCGTCGGCGCTGCTGCGGCACGGTCCCAGGTACGCGGCCACGCTGTTGCAGGAATTGTCTGACTGGATGAACCGCAAGGGGTTTGAGTCGATCAATGACTTCAAGGGGCTGCTGGCGGCCCCCGAAGACACGGACTCCGAGGCTCGGGAACGTGCCGACTACGTCTGGGCAGTCCGCAAGGCCAACAGCGGTTTCTATGAAACTAAGTGAAATGGAGCAATAGATCATGAGCGGTTTCCACTACATTCGCTTCTTCGAAGAGATCGGCATCGAGGATGTGCCGCTTGTCGGGGGCAAGAACGCGTCGCTGGGTGAGATGTTCCAGCAGCTGTCGAACCAGGGCGTCCGCGTCCCGCATGGCTTCGCCATCACGGCCCAGGCCTATAGGCACGTGCTGGACACCGCAGGCGCCTGGGACGCGTTGCACGCCGAACTCGATGGACTCGACCCCGACGACGTCGCCGCGCTGGCCCGTAAAGGCAAACGCGCCCGTGAAATCGTCTATGGCGCAGGACTTCCCGACGATCTGGCAGCCGAGATCGTGGGCGCGTATCGCAAGCTGCAGGAAGAATATGGTGAGGACGTCAGCCTGGCGGTGCGCAGCTCAGCGACCGCTGAGGACCTGCCGACCGCGAGTTTCGCCGGCCAGCAGGAGACCTTCCTCAACATCACCGGTTCGGAAAGCCTGCTCGACGCCTGCCGGCGTTGCTTTGCCAGCCTGTTCACCGACCGGGCCATCCACTACCGCATCGACCAGGGCTTCGACCAGTTCATGGTCTCGCTGTCGATCGGCGTGATGAAGATGGTGCGCTCCGACCTGGCCTCCTCGGGCGTGATGTTCACCATCGACACGGAGTCGGGCTTCAACGACGTGGTGTTCATCACGGGCGCATACGGGCTCGGCGAGAACGTGGTTCAGGGCGCCGTCGACCCCGACGAATTCTACGTCCACAAACCGACGTACCTGGCCGGCCACCGCACCGTGCTGCGCCGCCTGATCGGAGACAAGGCCGTCAAGATGATCTTCGTCGAGGGCGGAACCAAACTGACGACCCGCAACGTCCCGACGCCCAAGGCCGATCGGACCCGCTTCTGCGTCACCGATGAGGACGTTCTCGAATTGGCCGGATACGCGTGCACCATCGAGCAGCACTACGGGCGGCCGATGGACATCGAGTGGGCCAAAGACGGTCTGGACGGAAAGCTTTACATCGTCCAGGCGCGACCCGAGACGGTGGCCTCCCAGCGCAACCTGACGACCGTGGAGAGCTACGTCCTGGAAGGCAAAGGCGAGGTGCTCACCGAGGGCCGCTCGGTCGGTGAGAAGGTGGCGTCGGGCGTCGCGAAGCTGATGGAGCACCTCGATCACCTGTCGGACTTCCAACCCGGTCAGGTGCTGGTCGCCGACATCACCACCCCGGACTGGGAGCCGGTCATGAAGACCGCGGCCGCCATCGTCACCAACCGCGGCGGCCGGACCTGCCACGCGGCGATCATCGCGCGCGAACTCGGCATCCCGGCCGTGGTCGGCACAGGAAACGCGACCACCAGCGTGCCGGATGGCCAGCCCGTCACGGTGTCATGCGTTGAAGGCGACACCGGTCGCGTGTACCGCGGCAAGGTGGCCTTCCATGTCGACAGCACAGAAGTGTCGGACCTGCAGCGGCCGCGCACCCAGATCATGCTCAACCTCGGCAACCCCGATCTGGCGTTCAAGACCACGTTCTTGCCGAATGACGGTGTGGGACTGGCCAGGATGGAGTTCATCGTCAGCGAATACATCAAAGTGCACCCGCTGGCCCTGCTTCATCCCGACAAGGTGGACGACGTGGAGGCACGCCGGACGATCGATCGGCTCACCCGCGGCTATGCAGACGGCGGCGAGTACTTCGTGCAGCGCCTGTCGGAAGGGATCGGCACCATCGCCGCCGCATTCTGGCCCAAGCCGGTCGTGGTGCGGATGTCGGACTTCAAGACGAACGAGTACGCCAGCCTGATCGGCGGTAGCGGCTTCGAGCCGACCGAGAGCAACCCGATGATCGGCTTCCGCGGCGCCTCGCGCTACGCGCACCCCGCTTACGCGGAGGGCTTCGCGCTGGAGTGCCGTGCGATGAAGCGGGTCCGCGACGAGATGGGGCTGTCCAACGTCATCATCATGCTTCCGTTCGTGCGCCGAGTGGCCGAGGCGGACCTGGTGCTCAAGACGATGGCCGAATACGGCCTGGAGCGCGGCCAGAACGGGCTCAAGGTGTACGCCATGTGCGAGATTCCCAACAACGTCATCCTGATCGACGAGTTCGCCAAACGCTTCGACGGCTTCTCCATCGGTTCCAACGACCTGACTCAGCTCACCCTGGGCGTCGACCGCGACAGCGAGATCGTGGCCTTCGACTACGACGAACGCGATGAGGGCGTCAAAGAGATGATTCGGTTGGCCATCGAGGGCTGTCGCCGCAACGGCATCCACTCCGGATTGTGCGGGCAGGCGCCCTCGGACTACCCGGATATGGCCGAATTCCTGGTCCGCGCCGGTATCGACTCGATCAGCCTGAATCCGGATGTCGTGGTGAAGACCACGCGCCAGATCCTCGAGCTGGAACAACCGGCGGTTCAGTCGGGATAGTCATGTGGTCCGCTATCGCCGGAGCGGGGTCGGCCGGCACGCGGCGACCGCGCCCGTTCAGCGCCGCGCTTCCTCATTGCTGGCGTTCTCGGCGCCGATAACGGGCAGTTGCGGCGCGCCCTGGCCACCCGAGACCTGCGGTCAGGCCAAGGGCATGTTGATAAAGCTATTCGACATCGACGCCGCGGGTGCGTTCGATCTGCTGACCAAGCTGTCACAGGACGCCAACATCCGGCTCGAGTTCATCGCCCGCAAGTTGATCGAGGCAGACCATCCGCCGAATCGGCCCTGAGTGCGCAGGGCGTTGCCGGCGGTTGATCACCCGCGCGCCGGGTATCCCAGACGGTGGCTCCACAGCGCGTTGCCGCGCTGCCGCCCGACCTCTGGAGATGCATGCGAATCTCGCCGCCGCGTGAAGTATTCGCCGCTGCCATGGTTGCCGTCCTGGTGCTAGCCGGGTGTTCGACCAACTCGCCGCAACGCCAATCGGCTCCCACCGCCGGACCTGCGCCGCCCGCACCGGCCTCGGGCACGCTGGTGTCCGTCGCGGTCGGCGTCCCGGCCGGCCTGGCCCAGGCGCCGCTCGACCGACCGCGCCAGGCACTGATTCCCGATGGCTGGACGATCTCGACGTGGGCGCGAATTCCGAAGGCGCGCTTGGAAACATGGACAC
Source organism: Mycobacterium sp. NGS49 (assembly GCF_059812565.1). Taxonomy (NCBI): domain Bacteria; kingdom Bacillati; phylum Actinomycetota; class Actinomycetes; order Mycobacteriales; family Mycobacteriaceae; genus Mycobacterium; species Mycobacterium sp. NGS49. Next base: position 111,766 of record NZ_JCALCX010000015.1, on the reverse strand, counting down.
CCGACGGCGCCCTGCTGGTGTCGGTCCCCAGCAGCGGGCAGATCGTCAAGCTGACACCCAAGCCCGGCGCGGCGCCGCAACAGTCGACGTTGCTCGGCGATCTCGACCAACCCCACGGCATGGCGTTCGCGGGCTCGACCTTGTACGTCGCCGAGAGCGACCAGATCGATGCCTACGACTACGCCGGCGGAAGGGCCGTCAACGGCCGGACCGTGGCGGCCGGGCTGCCCGACGCGCGCAGCCCCGAGCTGCACGGCGCCTACGCCCATGCGCTGAAGAGCGTGGCCGTCGGGCCCGACGATGCGGTGTACTTCTCCATCGGCTCGACCGGCAACATTTCGCCGCAGGACCGCACCGCGACACCGCCCAGGGCGACGATCATGCGCATCCCGCCCGGCGGCGGGCCGGCACAGCCGTTCGCAACCGGCGTGCGCAACGGAACCGGTCTCGCCGTCGCGCCAGACGGCTCGGTGTGGACGGCGGTCAACAACCGCGACAATGCCCCAGACCCGGAGGGCAGAGTCGACGTCGAGTACGTCAACGACCATCCGCCGGAGTCATTGGCAAGGCTCACGCCCGGGCGCGACTTGGGCTGGCCCTACTGCAATCCCGACGGTGGACCCGCACAATTGCCGTTCATCCGCGACATGTCGACCAACAAGGACGGGTCTGCGCTGGACTGCGCGACCCTGGCGCCGGTCGAGCAGAGCATGGGTGCGCACTCAGCGCCGCTGGGTCTGGCGTTCACCACCGGTGTGCTGCCGCCGCCCTATGCGGACGGCGCCCTGGTCGGCATCCACGGTTCGTGGAACCGCAAGCCGCCCCGCGCACCAGAGGTGTCGTTCTTCGCTTGGCGGGACGGCACTCTCGGCGATCAGCAGACTCTGGTCGGTGGATTCCAAGCCGACGACGGATCCCGCTGGGGCCGTCCGGTCGCCGCCGTGGTCGCCCCGGATGGCGCGGTGTACGTCACCGACGACGACGCCGGCGCCGTCTACCGGGTGGCCCCGCCGGGGCGCTAGCGCTTGCCGCTTTCGGGGAGTAGACCCGTGCTGCAAACTGCGCCCGTGCGCCGAAAAGGGTTGAGGTGTCGAAACGGGTCACCATTGCGGAGCACCTGCAGGTCGGCGAGAGCTTTTTCGAGTGCGTCTTGAGTCCGTTGTTTGACGGCGATTTCCCACTCGTCGGTTCGGAGACCGGAGGGCGGAGTGGTTTCTATCGGCGGCCCGAAGCGCAAATACATCCGCTGAGGTCGAGGAATGAACGTGGGTCCCAGTCCTCGAACCAGCGGTATGCCCACACCGGTCACGCCGTGCACACGTTCGCCGATGATCCGGCTCATTCGCTCCCAACCGCTGTCGCGTTCGACCAGGCTGAGATAGACGTCGTCGCCACCTACCAGTCCCACCGGAACTATCGGATAGTCGTGTGCGACGGCCAGACGGGCGAACCCGCTGCGGCCTTCCCAGCGCAGCTGATACTCCTCGCCTTTGAACTTCAACATGTCCCGGCCGCCACCGGGAAAGACGAGCAGGGTCTCGCCGTGGCGCATCAGCTCGGCGGCGGTGTCTTGATCACCGACCACAGCCCCGGCCGCCTGCAGCACATCTCGGGCCAGACCGCTGACGTCTGCGAGCGACCGGGTGGCCAGACCTCGCACCCGCACACCGAGCCGGCGATGCACGAAGTAAGGGACCAGGACGACTTCGGCCAAGCCGGATGACGTGTGGTTACCGACGAGAAGGAATCGCCCGTCGGCAGGCAAGTTCTCCATTCCGTCGACATAAATGCGACAGAAATCGACCACTGGGTCGAGCCGGTCGGCGACGGCGAAAATCACCTTTCGCAGCGCACGTACCCGGCTGGATTCGTCGATGAGGGACTCGAGATCCGCAGTGCGCGTGATCGTTTCCATCGCAATCTCCTTCGACTCGCACCGCCGATCGGTGGGCCAGGCGCGCGGCCCCGATGCGGGGGTACCGAACAAACTGACCAATTTGGTCGTTTGGTCAGTCTGGCTGAGCGTCCAGCTATAGTCAACCGCGTGAGCGCTTCCCTGGAGGGACTGCCCGAGCGACGCTCGGCGAAGGCGGCGAGGTTGCTTGCAGCGGCCGGCGAACTGCTCGTAGGCCGCGGCGCCAGAGGTTTCTCGGTCGCCGACGTCGCCGCACGTGCCCAGGTCGGCAAGGGAACCGTCTACCTGTACTGGCCGACGAAGGAAGACCTGCTCATCGGCCTCATCGGGCGCGGTTTTCTGGGCCTCCTGGACGACTTGATCAGCCGGATCGAAGCGGATCCCGACCTGGCCCGTCCGTCGCGCTTCTGCCCGGCGATGCTTCAGATCGCGACCAGTCAGCCTCTCCTTGCGGCATTGCAGCGCCATGACCAGCACCTCCTCGGCATACTGGCCGACCATCCCCGCACGGTGGCCCTGCGTGAGGCGCTCGGGCCGAGTGCCGTACTGCACGCCGTTCTTCCCATCTGGCGCCGTCACCGCCTGGCCCGCGACGACTGGGACGCAACCGACCAAGCCTTCGCCCTACATGCACTGATCACCGGCACCGCGCTGTCGCTGATCGGCCCCGGGGGCACGGCGGTGCCCTCCGACGACCCCATGGTGGTGTTGGGCGCAGCGGTCACGGCTCTGCTGGGAGCAGAGAAGGCCAATCAGAAGGAGATTCGCGCCGCCGCCGCCGATATCGTCGGCTTTCTGCGCGAGGGGCAGGCTGCCGCGCTGGGGCTGATAGGCCCGCCGAAGTGACCACCGGTCCTCGCCGGCCCGGCCGCTGAACTGCTGCTTGCTTGTGCCCGAGTCGGACTCGAAACGACACTTGGCGGATTTGAAGACGGGCGGGCCGCTTCCGGCGACCACTCGAAACGACTTGTCAATACGCGCATATTGTCTGCAACACAACGTTTTTGAGCGTTCCCGCTCCGACTCCGGTACGGGGGGTTGGGCGCGGTAGAAGCAGTTGGCTAGCGGCGCCGACCGCCGAGGCCTCGGGTGTCGACACCGAAGAAGTGCCCTTAATGGAATCTCAAGTCATCCGGATTGCGAAGAATGGCGTTCTGCCCCCGCTGGACTTCGGCGTCGCGATGTCGATGGCCTGTGCGGGTGGCGCTGGTCGCGGGTTGTGGTGATGGTGTCCAGCTAGACCTCAACGCGAGCGCCCATGATGACCGTCCATTCGAGAGGCAGGCTGAAATACTCGGCCGCGTCGGCTGTGATGTACGAGGTCGCGATGAACAGGCGCTTGCGCCATGCCGCCATGGTCGGCGCGGCACCCTTCAACAGCTCGAGCTTCGACAGGAAATACGACGCGGTGTCCAGGTCGATCCGGCCTTCTGTTCGCTTCGGGTCGAGCAGGCGAAGCGCGTTGGGCACGTTCGGGGTTTCCATGTAGCCGAACTTGGCCTCCACGTGGATGACTCCGTCTCCGGCGTACCCGAGGGGGTCGATGACGATCCGGTCAGCGTCCGCGACGCGTGGCACCGGCATTGTTTCGATGGACATGATGACGACGTGCTCGTGGATGACGCGGTTGTGCTCGACGTTGGCGCGCAACGCCAGCGGCGCAGTTTCCTTACGCTGGCCGGCAATCCGCTCGCCGAGACGCCACGAGTGGTCATCGACGCGGCGCGGTGCGATGAGCTGGCTGGCGACGTGCTGACACACGGCCGACTGAATCTGGTCGGTCTGCACTGCCGGCTCGGTGACACGCCCTCCGCGGCCGTGCCCGATGTCGTCGTCGCTGCAATCGCGCAGATGGCGCAGCTGAGCCATGAGCACGGCGTCCTTCTGTCACGTCTGAGCCTGGGCAAGGTCGCCGTGTCGGGGGGCCACGGCGACCCTCTCGCCATTCGCCGACTCGCTGAGGCGATCGACGACGCCGTCGAAGAAGGGTGCATCGGGTTCCGGTATCCGCGGCCGGCCCTGACCGTGTCGCCGCATCCCTCGGCGATCCCGGCGTCCTAGATCGTGAGCTGGCGGCGCCACCACAGGTGCGGCCCGGAGGAGATCGGGATCAAACCCGCCGCGATTCCGCCGTTCGGCAGGCGACGCCGGGGCAGGAGGCCCGCCGCGCAATTCACGGCCTTCGGCCACACTCAACAGCTCGCGAACGGTGATGGTGCAGGTGTCGACATCGACCTTTCGTCGCGACGAGCCTCTGCAGCGCCACGCGTCGGGTACGTCTCGCGCCGCGCTCGCAGCTGCCCGTAGGTAGGCCGAAGTCGTCGCGAGTCGACTCGCGCCATGCAACCGCGTACGTGCGAATCGGCTTGCCGTTGCGCTTCTGCTTGGTCTCGTGGGCTCGTACGTAGGCCATGTGGTCGTCGCTCCTCGCAAACTAGTGAATGGAAAATTTGTGCACACTACGCGGGGAGGGCAGCCCGCAGCGACACCCCTGTTTCCGGTATGGCCCCTCCTGACGCAGCCTCCAATTCAGCTGCAGCCGTAGCACTTTGATAGATGCGGCGAACCGTCGATGCTTGCTATGTCGGCCGGCCAGCAGGGCTGAGGATCGCCTCAGTCTCCAAGGCCCATTCAATGCGGCCGAAGCTCAGACCCGCGTTGCGTTCGAGCACGATGCGCCGCACCACGCCAGCCGTCGCAAGCCGTGGTCGGCCAATGCGCTCGCCGCGCGCCTCCTTGGCGGCAAGGCCTGCCTTGGTGCGCTCGCTGATGAGTTCGCGTTCGTACTCAGCGAAGTTGACGAGAGTCCGCGCCATCATGCGGCCCGCTGCGGTCGACAGGTCCAGGTTGATGTCGAGCACGACCAGCGACCAACCTGCGCTGGTGCTGCGTTGATTATGTTGGCGGCGTGGACGACTGAGCGGGCCAGACCTGTCGAGCTTCGCCACAATCAGGCCGTCGCCCTGGCCCGACGCCAGCAGCGTAGCGGCTGTCGGCCTGCTCGTCGGTGCTCACGCGCCAGCAGCCGAAGAACAGCCCGTTATCGGTCGACCCCATGTCGTTCGGAGTGGGGCGTAACCGGTCGTCTGGGCGAGGTGCTCTGGTCAAGCTCGCTCACGCAAGGGCCTACCGGCCCTACCGCGTTGTCCGGAGGACGGTTACAGTTCCGCGCACCTCGACGCGGGTCGAAGCTTTCGCCGCCCGGGGTGGAAGGGAGTTCGTCAGTATGCCGAGACGCCTGAGGTGTGGACGCATTCCGGGTGATGGCGTCGCCGCCGCCTCCCGCATCGGCCGCGCCGGCCGGTGGACGTTGGTACTCGCCGCATCGGCGCTGGCGGCCTGCAGTTCGTCAAACGAACCGACGCCGACGGCGGGCAGAGCGACGCCCACCCCGGGGTCAACTGCTCAAGCCCCGAGCAGCAAACGACCGGTCCCCTTGTTCTACACGAAAGCAGGCTCGCTGTACGTGAGCGAACCCGCCGGCGCCCCTGGCCGCAAACTGACCGACGGACCGGCAGACGCGCAACCGGCGCCCTCCCCCGACCTCGCGCACGTGGCATTCGTCCGGAAGACAACAGCCTCCGACTATGGCGGTGAGCTGTGGGTGCTCGACCTTTCGCCGCAACTGACACCCCTAGCGCCACCCCGGCGACTGGTGGACCCCGCCGGCCTTCCGCATGGCAGCGGCAGCCTTCCCCCAATGCTCGCCAGGCCCCGTTGGTCGCCGACCGGACAACATGTGGCCTTCGTCGACAACCCGACTGATGGGGCGGTAGAGGGAGGAATCCTGCTCGTCGCAACGGCCAACACAGGAGCAATCGCGCCCAGACCGCAGGCTGCATCCGAATTTGGCACCGCCTGGGCACCGTTCGCCGAACCCGCCTTCGCGTGGGCACCCGACGGCAGCCACATCGCCTGGTTGGACGAACGCAGCGACGTCAGGCCGACGAATGTCAACGCCCTGGCCGTCGGCGGCGAATCCATCCCTGTCGCCACCGGCACGAACGCCTCCTCGGTGATCTACGCGAGGGATGGCCGGACGATACTGTTCACCAACGGGGACACCTCAGATCCGGTCATGATCCCCAAGAACCCCTTCACCCTTCGCGCTGGTGGCGTCTACTCGGTCGCAGCCTCCGTGGAAACCGGTGCGACGCCGGCCGCCCCCACTCCGCTGTCCACCGCGCAGGGTTGGTCCTACCGCGACATAACGATCCTGGACTCCGGTGCGTTGGCCTTCACGGCGCAACAAGTCGGGCGATATGCCCCTTCTTCGAAGGTGATTCAGGTGCTCGACAAGGGTTCGACACTGCCGCGCACGACGGTCACCGACGTTCCGACCAAGTCGATTTGCCAGAGCACCCCACGCGGCGGAGGGGTTTGTTACGCCGGCCCAGAACCGGCGTGGGGTGCCGGCAACGTCCTTGCCTACCTGGATAATTCGCCGGAAACGCACCTGATCTTCACCGATGTCGAGGGGCGTGACCCAAAGCGGGTCGACAGCGGAGTGGACAGCTTTGCATTCCCGCCCATTCCCTGACGATCGGCAAAGCTTGCCGCCCCGTTGAACTCAACACAATCGGTCCCTTCGTGCCGGAAAAAGGGTCCTTAAGCCCTATCGGCGGCACAAATCGCGTCCTTATCGTCAGCGGTCGAGTAGTTACGGAAAGGCGGCCGCGGTTGTCGGGATCAGTATTCAGAGCCTTCGTCAGCACCGTGGTCGGGGTGACCGCGCTACAGCTCGCAGGCTGCACCAGTGTCAACCGTGGGGCCGCGCCAGCGGGGGCGCCCGAGTCACACAGCACACGTTTCGTTTCGACGACACCTTCTTCCGCGCAAGGCAGTCGGACGAGCTTGCCCGACCACTTCGAGATGCAGAACGGCGATCTGGTTTCCGACTGCCGTATCAACGCGGATTCCGTCACCTGCAGCGAAACTCTCAAGAACCTCAAGCCAACCCAGTCGTATACCGGCACGATGACCGGGACGGTGACCGGAATGACGGTGACCGGATCCGCCAGGTCGTACGCGACCTACCCAGACCCGCAGAGTCCCGAATGCACCGGCACCACCGAAATGACCGGACCCATCACCTATACCTTCCGCCCCGACGGAACGCTTTCGGCGCGTTGGGGCCCCTTCCAGCGGACAATCACCAACAGTTGTTTCACGTCACAGCCGGAACCCAATTCGGGTGAGGACCCGAACCGCGAACCGATATCTGAGTGGACCGCCACGTGGGCGCAGATCAAGTAGGTGCCCGAAGGATGAACGAGGCTGTTCGCCGTCGACTTCATCTTCTCGTCGCGGTCTGCGTGGCGCTGTCCGCGGTCGGCTGCACAATAGGCGACCAACACGGTCCTGGCGCCACGACGACCACGGGGTCACACCCACAACTCACCCGGTCGAATCTGCCCTACAACGACACCCCGAACGTCTCGGCGGCCGATGAGCAACGTTTCATCAACGGCACCAACTCTTTTGGGTTGGAGGTCTTCCGCCGAGTCACGGCAGATAGCAACAAGAATGTCGTTTTGTCTCCGCTGAGCCTCAGCGTCGCGATGTCGATGGCCTACGCGGGTGCCGCCGGTGACACCGCAGCCCAGATGAAATCCGTTCTGCACAACCAGTTCGGCGACGACACCTATTTCCGCGCGGTCAATCAGCTGCTGATCGCTCTGCGCTCCCGCAGCCGGGGTGGAATTTTCGCGGGTGATCCCCGCAGCATCGAGCTGTCACTGGTGGACGCCGCCTTTATGGCACGCGAGCTCACGATCCGCCCTCGATTCCTCGACATCCTCTCGACGCAGTACAACGCTGGAACACACGAGGCCGACTTCAAAGGCAACCCCGAGGGCGAGCGGCTCAACATCAACAAATTCGCCAGTGCGGCGACCAAGGACTTGATCACGGATCTGATCCCGAGAGTGGATCCCCCGCTCATTGACGAGAACTCTCGCGCTGTTCTGGTCAACGCCGCCTACCTCAAGGCAAGCTGGCGAAAGTCCTTCGACGCGAAGTTGACCGCCGATGGCGCCTTCCGCATCGCACCAGGGTCACCGGTCACCGTGCCGTTAATGCATGACCCGTTGCGGTCGATGGGCTACTTCGCCGGTCCGGATTTCCAGGCCGTGACGCTGCCATATATCGGCGACGATCTCAAGATGATGATCATCCTGCCGACCGAGGGCCGGCTGAAGGCGGTCCGCAATAGCCTGGACGAGATCTGGATTCGCAACGTTCTGGGCTCGCTCACAGATAGTTACGTCGACTTCAGCATGCCCAAGTTCCGGGTCACCTGGGGCAGCGAGGTCTTCGACCGAACGCTGATCGACATGGGCATGCCCACCGCGTTCGACGGCCAACGGGCCGACTTCTCCAACATGAGTGATGAGCGCCTCGCGATCTCCTCGGTCGTTCAGAAGGCGTACCTGGGGGTCGACGAACTGGGAACGGTAGCGGCGGCCACATCGGCGTTCACCGGCGGAGGAATGGGCCCAACACCCGAGACGATCGCCGTGGATATCGATCATCCGTTCCTGTTCGCCATAGTCGACAAGACGGGGGCCGTCTTGTTCACCGGACAGGTGACCGATCCTCGCTGATCACATCCGGGCGGTCGTCCCGCATGCCCTACCGATGCTCCAGTGGCCCAGTCGAACTCGAACCCACACTGAACGGCCTCACGCCGGGAAACCGCGGGTCACGTTCAGATGACCTTGGTCTCTATTCACCCCAAAGATCGATGCTTACCTTCGGCCTTTGTGACGGATCGTTTCTGTTTCGCCTGCGGTACTCCGCACCGGCCCGACGCACCCGTTCGGCCAACTGCAGTTCGCGGCCCTTTACACCACACCGTTCCCTGCTGGCAGCGGGCAGCTCCAGACGTTCTGGACGGTGTCCGGCGGCCGGATCGTCCCATCCGGCACTGGGCCCTAGGAACCTTCGCCATGCTGGGCACTCATCTCGTTCGCACCCGAGTCGGTTGTGGTCGTCGCCGCCATAAGCCCGCGCCGGGCGCCAGTCTGGCCGTTGCCATGGTGGTGCTCGCAAGTTGCACTCATGGCGGGAACGATCAACCCTCAACCACGACGAGCCGACAATTCACCCACCCCAGTGGCGCCGATGAGGTGGTGATCGAAGTCTCCCGCGGGGGCGGACTCGCGCCGCCCGTCGTGCGCGTCGGTGACTCGCTGCCCCGCGTGTGGATCTCTGGGGATGGCCACTACCTCCAGCAGGTCGCCCCGGAGACCGACACCCCGGCGCTGGTCAGACTGGAGGAACGCCGAATACCCGAAGCCACCCTGCAGAACCTGCTCACCGAGGCGAACAACGCCGGACTACTCGTCGACTCAACGGATTTCGGCAATCCTAGAATCTTCGATGCCGTCAACACCCGTCTTCTCGTCGTCACCGACGGTAAGCGACACGACGTGCTCGTACGCGCACTGGGGTATCCCGTCGCCGACCTCGACGCCGCCACCGTCGCCGCACGCGAGCGCGTCTCGCGCCTCATCGACCTGCTCGAGCATCCGGAGGGCGTCGCAGGTGCCGGCGCTCCGCGCACCTACACACCGACGGCAGTGGCGGTGTGGGTGCTCGGACCGGCAGCGGCCTCAACGGCCGCTCCCGCAGCAACGTGGCCGCTCGGCGACCTGGCCACGGTCGGCACGCCGACGGATTGGCCCGCTCCCGCGGCCCGGTGCCTTGTTGTGGCTGGCGACGACCTTCACGCCGTGGACGCCGCGGCGGCTGGGATGAGCCGGAGCGCGCCGTGGCGTTCCGGAAATGGTCTGTGGCAGATCGCAATGCGGCCGCTGCTGCCGAACGAACACACCTGCGCCGACGTCGGCAAGTAGGTGGGAACTGAGCTGCTTATGTCGTGCCCCCAGTCGGACTCGAACCGATTTCGAGCAGCTGGTGACCGTGTCCGAATGTCACTTAGCTGCGAAAATGCATCAGCGCAGATCACTGCATTTATCTGTAACTGTGGGCAGATTGTGGGCATGCGGTGGGCACATGTGGCGAAGAGCGGAGCGGCCCGGCTGAGCCGGGCGCTCATTCGTCGTTAGGGTCCTCGGTGGGGAATTTCAGCACACCGTCTTTGAGGCCCTTCATCATGACAAACGGCTTCATCAGCGGATCCCTGAATCGATAGCGGGTCTTTCGCCCATCCCCACGGGTGTCGAGAATGTAAAGAGGAGCGTCCGCGAACCGCTTTAGATGGCCTAAGTAGCTCGGTGTTGTCCTCGGCCGTCCAGAGAGGTCAGACAACGGCCCACTTATATCGACTGGCGCAAAAAAGCCTAATTCATCAATATCTGCCAAGGCACAGGCAAGTAGTGTCATTTCGAATCCAGCCGGCTTCGCCGAAGTCACAGCGTCCGTATATGCAACCTTGATGCTGTGCGCAGCCTCCTCAGTCGCCCTGACCAACGCTTCGAACACGTCCAATCGATCGACTCGGAACTTGTGATTCCTCAAAGCTAGTTCACCAATCGAACCCGCGAGCAGATGCGTGTAGTACGGAAAGCCTTGCGACAGCCTGACGATTGCCGACACAGCGCGTGGCTCCAGCGCGATTTCTACCCCGCTCAGCTCGGCGAACCGCTGGAATCCTCCAACGACGATGTCGGCCAACTCCTCCGGACTCATCCTTGGCATGTAGACCTGGCGCAGGCACCGATCGATCGAGGCGTGCCCCGCAAGCAACCCGGCGACGTTATCCGCGACGCCCACAATGAAGACCGTGGCCTTCACTAAGTCGTCGGACAACAGCTTGATCAGATCGGCGAACAGGACCGTGTCCTCCCAAGCGCCGATGCGGTCGAACTCGTCGAGGATTACAACAAGGGGCACGGAGTTGGCGACAACTCTGAGTGCACGAGCAACGACGTCAGGAGTGACGCTGTCACTCATTTCTATGATGTCCTCGTACTTGTCGACAGCAATCTCAAGGCTGGCCGCGACGCTCTGCTGCGCAAGGTCAACAAATGACTGCAGATGAGGTGTCAGCTTTTTCCAAACAGAGGCAAAGTTGTCCTCGTTACCGCAGGCCACGCGCGCAGCGATACCCGTACGGGCCGACGCTTGTTGAAACGCGTCGCGGGCCATATATGCGAGCGAAGTCTTTCCGACTCCTCGCTCCCCGTAGACGATTACATGCTGCCCAACTTGCTGAACGGCACTGACGACGCGACCGAGTTCCGCCGTGCGGCCCTTGAACATCGCGCGATCCTCTGTAGGCGCGGAGGGGCGGAAGATGGTATGCAGGATTGCTTCCAGGGCGGCGAGTGAGAGCGCGTCGTCTCCAAAAGGGAGTGTCACTCAACTATTCGACCATGCCCGTCGAATCTGCTTCAACTAATCGGCCACTAGTTTCAACTAGCGATCATCTACAGGCGGCGTCCTCCAACAAACGACCGCGCCCAGAATCGGATGTTCAAGTCAACCGCCTCGCGTCATCCGCGGTGCCGGTTCATACCGATCGCGGCAAGCGCATAGACATCAGCCGCGCAAAACAACTGGCTTTCGGAGGTTGCGGTCGAGGACGACGGGGCAGTTTCTGGCGCGCAGTGAGTGACGGATTGTCACTCACTTATCCCGCTCCGGCGCGTGGGGCACGGGGCTGACGGCGCAGTTCCCTAATATCGTTGCGGTGGCTGCCGAACGGACTCTCTTCGTCTTCTTGGATGAGTCCGGCGACATGATCTTTTCAGACAAGGGCAGTGATCATTTCGTACTGTCGGCGGTCTACACCGAGACGCCCTGCCATTCCGCGGCAGGACTGCAGGACCTGAAGTACGAGCTGCTCTCTGCTGGCAGCCGGGACCTGGAATTCCATGCAACCGAGAACAGCAGGGGAACCCGCCTGCGTGTAGCAGAGCAGATCCGGAGAATGCCGAATATCAAGGTCCATACCCTGTGGATCGATAAGCGCTACACCGCCCCCGCTCTTCAGGACCCTGTTGCGCTGTTCGCTCTGTTCGGGCGGGCGATGGGCAAGTGGATCGCGACCGTCGTCGCAAAAAACCATGACCAAGTCGTCATGGTGTTCGACTCAGTGCTGACCGGCAGGCAACAGGACGGATTCAAGGCTGCCGTAAAGCCGCAGCTCAAGCAGCTTTCGGTACCGTTTCGGCTCGTTTTTCACCCGGTGAAGTCAGACTTAAACGGTCAGATTGCTGACTACTTCTCGTGGGCCTGGTTCCGCCACATCGAAAGGGGCGATCCAGGGCCACGGAGTACCCTCACCGGCATCCCGTGGACAGAATTTCACCTGTTCCGGAACGGGCACACCCAGTACTGGAAAAAGTGACCACCCCGCCTACCTTGCGGAAAGCCCAGGGGCTCTTATCGGCGGGGTGGAACGTTTGATAAAAGGCTACCTCGCTAGCCGCACCTGCGCAGTGATCCATGTCACAGCGTATATCGTGTCTCACCAGAAAACTTGCTCTGAGCTGCACCTTCCCTGATCCTCCCTGCCAACTCCATAGCTCGATGACACCGGTCATTGCTCGGCAAATTTCTGCTTCAATTTAATTGCTGCACAACACAATTCGCGCATACCCCCACTATTTCCGTTGTCTCCCAACAGTTTTCGGCCGATCGCGGCTCAAATGAGGGGGGGTATACGACCCGTTCGGACCGTGTTTTTTTTATTTCCGCAGGTAGATAGATCGGGGGCGAGCGCTCGTCTCCCTTTGACTGTTTGCTAGAAAAACCATAACCGCAGGTCAGAGCCTATTTTAGCGTTAGCCACATTTGCGCAGGTCACGATAGGGGTGGGGGGTACCCCGAGGGTGTGGCCCGCCGCCGCGCATAGGGTAGGGGGGTACCCATCCATGCGACCATTCTTGACCCTCGGCCGCGCCATTCTTCCGGGTAATTCCGAGCAGGCAATTCGCGCGATTAATGCAAATTCGCCATTCTTTAATTACGTCATTCGGGTAACCGTAAGTCCGAGCGTACATGCCGGCCCTGGCTGCCCCCGTGTCCGCAGTCTCCCGCTCGTCGGCGGGCAGGTCTACCATGCCCACATGGCCGACCGGGACTCGGCGGATGATGACACTGCCGTGCGCGATGGGGACGTGGAGACGACGGTAGTGCCGGACGTCGCGCCGACAGAGGCGGCAGAGCTGGCGTGGTCGTCCGACGCCGAGGCTGTGGTGAGCAGCGAGAGCGAGATGGCAAGACCGCTGCCAGTCGCTCTGCGCTGGCTGTTGATCGTCGTCGCAGTCGGAGTTGTTGGTGTGGCCGGTGTTCTCGTCGGCCGTCAAACCGTGACAGCCTCAGCGCCAGTCACTGTCACGGTTACGCCCTCACCGATCGTCCCGGCCCCCACACCGGCGCCGACATCGAGAACGATGACCGCAGCCGAAGCCGATGACACCTTCCTGTCGGTGGCCAAGCATGCTGGCTTGATCATTGTGGAGCCGGCAGTAGCGATTGCCAGCGCCCGGAACTCGTGCAACTTCCTCCGCCAGGGACACACAGCGGAGGAACTCTATAACGCGTCGCGAGACCAGAATCCGACGTGGAGCCCGAAGCAGATCACGGGATATGTGGATGCAGTGATAATCGCCTACTGCCCGGAATTGGCGTACCGGGGTTACGGCTAGAACGATGACCGAGACCCGCCAGCAGCGCTGGATGGTCCAGGCTTCTCCTGGCTGGCTACGGGCACGACGTGCGCAATCATCGTCCTGGGGGTTGGGCACCAAGATTGCGCCGACCGCGACCAATCCGTTGGGGCCGGCCGCGCGGAGAGCGCCGTGTCAGAGATCTCCCCGCGCGACCGGCAGCTCATCCCCCGATCCATCCATCCGGAACTGGGCGCCAACCTGTTGGCGGTTCACCGTCGAGCGGGTCCCAACGCTGGATGACCCTGTGCTCATCGACGCACGTCACGTGGGCCGGCAGGTCGGGAGCAGGCCGCAGCGGATCAGACGCGGCACGCAGTTGAGCGCCGAGCGCGAGCAGGGCGGACCAGCGGCCCGTGCCATGTTCGCGCTGGGCCTCGCCGGGCACGACGAACGCGGTGACCAGCCTGCGCAGGTGCGCCCGGCGCGGATCGACGCAGAGCGTGAATTGCAGCCGGTCGCTGGCCCACTTGGCGGTGTTGGGCTCTGCTCCGCACAGCCTGGCAGCGGCGGCCAGGGTGATCGCCCGATGGTCCAACTCGGTTTCGTCGCTGCCGTTGAACGCCTTCACCGCGGCGTCGAACGCCTTGGCCGCGGCCGTGTATGCCTTTTCCGCTGGCCATAAGCGGTTCAGCTCGTGGTACACCCGGTCGGCCAACTGCTGCCGCAACTCGGCGTCGGCCGCCCCGGTAGCGGCCAGCTCGGCCAGCGCCGCGGCCCGCAGACCAGGAAGATCCCCGGCCCCAGATGTGATGTGCTGCAGCACCATGTCTAGGTGCGGTGTCGCCAGGTCGATGAAGGCGGCCCAGCGCTGGCGCACAGCCGACCATTGCGCGGGCGGGGTAAACACCGTCTCCACCGCGGCGGCGTCGGCCAGGTGGGCGGGCAACGGATCGCGGCGTCGGACCTCCAGATCGCTGAAACCGATCCAGCCAGGAATTGTGCTCATGTGCGTTGCCCTTCCAAGTGTTCCGTGACGGCGCTCTCTGGGATGAGCCACCGGCCACCTTCGCGCCTGCCGTCAAGCTGGCCGGCCCTACGTCGGGCGTGCCGCTCGGTCCATCCCGTTCGATCCGCTACCTGCCTTGTACTAAGCCAAGTTTCGCCTTCGGCCCGCGCAGCGGCGTCCGACTGCGGACCCGCGGACATCGCCTGAGCCAGAGCCACTTCCAGCGCCGACCACTCGGCCGGCACCGGCAGGTGCTCGCGGCGGCGCCGGCCGATGATGTGCTGGATCGCCAGCAGGGCGTGACGCAGGTAGTCGCCGTGCACGACCACTGCGGCACCGAGCACCACGGGGCCGGGCGATGTCACTGCGCACTCCGGTTTGATTTGCTGAGCCTAGTGGTCGGCAAACAGGAGTAGGTGGTGGTGCCGTTGTGCACAACGACGCCAGGCATGGGCCTGGTGGCTTCCTTGGCCACCGCTGGGCGCTCCGGCGCGTCCACGCATTCATCGCAGAGCTGCCCCTTGGCCACGAGCGGGAGGCTGACGTAGCAACGCTGGCAAACGCCTGGACGGGCTGGCGTCACGGGTTCCTCGCTTGTCGGGGTGATCGACGAGTGTGGTTCTTCGGCATTAGGTCCGTGGGTGTGTGAGCTGCGAACATTCGCCTGGACAATGTCTCCGGGTAGTTCACCCTGAACAAGCGGTTCACCATCTCTGAGCTGCGAATATTGGCCCTGAACTAGTTGTTCAACATGACCGGTTTGCTCAGGAGAGCTAGGTACACCCTGTACTTGGGGTACACCCTCTTTGAACTGCGGATATATGCCCTGTACCGGGGGTACACCCTGTACTTCTCTGTTGAGCCGGTACCGGGTGCCGCGGTCGACATGGATCTCGGCGATCAACCCCTCTGCGACTAGCTCTGCAGTGGCCGCCCCGAAGTGGTCTCGCAAATCCGCCTTGAGCTTCGAGCGGAGCTGATTGGCGGCCAACTCGGTGTCCCGCCCAAGCCAGCGGATCACTGCCGACTTCGCGCGCTGCAGCTTGTGATCGGAGACAAACTCCTCCCCGCGGGCACGCGCCATTGCCCGATCACGAATCTTTGCTCGATCCGCTTTCTGGGCCTCGGTAACGACCCACTCACGAGTCCGATCGGAGACCCCCATCACCGTCGCCGACATCTCCCAGTCCGCCTGGGAGACCACCGAGCGGTGATGCATGATCGCCAGCAGTGCGGCTACCTTGCAGCGGGTCAGCATCCAGTGCCCGTCCAGCGGATCGGCGTCTCCGCGCTGGCGGGCGATGTGGGCGGCGATGACGGTCTGCGTGATCTCGGGCGGTCCGTAGACGATCTCGACCACACCATCCGCGGCGGGCTTCCACAGCGGCAACCCCGTCTCCAGCGGCGCGGGATCTGGTGATTTGGTATCCGGCATCTCCGGGTCGGTGGTCGGTGACCACAGAAATCGCTGCGGGGTGCCGCCGGTGGTGTCATTGAAGATGACCCCGGTGTGACCGGGCTGCGCCCCGACCGACAGACAGCACCGGTAGGAGTGGGCCGGCACGATCCGACTGGTCGCCTTCGAGGCATTGGACTGGCCGAGTTGTTCGCCCATCGCCATCGACTTGAGCTGAGCGAGCAGGATAGAGCCCTGGCGCGCCGCGATCCCCGACAGCGTGTCGATCTCTGGGATGTTGAATATCGCCGCGGTCAACGCCTCGTTGTCCTCGTCGGGCTTGTCGGGCCGCTTAAAGGCGGCGGCGATGCCCTCACCGCTACCTATGGGCAGCTCGACTATCGACGCCGGCCAGGCCATCCGCCCGACCTTGTCACTGATGCCTTTGCCGCCGCCGGAGGCGCTGACGAAAGCCACCAACAGGTTGAGGCTGGCACGGCCGCCGATGACGCCGGGGAGCTGGACGTGCGGGCCGACACTGGCCGCGACCCGGAGCAGCACGGCGAAAAACACCGCCCATGGCGCTGCGTACCGAGCCCTGGCCCACCGGTAGATCTTCGCGAGCTGATCGCTTCCGGATTCAAGGAAGAACTGCTCGGTGTCGATCACGCTGACCTCCGGGGTATGTAGACCTCGCGGTGGCGGCCGATGGATCGCGCGGTGGTCGACCAGTCTGCCGATCCTGCAATGGCTTTCGATGCTTCGGCGCGCTGCTCTTGGGCGGTTTCGATCCGCAAAACTTGGTGTTCGCCGTCGATCGCTACAGCCAACAGCTTCCGTGGGTCACCGTCGGCAAGCGCGCACCACGAGGGTGTACCGGAGGCAGGTATCGGACCGTAGTTCGCCTGGGCTACAACGGCTTCAAGGAACTGGTGTACCGGCCACCAGGCGCGTTGTTGGGAGCGTGGAGCACCGGCCCGCTGGGGGCCGGCCTCCTTTGCGTTCGACGGTTCGGTCATCTACACAACCCCCTGGGTCGGCCAGCCAACCTGCCGTTGACCACGGCATAATCCAGCGTGGCGGCGTGGATTTCAGCCTCGGCGTATTCCTCCGCGGTCTGGCACCGATCACACAGCAACCCGGTGATCAGGCCGAACTCCACGACAACGTTCCAGTTCTCCATCGCGGCCAAGCTGCGGGCACGGCGGCCACAGCGGTCGCAGGGACGGAACCGTGCCCTCACCACGCACCCTCGATCTCGGCGACGGCCGATAGCAGATCGGCTGCCAGCTGCTGCGCCTCAACAAGCGTGAGTTGCACATCCACGTCAACGCTGAGGTGGCCGTTTTCGGTGGGCCGGTAGAGGTTCAACTTGACGGTGGGCAGCGCGTGCCACTCGCGGAACGCATAAACGGTGATACCCGGCGCGGCAAACAGCTCGTCGTCTTGCAGCGGCAGCGCTGGTGCGCCGTCCTCAAGGCCAAGGATGACCTTGCGCTGCGGCCCCCAACAGTTTTGATCGCCGCGGAGGGCGTAATGGGGGTGGCCGTCGCCGTCGGTGCACCACGGGGCGCACCGGATACTTTCCGGGCAGTCCTGCGCGTGGCCGCCGATACCAGAGCAGCACGTGCGGGTGGTGCTGTCGACCGGGAACTCTGCGGCCTGGTCGTCGGGGGTAGTGGGTTGTACATTGGACACGAACTATTTCCTTTCGCTTACTGAGGTGGAGGGACGGTTCCGAAGGCCTTCGGTTGGCAGACCGGGGGCCTTCAACATTTCTGTGTGGTCGTCTTCGACCAGGCCGCGATCATCGAGCGCATCTCGGTCGGCCTGGGACAGGTGGGGATGACTCATTAGGCGGCATCACCGCCAACTCGGTTGTCCGCCAGGAACTTCAGGACGTCCTCGCGAAGGTAGCGGACCCTTCCGCCAATTTTTACGTAGGGAACGCCCCGACGCCGGTAGCGATCCTGGGCCAGAGCCTCGGCGGTGGTCTGGAATACCACCGCGACCTGCTCGGGCTTTGCGATATGCGGCAGAACGTGCGTCGGCACCGTCTCTCCCATCTCGTCAATCAGGGGCGCCGCCCCGATATCAGGAATTTGCTTCGACACTGGTCGTAACCTCCAATGATAGTAGGTCTACCTCTAACAAATAGAGGTCTGGTATCAATCTTTATCACCCGACATCACGATGCGCAAGAGTTGCTTGCGCGCCTTCATCTTTTAGAGGTACAAAAGTCCCGTGGCGGGCAGGAAGCTAGAGCTGGGTGCAGTTGGCCGCATGGTCTCGGAGAATGTGCGGGCGCTCCGTCAGGCGGCGGGCCTCAACTACACCGAAGTGTCGAGCCGCCTCGTCAAATACGGCCGTGATATCCCAGCGTTGGCAGTCAGACGAATCGAGGAGGGCAACCGTCGCGTAGATGTCGATGATCTCGTGGCTTTGGCTCTGGCACTTGAAGTTTCGCCGATTACCTTACTAATGCCAGGCATGCCCGGCGCAGATGACCCAGGAACGACGGTCGCGGCGCCGCGGGCAGATGGTCTTTCCGCGGGCCGATGGTGGCTTTGGCTCAAGGCGGATGCGGCGCTCCCTGGATACGCGCATCCACAGAGGAGATTCTTTGTGGACGCTCGGCCTGAATGGGACCCGGGACCCGGCGACGCCAGGCTATGGATGGAGGGTAACGTCAATGGCGACGATTGAGCGCTACGAAACCGCCTCTGGAGCAATGCGATACAGAGTCCGTTACCGGACTCCCGATCGTCGCCAGACGGACAAGCGTGGTTTCAAGACGAAGCGTGACGCTGAGGCCTTCGCGCACACGGTCGAGGTCACGAAGATGCGGGGTGAGTACATTGCGCCTGCGCTCGGCAGGATCACAGTCGGCGAGCTGGGGCCGGGCTGGCTGTCGCGCCAGGAGGGCGTGACGAAGCCGTCGGCGTATCACTCGGTCGAGTCGGCATGGCGGGTACACGTGAAGCCGCGATGGTCGACAACCCAGATCGTCGACATCACCTACTCGGAAGTGCAGGCTTGGATCACAGAGCTGGCGACGCGACGCAAGGCCACGGTGGTGATCACCGTCTACTCAGTGCTGGCCCGAATCCTGGACGACGCCGTACGGGACCGCCGGCTCGCGGCCAATCCGGCGCGCGGCGTCAAACTCCCCGTGCGCGCCAGGCGCAAGAACATCTACCTGACCGCCGAGCAGCTGCACGCTCTCGCAGTGGAATCCGGGCGGTACCGCTCGCTAGTGCTGTTACTCGGCACGGCCGGCCTGAGGTGGGGTGAGGCGGCTGCACTGCGGGTGCGCGACGTCGATTTCCTCAAGCGCAAGATCGTTCTACACGAGAACGCGGTCAGCGTCGGCAGCAAGGTCCACGTCGGTACCCTCAAGTCCGGCAAGAACCGAACCATCGCGTTGCCTGCGTTCGTCGTCGTCGAGCTGGCGCAGACATGCGAAGGCAAGGAGCGTGACGAACTCCTGTGGCCGGCGCGGGCCGGCGGCTACCTCGGACCACCGTCCTCCCACGACTCCTGGCTGTCCGGTGCAGTCGATCGCTGCCGCAAGACGGACAAGACCTTCCCCCGGATTACAGCGCACGCGTTACGTCACACCGCGGCCTCGTTGGCCATCTCGTCGGGCGCCAATGTGAAGGTCGTTCAGCGCATGTTGGGGCACGCGTCGGCGGCCATGACGCTGGACGTGTATGCCGATCTTTTCGACGACGACCTCACTGCAGTTGCCAGCAAGTTAGACGAAAGTGTGGGCAAACTGTGGGCAATACCGGCCAGAGACGCCAAGTAGCAAACCAAAAAATCGCATCTACCAGCGCGTATTTCTGTGCAGCTTCTGTGCCCCCAGTCGGACTCGAACCGACACTTGGCGGATTTTAAGTCCGCTGCCTCTGCCAATTGGGCTATGGGGGCCCGGCGGCGAATCTAGCGTGCGGATGCCGCGGTCGTCGCCGCTGTACACCCCTAAGACGCTAACGTGCGCCCGCGACGCGATTTGACTAGGATCGCGCGCCTCGCGCCGGGGTGGTGTACCACCCCCCAAGGGTCAGATGACGCGGCCGTATCGCCCGCCAAAAGATCGTTAATACTGCGCGCGCCCGTGTTAAGAAGCCGTAAACGTCCGTCACCAGCGGTCTTTCGGCTACGACTGTGGAGCCGAGCATGGTTAGCGTTACGCCAACGCACAGGGGCCGGTACGGAAACACACAGGTTCGACCCGGGGAGTCAAGGTCGACACCTTTTCACAGGTAAGGAGCAACAAATGTCATTTCTGACAGCAGTGCCCGCAGAGTTGTCCGCAGCGGCGGCGCAACTCGGAGCGATCGGCAGTGCACTCGCGGCGCAGAACGCAGGTGCTGCTGCCCCGACCACCGCGATCGCACCCGCTGCCGCCGACCAGGTCTCGATCCTGCAGTCCGGCATCTTCACCGCGTACGGCGCGCTGTACCAGCAGATCGCCGCCGAAGCCCAGGCCATGCAGGAGCAATTCGTGCAGACCCTGGGGCTCAGCAGCGGTACCTACGAACAGTCCGAGGCCGCGAACGCTGCTGCGGCCGTGCTGGCTGACGGGGGTTCGGCCACGGCGGCCGCAACGGCGGCCCCGTCCCCGGTTGACAACTTCATCACCACGGTTGCGACGCTGTTGGGTGGCCCGCTTACCAGTGTTGGCGGCCAACCGTTCAGCCTTTCGGGCAACAGTGCCAACATCACCAGCTTCCAGATCGGTAACTTCGGCTCCGCGACCTCGAACCTGCTCGGTCTGACAAGCGGTGGCCTGTTCCCCGAGGGCTTCGGTGTCCCCGAAGAGATCGCTGCCGACGCGGCGATCGAAGGTGCGGCGATCGAGGGCGGGCTGACCGGCGCCGGCGCCGCCGTGGGCCCGGTGGCAGCCGGAGTCGGCACCTCTACTCTGGTCGGCTCGATGTCGGTCCCGCCGAGCTGGGCCGCCGGCACGACTCTGGTTTCCAGCACCACCCCGGCGCTCTCCGGCGCCGGCATCTCGGCGGCCCCGGCGGCCGCAGCCGGCGGCATCTACCCGGGCGTCCCCGGGCTTGCTTCGGCCGCACGCAACAGCGCGGGCTTCGGCGCACCGCGGTACGGCGTGAAGCCCATCGTCATGCCCAAGCTGACCGCCGTCTAAGCCACCCAAGCCACAGCGATCACCAACAAGCCAAGAGAAACGGGATAAGAATATGTCTTACGCAGCTTTCCCCCCCGAGATCAACTCCGGGCTCATGTACAGCGGGGCGGGCGCAGGACCGTTCATGGCCGCAGCGGCAGCCTGGAACAACCTCGCCTCGGAGCTGAGCACCACTGCGGCGCAGTACGAATCGATCATCACGTCACTGACCACGGAGCAGTGGACCGGTGCCGGGTCGGCGTCGGCGGCCGCAGCGGCTCAGCCTTACGTGGGCTGGTTGACGAGCACCGCGGCGGCCGCTGAACAGGCCGGTATCCAGGCCGCTGCATCCGCGGCCGCCTACGAGGCGGCGTTCACCGCGACGGTGCCCCCGCCGGTGATCGCGGCCAACAGGGCTTTGCTGGCCGCGCTTGTCGCCACCAACTTCCTGGGCATCAACACGCCCGCGATCATGGCGACCGAGGCCCAGTACATGGAGATGTGGGTCCAAGACGTCGTGGCGATGACCACCTACCAGGCCAGCGCCACGGCTGCCGCGGTACTGGAGCCGATCCTCCCGGCAACTCCCACCGCCAATCCCGGTGCCGCCGGTCTGCAAAGCGCTGCCGTTGCGGCGGCAGCCGCCGAAGGACCTGCCGCGTCGTTGGGCGACATCGTCAGCGGACTCCAAACGGAGCTGGGCAACCTCGCCCTGGGGACCTCATCAATCGGCACCGGCTTGTTCGAGGCCCTGCCGGTGCCGGTGCAGGAACTGCTCACCGCGCTGGACGGCTTCATAGGAACGCCGCTGATCTTCAACGGCATCCAGCAGGTCGGTGTCACGGCCGCGTGGTTCGTCTTTGCCGCCATCCCCAACGCGATCTTCGCCGGTCACACCATTGACGCCAACATCGCGGCGGCGGCCGCGGAGGCGGCGATCCCGGCCGCAATCGGGGCCGAAGGAGCTGCCGCGGGCCTGGCCGGCGAGGTGGGAGCCGCGGGCGCGGCGGCCAGCCTGGGCGAGGCGTCTCTCGTCGGCAGCCTGTCGGTGCCGTCCAGCTGGGCCGGTGCCCTCCCGGCGGCGGAGGCCGCCGCGGGAACCGCTGCGGCCGGCAGCGGCTGGACCGTCCCCGAGGAAGCCGCGGCACCGGGCATGATGGCCGGAATGCCGGGCATGGCCGCGGCTGCCAAGGGCGCCGGCGCCGCCGCCGGCCCGCGGTACGGGTTCCGGCCGATTGTCATGCCCAAGCAGGTCGTTGTGTGACGCAAGGAAAAAGGGGACAAGTCACTCGTTTTGGCCAGCAATCAGCCGCCAGGCCGTAGTCTCTAGCCCTGGACGGCAAGCAAGCACGATCGCAAGAGTTTTATCCGACACTTCGAGATAGGAGTTCAATCATGGCAACACGTTTCATGACCGACCCGCACGCGATGCGCGACATGGCGGGCCGTTTCGAGACCCACGCCCAGACCGTCGAGGACGAGGCCCGTCGCATGTGGGCTTCCTCGCAGAACATCTCCGGCGCCGGCTGGAGCGGTCTGGCCTCGGCCACCTCGCTGGACACCATGGGCCAGATGAACACCGCCTTCCGCAACATCGTGAACATGCTGCACGGCGTTCGCGACGGGCTGATCCGCGACGCGAACAACTACGAGCAGCAAGAGCAGGCCTCCCAGCAGATCCTCAGCAGCTAGCCCTACAGACCCGAATCAGGAGAAAACCGATATGACCATTAACTACCAGTTCGGGGATGTCGACGCCCACGGCGCACTCATCCGCGCGCAGGCCGCCAACCTCGAAGCCGAGCACCAGGCCATCGTCCGCGATGTGCTGGCTGCCGGCGACTTCTGGGGCGGCGCCGGCTCGGTGGCTTGCCAGGAGTTCATCGCCCAGTTGGGCCGCAACTTCCAGGTGATCTACGAGCAGGCCAACTCTCACGGCCAGAAGGTCCAGAGCGCCGGCAACAACATGGCGCAGACCGACAGCGCCGTCGGGTCCAGCTGGGCCTGAGCTGGGCCTGAATCGAGGCCTGAATCAACGACGTGGCCGCACACCATCCGGTGTGCGGCCACGTTGTTTTTCCGGTGCCCCACACCATGTGCCGATATTTGCCGGCGGCGCCGTCTCGGCCCCGAGTGCGACGCCGGACCGGCCGGTGCGCGAGGTATCGCCGGTGCGGCCGGACTGCCCGAATAGTCCACGCTGATGCGAATCGACCGCCCGCCGCCGTCGCTGTCGCGGCAAGCGGCAATGTTTCGACTGCATCGATCCTCCGGGCGCCGGTCATCCGAGCGCGCAACCTGCCGGCGCACGTCGAATTGACCGCGCCCATGCAGCAGGTCCAATAAATAAGCTGCACCACAACTGTTTTGACGGCGTTAAGCAGGTCGTGCCGCGGACGCCCGGCCGTGCCCGGCCGGTTCTGACCGGTGGTCGATTTCAGTCCTCCACTATCGTTGCATTTGAGAAGTCTATGAAGACTGTGACAGCTATATGTGCGATTGAAAGAATGAACGAATATGACTGCAATGCAGGGATACGCGCGTAGCCAACGTCCGCGACAGGCCATTTTAGGCCAGCTCCCCCGGATTAACCGGGCTGACGGTTCACCGATCCGAGTGTTGCTGGTCGACGACGAACCCGCCTTGACCAACCTGGTCAAGATGGCGCTGCACTACGAGGGTTGGGACGTCGAGATCGCCCACAACGGGCGCGAGGCCATCGCCAAGTTCGACAGCATCAATCCCGACGTGCTGGTGCTGGACATCATGCTGCCCGACGTGGACGGCCTGCAGATCCTGCAGCGGGTCCGGGAAGCCGAGTCGTACACGCCCACCCTGTTCCTCACCGCGCGCGACTCGGTGATGGACCGGGTCACCGGCCTCACCGCCGGCGCCGACGATTACATGACCAAGCCGTTCAGCCTCGAGGAGCTGGTTGCGCGATTGCGGGGGCTGCTGCGCCGTTCCAGCCATCTCGCCCCGCCCGCCGACGAGTCGCTCAAAGTGGGCGATCTCAAGTTGGACGCGGCCAGCCGCGAAGTCACCCGCGGCGGCACGCCGATATCGCTGTCGTCGACCGAGTTTGAACTGCTCCGGTTCTTGATGCGCAATCCACGGCGGGCGCTCAGCCGCACCGAGATCCTGGACCGGGTGTGGAACTACGACTTCGCCGGCCGCACCAGCATCGTCGACTTGTACATTTCCTATTTGAGAAAGAAGATCGACGCCGACCGAGAGCCGATGATCCACACCGTCCGTGGCATCGGGTACATGCTCCGACCACCGGAATGAGCCTGGGATGACCGGGGACCGCCACGTTCCGCGGTGGCTCCCCCGTTCGCTGCGCCGTCAGCTGTTACTGGGCGTTTTGTCTGTGGTGACGCTCGTTCTCGTCGCCGTCGGCGTCGTCTCCGTGCTGACCCTACGCAGCTATGTCACCGCGATGAACGACGCCGAGGTCGCCGAGTCGATGCACGCCTTCACCCACGCGTACGCCAGATACCGCAACGGTGAGCACACCTCGGTCCACAACACCATTCCGCCGATCTCCCAGGCGCTGCTGGAGTTCACCGGGCAGACGCCCGGAAACCTGATCGCGGTGGTCCGGGACGGCAAAGTCGTCGGTTCGGCAGTGTTCTCCGAAGACCAACCGAAGCCCGCACCGCCGGACGTCATCCGTGCGATCGAAGCGCAATCGTGGACTGACGGGCCGTCCCGAATCGAGAGCCTGGGCAGCCTCGGGCCGCACCAGGTCGACAGCCGCACCGCCGGATCCGACCGGCTGGTGGTCGGGGTTTCGCTGAGCATTGCCGACCGGATCATCGCCACCAAACAGTTCACCACCACGGCGCTGATCGCATCGGCGCTGGTGATCACCGCCGCACTGACGGCCTGGGTGGTGGGCTACGCCCTCCGCCCGCTCAGCCGGGTCGCGGCGACCGCTGCCGAAGTCGCCGCCATGCCACTGGCCGACGACGACCACCAGATCAGTGTTCGGGTCCGGCCGGAGGACACCGACCCGGACAATGAGGTCGGAATCGTCGGGCACACTCTGAACAAATTGCTCGACAACGTCGACAGCGCGCTGGCACATCGCGTCGAATCCGATTTGCGGATGCGGCAATTCATCACCGACGCCAGTCACGAACTGCGCACGCCGTTGGCAGCCATTCAGGGTTACGCCGAGCTGACCCGTCAGGACAGTTCGGCGCTGCCACCCACCACCGAATACGCCCTGGCGCGCATCGAATCCGAGGCGCGCCGCATGGCTTCGCTGGTCGACGAGCTGCTGCTGCTGTCCCGCCTGGGCGAAGGGCAGGACCTGCAGGCCGAAGACCTGGACTTCACCAATCTGGTGGTGAACGCGGTCAATGACGCGGCGGTCGCGGCCCCGACGCACAACTGGGCCAAAAATCTGCCCGAGCAGCCGGTGTGGGTCAACGGGGACCATGCCCGGCTGCATCAAGCCGTGAGCAACCTGCTCACCAACGCCTGGGTGCACACCTATCCGGACGTCACGGTCACGACAGGCATGACCTGTCATTACGTCAGTCCGCCCGACGGCCTGAAGGCCCCATACGTGGAGTTGACGGTCGCCGACGACGGTCCGGACATCGACCCCGACGTCCTGCCTCACCTCTTCGAGAGGTTCGTGCGCGCCGACAAGGCGAGGTCCAATGGTGCGGGCCACGGGCTGGGTCTGGCGATCGTCAACTCGATCGTCAAAGCCCACGGCGGCACAGTGTCCGCGGAATCCGCGAATGGGGAGACGGTCTTTCGGGTGCGGATCCCGATGATCGAACGGCCGCGCGCAAGCCCTCTCAGCCCGGAGGACCGCTGACTCACGAGCGTGACCACTCGTCCAAACGGCCGTAAGCCTCCCACCACACCGCCGAATGTTCAGCCACGGAGATGGCACCAGCCACCAGCCGGCGGTCGGCATCGGTGAGCATGTCGACCAACGCTCGCCATTGCGTATAGCGGCACAGCTCATGCACGTCACCGGTTCCGGGCATGAGCACGACCGTCATCGACCGCACTGGGACGCGCACAGGGCCACCCCCGACGAACAGCAGCGCGCCAATCGCCAGGTAGACAAATGATGCTGACACCAACACGGTGCCGGCTGACGCCAGCGAATCGCCGAGCACCATTTCGGCCAGCAACATGAGCGCTGCGCCGCCGATAGGCCAGCCTTGCCACAACCGGGCCAGAGTCCGATCCGCAGGACGGGTCCCGGGTGGGTAGACGGTCAATCGATAACGCCGGACGCCATACTGGCTGACCACGGCATCGAAAGATCCCCAGGGAGGCGGTGCCGCATCTTCTTTATCGAGCTGCGGCTGAACGGGTTCGATGACTCGGTGTCGCGTCTTCTGCATCGTGTTGGTGTACGCCGGTCCGACGACGGGCACCCGGTCTCAAACGGCATCTATACGCCGCAGCCGCAGATTTTTGCGAAACTTTTCCGTCTGGCCGCCCCAGCAGCCCGGTTCGCATCGTCTCTTCCATGACCCCCGTGCCCTTGGCGCCGGCGCCGACGCCATCAACCATTAGAGCGCGCGTCAAGAAACCGTAAAGGTGCCCGGCGGTGGCGTTAGGAAACCGTCAACCGTAGGTCCGTTCGGCCGGGGCCGGCCCTAGTTTTCAAGCTGGCTTTGTCCACCGAGGCTGCGCTGTGCCTCCTCGATGGGCTCTTGACGAAACGAATGCCCGAACGGAGTTCACCATGAGCGTGCTGGCATACATCGCCCTGACTGTGGCGGTGTTCGCCCTGCTCGGCCTGACGCAGAAGCTGGTCGAGCGGTTGTGAGCCAAAACATCGTCGGCTTGGTGCTGGCCGCCCTTATCGCGTTGTTCCTGGTCGGCGCGCTGCTGTTTCCGGAGAGGTTCTAGTGAGCACGACCGCGGCGGGGATCGTATTCCTCGCGGCTCTGGTGGCCGCACTGGTACTGGTGCACGCCCCCTTGGGCGACTATATGTACCGGGTCTACTCCACCGAGAAAGACTCGCGCGTCGAGGCGCTCATCTACCGCCTGATCGGTGTGGACGCACGGGCGGAACAGACGTGGGGCGCCTACGCGCGCAGCGTCCTGGCGTTCTCCTCGATCAGCATCCTGTTGCTGTTCGGGCTGCAGCTAGCGCAGGGCAAATTGCCGTTGCATCTGCATGATCCGGCCACGAAAATGACGCCTGCGCTGGCGTGGAACACCGCGGTCAGCTTCACCACCAACACCAACTGGCAGGCCTACTCCGGCGAAACCACGCAGGGCCATCTGGTGCAGATGGCCGGGCTGGCGGTGCAGAACTTCGTCTCGGCGGCCGTCGGCATGGCGGTGGCCATCGCGTTGGTGCGCGGCTTCGCCCGGAAACGGACGGGCGAGCTGGGCAACTTCTGGGTGGATCTGGTGCGCGGCACGTTGCGCATTCTGTTGCCCATCGCGGTCGCCGGGGCCGTCGTGCTCGTGGCAGGCGGGGCGATCCAGAACTTTCACCTGCACGACCAGGTGGTCTCCACGCTGGGCGGCGCCAAGCAAACGATCACCGGCGGCCCGGTCGCCAGCCAAGAGGTCATCAAAGAGCTGGGCACCAACGGCGGCGGGTTCTACAACGCGAACTCCGCGCACCCGTTCGAGAACCCGACCGGGTGGACCAACTGGCTGGAGATCTTTCTGATGACCGTGATCAGCTTCTCGCTGCCCCGCACGTTCGGGCGCATGGTGGGCAACAAGAAGCAGGGCTACGCGATCGCAGCGGTCATGGCGACGCTGGCCGGCATCAGCGTGTCGTTGATGATGTGGTTCCAACTGCAGCATCACGGCACCGTGCCGACTGCGCTCGGCGCGTCGGCCGAAGGTGTCGAGCAGCGCTTCGGGGTGGCTGACTCGGCGGTGTTCGCCGATGCCACCACGCTGACCTCCACCGGTGCCGTCGACTCGTTCCACGACTCTTACACCAGCCTCGGCGGGATGATGACGTTGTTCAACATGCAGCTCGGCGAGGTCGCGCCGGGCGGTACCGGCTCGGGACTCTACGGCATGCTGATCTTGGCGGTGATCACCGTCTTCGTCGCCGGGCTGATGGTTGGGCGCACCCCGGAATATCTGGGCAAGAAGCTCAATCCCCGCGAAATCAAGCTTGCCGCAAGCTATTTCCTGGTGACGCCGCTGATCGTGCTGACCGGCACCGCGATCGCCATGGCGCTGCCGGGCGAGCGCGCCGGGATGCTCAACAGCGGCCCGCACGGGCTGTCGGAGGTGCTGTACGCCTTCACCTCGGCGGCCAACAACAACGGCTCTGCCTTCGCCGGGCTCAGCGTCAATACCGATTGGTACAACACCGCTTTGGGGCTCGCCATGGTCTTTGGCAGGTTCCTGCCCATCATCCTGGTGCTGGCGCTGGCCGGCTCGCTGGCCAGACAAGGCGGCACGCCGGAATCGGTGGGCACCCTGCCCACCCATCGGCCACAGTTCGTCGGGATGGTCGCCGGTGTCACCCTGATCCTCGTTGCACTCTCTTTCCTGCCCATGCTCGCGCTTGGGCCACTCGCCGAAGGAATTCACTGATGACCGCGACTCGTAAGCGGCTCGCAGGTGGCTTGCTTGATCCGAGCATGTTGTGGAAGTCGGTTCCGCAGGCGCTGGCCAAACTCGATCCGCGCACGCTGTGGCGCAACCCGGTGATGTTCATCGTCGAAATCGGCGCCATCTGGGCGACCGTACTCGCGATCGCCGACCCGAGCTGGTTCGCCTGGTTGATCGTGGTCTGGCTGTGGCTGACGGTGCTGTTCGCCAACCTCGCCGAGGCGGTGGCCGAAGGCCGCGGCAAGGCCCAGGCCGAAACGCTGCGCAAGGCCAAGACCCAGACCCTGGCACGGCGCCTCAAGAGTTGGGCACCCGGCGCGCCACACGTCGAGGAAGAAGTCGCCGCCCCGCTGCTGCAACAGGGCGACATTGTGGTGATCGAGGCCGGGCAGGTGATACCGGGTGACGGTGACGTTGTGGAAGGCATTGCCTCCGTGGATGAGTCGGCGATCACCGGCGAGTCGGCACCGGTGATCCGGGAGTCGGGTGGCGACCGCTCTGCGGTCACCGGCGGCACCACCGTGCTGAGCGACCGGATCGTTGTGAGAATCACCCAGAAGCCCGGCGAAAGCTTCATCGACCGGATGATCGCGCTCGTCGAGGGCGCAAACCGGCAGAAGACACCCAACGAGATCGCGCTGAACATCCTGCTGGCCGCGTTGACGATCATCTTCGTGTTCGCTGTCGCGACCCTGCAGCCGCTGGCGATCTACTCGAAGCTGAACAATCCCGGTGTGCCGGATACTCAGGCGCTCAACGGAAGTGGTGTGACCGGCATCGTGATGGTGTCGCTGCTGGTATGCCTGATTCCCACCACCATCGGCGCGCTGCTGTCGGCCATCGGGATCGCAGGCATGGACCGGCTGGTGCAGCGCAACGTGCTGGCGATGTCCGGGCGTGCGGTCGAAGCCGCGGGCGACGTCAACACGCTGCTGCTGGACAAGACCGGCACGATCACCCTGGGCAACCGGCAAGCCGCCGCCTTCATCCCGGTCGACGGAGTCGCGGCTGCCGACTTGGCCGACGCCGCACAGTTGTCCAGCCTCGCCGACGAAACACCGGAGGGCCGCTCGGTGGTTGTGTTCGCCAAGGAACATTTCGGGTTGCGGGCACGCACGCCGGGCGAACTCGCGCACGCCCAGTGGGTGCCCTTCTCCGCCACGACGCGCATGTCGGGTGTCGACGTCGACGACCACCAGTTGCGCAAGGGCGCGGCGAGTTCGGTCGCGGAATGGGTGCGCGCACAGGGCGGCAAGGTGCCCGGCCAGCTCGGCGTGATCGTCGACGGCGTCTCCGCCGGTGGCGGCACGCCCCTGGTCGTCGGAGAGTGTCGTAACGGCGAGGCGGCCGTCCTGGGTGTCATCCACCTCAAGGACGTCGTCAAGCAGGGCATGCGCGAGCGGTTCGACGAGATGCGCCGGATGGGTATCCGGACCGTCATGATCACCGGCGACAACCCGTTGACCGCCAAGGCGATCGCCGACGAGGCCGGTGTCGACGACTTCCTTGCCGAAGCCACGCCCGAGGACAAGCTGGCGTTGATCAAACGCGAGCAGGCAGGCGGCAAACTGGTCGCGATGACCGGTGACGGCACCAACGACGCGCCGGCGCTGGCGCAGGCCGACGTAGGTGTGGCGATGAACACCGGCACATCTGCCGCCAAAGAGGCCGGGAACATGGTCGACCTCGACTCCGACCCCACCAAGCTGATCGAGATCGTCGAAATCGGCAAGCAGCTGTTGATCACCCGCGGCGCGTTGACCACTTTCTCCATCGCCAACGACATCGCCAAGTACTTCGCCATCATTCCGGCGATGTTCGTGACGCTGTTTCCGGGGCTAGACCTGTTGAACATCATGCGCTTGCACAGCCCGGAGTCGGCGATCCTGTCCGCGGTGATCTTCAACGCGATCATTATCGTCCTGCTGATCCCGTTGTCGTTGCGGGGCGTGCGCTATACCCCCAGCAGCGCGTCAAAACTGTTGAGCCGCAATCTCTATCGGTACGGACTGGGCGGCATCGTAGCTCCCTTCATCGGGATCAAGCTGATCGACCTGATCGTCCAATTCATCCCGGGGGTGTCCTGACATGAAGTTCTCCAACTTTCTCCGCATCCACTGGGCCGCGCTACGCGCGCTGCTGGTGCTCACCGCAGTCACCGGATTGGCCTATCCACTGGCGATCTGGCTGATCGCTCAGCTGCCGGGACTGCGCGACAAGGCCGAGGGATCGATCATCACCAACGACGGCAGGCCGGTCGGCAGCCGGCTTATCGGTCAAACGTTCACCGATTCACGCGGCAATCCGTTGCCGCAGTACTTCCAGAGCCGTCCCTCGGCGGGCAATTACGATCCGCTCTTGACGGGTGCGAGCAACCTCGGCCCGGAAAGCATGGCCTTGCTGAATCAGGTGTGTTCGCGCAGCGTCGCCGTGGCCAAACTGGAAGGCCTGCGACAAGAGGACGGGTTGCGCCCGTTCTGCACCGGTGGCGGCGTCGGCGCCGTGCTGTCTGTGATCGGCCCGCGCGATGCCCGCGGCGCCGTCGTCCACCCCACCCGGGTCATCAGCGTCAACGAGCCGTGCCAGACCACGGCGACGCCGTTTCTGGTCAGCTACGAGGGAGTTCGGGTGGAGTGTGCCACCGAAGGCGAGGACTACTCGATGGGTCAGATCGTGCCGATCCGCGGCGCGGCGCCGGCCGTCCCGGTCGTTCCGGCCGACGCCGTGACCGCCAGCGGCAGCGGGCTGGACCCGCACATTTCGGTTGCCTACGCCGACCTCCAGGTGGCGCGGGTGGCCAGGGTCCGGCGCGTCGGCCCCGATCAGATTCGCGCCGTGCTGGCGCAGTATCGCACCGATCGCGCTTTGGGCGTCGTCGGTGAGCCGTGCGTCAACGTGCTGGAACTCAACCTGGAACTCGACCACCGCTACCCGGTCACCGGGTAGGGCCACGGAGGGATGATGGTTGACGTGACCGACGTCAACCCTGCGGATTACCGCACCAAGCGCGGGGAGTTGCGCATCTACCTCGGCGCGGCACCCGGTGTGGGCAAGACCTACGCGATGCTCGGCGAGGCGCACCGGCGCTTGGAGCGCGGCACCGATGTCGTGGCGGCCGTGGTCGAGACCCACGGCCGAGCGAGAACGGCCGACCTGTTGGCCGGCATCGAGATCATTGCCCCACGATTCATCGAGTATCGCGGCGGCACCTTCCCCGAACTCGACGTTCCCGCGGTGCTGGCACGCCATCCGCAAGTGGTGTTGGTCGACGAGCTCGCCCACACCAACACGCCGGGCAGCAAGAACGCCAAGCGCTGGCAGGATGTCGAGGAGTTGCTCGATGCCGGCATCACGGTGATCTCCACGGTGAACATTCAGCATCTGGAGAGCCTCAATGACGTCGTCGCACAGATCACCGGCATCGAGCAGATGGAGACGATACCTGATTCGATCGTCCGCCAGGCGTCACAGGTCGAGCTCATCGACATCACCCCCGAAGCACTGCGCCGCAGGCTATCCCATGGCAACGTCTACGCACCGGAACGGATCGATGCGGCGCTGTCCAACTACTTCCGACGCGGAAACCTCACGGCGCTCAGGGAATTGGCATTGCTCTGGCTGGCCGACCAGGTGGACACGGCACTGGCCAAGTACCGCGCGGAGAACAAGATCACCGCGATGTGGGAGGCCCGTGAACGCGTCGTGGTAGCCGTTACCGGTGGTCCCGAGTCGGAGACGTTGGTGCGCAGGGCGTCTCGGATCGCCTCGAAATCCACTGCCGAGCTGATGGTCGTTCACGTTGTGCGCGGTGACGGACTCGCAGGCCTGTCGGAGAGCCGGATGGCCAAGATCCGCGACCTGGCGAACAGCCTCGATGCCTCGCTGCATACGGTTGTCGGTGACGATGTGCCCAGCGCGCTCCTGGATTTCGCCCGCGAGATGAACGCGACCCAGCTGGTGATCGGCACCTCACGGCGTCCGCGCTGGGCGCGGATCTTCGACGAGGGCATCGGTCTGGCCATCGTGGAGCATTCCGGCAAGATCGACGTCCACATGGTCACCCACGAGGAATCCAAGCGCGGCATTCGCACCGCATCGATATCGCGTCGCGAGCGGCGCGTTGTGTCGTGGCTCGCCGCGGTGCTCGTGCCATCGCTGATCTGCGGGGCCACGGTGGGGTGGCTGGACCGGTTCCTGGACAACGGTGGCGAAAGCGCCCTGTTCTTCGTCGGAGTGTTGCTGGTGGGTCTGCTGGGAGGCGTTGCACCGGCGGTGCTTTCGGCTGTGCTGTCCGGGCTGCTGCTCAACTACTTCCTGATCACTCCGCGGCACAGCTTCACCATCGCCGAGCCCAACAGCGCGGTCACCGAGCTGGTGTTGCTGATGATCGCGGTAGCCGTGGCGGTGCTGGTCGACGGGGCGGCCAAGCGCTCACGGGAAGCCCGGCGCGCAGCCCAGGAGGCCGAGCTGTTGACCCTGTTCGCCGGATCGGTGCTGCGCGGCGCCGACCTGGAAACCCTGTTGGAGCGGGTACGCGAGACATACTCGCAGCGTGCGGTCAGCATGTTGCGCGAGCAGACCGTCGACGGGCGCAGCCGCAGCCACGTCGTCGCGTCGGTGGGCAAAGAGGCTTGCACCACGGTCGATTCCGCGGATACCGCGATCGAGGTGGGTGACGACGAGTTCTGGATGTTGTTGGGCGGACGGCGGCTATCCGCCCGGGACCGCCGCGTGCTGCACGCGGTGGCGACACAGGCCGCGGGTCTGATCAGGCAAGGCGAACTGGCCGAAGAAGCCGGCCGCACCGAGGCGATCGTGCGGGCCGACGAGCTGCGCCGGTCGTTGCTTTCGGCGGTCAGCCACGATCTGCGAACTCCGTTGGCGGCGGCCAAGGTAGCGGTGTCGAGCCTGCGCGCCGGCGACGTCGCCTTCTCCCCGGAGGACACCGCCGAGCTGCTGGCCACCATCGAGGAATCCATCGACTCGTTGACGGCTTTGGTGGGCAATCTGCTGGATTCGTCGCGGCTGGCCGCGGGCGTGGTCCACCCCCAGTTGCAGCGGGTGTACTTGGAGGAAGCGGTACAGCGCGCGCTGATCAGTATCGGCACCGGAGCCACCGGGTTCTACCGGTCCGCGATCGACCGCGTCAAGGTCGATGTCGGCGACGCGGTGGTGATGGCCGACGCCGGCCTGCTGGAACGGGTGCTGGCCAACCTGATAGACAACGCGCTGCGTTATGCGCCCGAGTCGGTGGTCCGGGTGAATGCGGGCCGGGTCGGCAATCGGGTGCTGATCAACGTCATCGACGAGGGCCCGGGAATTCCACACGGAGCCGAGGAGCAGCTCTTCGAGGCCTTCCAGCGCCTCGGCGATCACGACAACACCACTGGCGTCGGCTTGGGGATGTCGGTGGCTCGAGGCTTCGTCGAGGCTATGGGCGGCACCATCCAGGCCGCTGACACACCGGGCAAGGGGCTCACGGTGGTGGTGGAATTGGCTGCGCCGCAGGAGAACTCATGACCCGGGTATTGGTGATCGACGACGAACCGCACATCCTGCGAGCACTGAAGATCAACCTCACCGTGCGAGGGTACGAGGTGGTCACCGCCTCGACCGGTGCGGGAGCGTTGCGCGCGGCCGCCGAGCATCCCCCCGACGTGGTGATACTCGACCTCGGCCTGCCCGACATCTCCGGCATCGACGTACTTGCGGGTTTGCGCGGATGGCTGTCCGCACCGGTGATCGTGTTGTCGGCTCGCAGCGATTCGTCGGACAAGGTGGAGGCCCTGGATGCCGGCGCCGACGACTATGTGACCAAACCATTTGGTATGGAAGAGTTTCTGGCCCGGCTGCGGGCGGCAGTGCGCCGCAACACGGCGTCCTCCGAGATCGACCAGCCGGTGATCGAGACCGATGCGTTCACCATCGATCTGGCGGCCAAGAAGGTGATCAAGGAAGGGGCGGAAGTGCATCTGACGCCGACCGAGTGGGGCATGCTCGAGGTACTGGCCCGCAATCGCGGCAAGCTGGTCGGCCGGGAGGAGCTGCTCAAGGAGGTGTGGGGTCCCGGGTATGCGACCGAAACCCATTATCTCCGCGTCTATTTGGCGCAGCTGCGGCGCAAGCTCGAGGACGACCCTTCGCACCCACGGCATTTGCTGACCGAATCAGGTATGGGTTACCGCTTCGAGGCGTGAGTCACAGCTTTCACCAGTCTCTGGCCAGCACCCTATGGTGGATTCGGCGCTCGGTCGGCCGGGCGCAGGACAGGTGCGGCACTGACGGAGCCCATGTGGTCACGCGATCGACAACACGATCCCGTCCAAGATGTCGTGTTCACTGACGATCAACTCCGAAATCCCGGCCTGCGAACTCAGTTCGCGCGCCAGTTCCTGAACCACGATCGCACCGCCACCGATCACGTCGACGCGGCCCTCATGCATCGGCCCCAGTGCGGCCCGCTCGGCCCGGGTCATGCGGATCAGCCGCTCACACACCGCCATCAAGTCATCCAGCGGCACCCGCGAAAGGTGAATTGCCGCGGCGTCATACGCCGACATGTCGTGCGCCAGCGCCGACAGGGTGGTCATTGTTCCGGCCAATCCGACCCAGGTCCGGGCCCCCGCTAGCGGAACCTCGCGCAGCGCGACGTCCAGGCGTTCCCGCACCACTGCCCGTGCCGCGGCAACCTCATGCAAGGAGGGCGGGTCGGAGTGCAGACATCGCTCGGTCAAGCGGACACAACCGATATCGGCCGAGTAGCTGGCCACGACCTCGTTCGCGGCCTTGCCGAGCACGATCTCGGTCGACCCGCCGCCGAGGTCGACCACCACAAAAGGCGCTCCGGCATTGTCCAGCTCGCCGACGGCCCCGCGGAAGGACAGCGAAGCCTCCTCAGCGCCGGTAATCACCTCGGCGACCGATCCCGGGATCACCGCTCCCAGCACATCAGCCGTCATCGCAAAGAAGACGTCGCGATTGGCCGCGTCCCGGGTCGCCGACGTGGCGACCATCCGTACCCGCGAGACACCATGCACCCCAAGCAGTTCGGCGTAGTCGACCAGGGCTGCCCGGGTTCGGGCGATCGCCTCCGGCACGAACTCACCGGTTGCGTCGACACCCTGACCCAACCGTACGATCCGCATCTCCCGATGCACATCGCGCAGCCACTCCCCCTCGATATCAGCGATCAGCAACCGAATCGAGTTGGTACCACAGTCTATACCCGCGAGACGAGTCAAAGCCATTGCCTCCCAACCAAAGCCGCTACCGGACCTGGCTCAGCGACCAGCAGCGCCAGCGCCTCGTCACCGAGCGGATTTACTCCGGGCCCCTTGGCCAAGGAGTGCGCGATCAGTACGTGCAGGCACTTGACCCGGTCTGGCATGCCGCCCCCGGAGAAGGTGGTACCCAGCGGTTCGATGGCGTCACGCTCGGCCAGATACGACTCGTGCGCGCGACGGTAGGCCGTGGCCAAATCCGGCTCCCGGACCAACCTTTCGGTCATCTCACGCATCAGCCCCGTTGTCTCCAATCGGCTCGCGGCCACGGTGAGCACCGGATGCGTCAGGTAGTACAGCGTCGGAAACGGAGTGCCGTCGGGCAGTTTCGGCGCGGTCTTCACCACCCCGGGTTCCCCGTTGAGGCATCGATAGGCGACGTCCAGCACCCCGCGGGGCTCCCGGCCCAGCTGGCGCGCCACCGCCTCCAGGTCGGCAGGGTCAACCACCGGGCGATGTCGGGTTGGGCGGCGACGTCCCTTGCGGCGGCTGCTCGGGTGCAGGGCTGGCCGAGGGCGGTAGGTGCGGCGCGTCGGCGATGGTGTGCCAGAGCGAGGTGTACCAGGGTTCGTTCTTGGCAGCAGCGCCCACCTCGGCTCCGGGCTGCGGGGTGACCGCCGCGCCGGGCGGCAACTGGACCTGGAAAGGAATATCCCCCGGTTTGACGAAACCAAGGCGCTCACGCGCCTGCGCGGCGATGTACGCCGGGTCAGCCAGCTGGCCCTTCCGCTGCTCCAATTCGGCGATCTGGCCGCGCAGCGCTGCCTCGGTCGCCGACAGTTGCGCCATCTCGGTGCGCTGGGAGAAATAGGTGCGCACCGGCCCGGCGATGGTCAGGGTCAGCACGCAAACCACCGCGGCCAGGATCGCGGCCCGCCGCGCGGTGAACCCCAGCCGCTGATCCGACCGTTGGTCAACGGATTCGGTGAACGACCGCTTGATGGGGTCGACGACATGCTCCTGCAACGAGCCCGTGGACCGGCTTTCGTCGGGCGTCGTCTGTGCGGGCTTGGAAACAGGTTTTGCGACGGGCTTGGACGAAGTGGAGCGTCGCGCCCGAGACGAGTCGCCCGGCTTCCCCGGCCGTGATGCCGGGGACCGACGTTTCGGATCGGGCTTGGGGGACAACTACTTCGGGTCCACCGCGAAGCGTGGGAACGCCAGGTCGCCGGCGTAGCGGGCCGCATCGCCCAGCGCCTCTTCGATCCGCAGCAGCTGGTTGTACTTAGCGACACGCTCGCTTCGCGCGGGCGCACCCGTCTTGATCTGGCCGCAGCCGACCGCGACCGCCAGATCGGCGATGGTGGTGTCCTCCGTCTCGCCGCTGCGGTGGCTCATCATCGTGCGGTACCCGCTGTGGTGCGCCAGGGCGACCGCGTCGAGCGTCTCGGTCAACGTTCCGATCTGATTCACCTTGACCAGCAGGGCGTTTGCGATGCCGCGTTCGATGCCTTCCTCGAGCCGCTCGGGGTTGGTGACGAACAGGTCGTCGCCGACGATCTGTACCCGATCGCCGATGGCGGCGGTCAATGCGGCCCAGCCGTCCCAGTCGTCTTCGGACAGCGGGTCTTCGATCGACACCAGCGGGTAGGCGCCGAGCAGGCCGGCGTAGAACTCCGTCATCTCCTCGGCGGTGCGGGTCGAGCCCTCGAAGCTGTATCCGGTGCCGTCGGTGTAGAACTCGGTGGCTGCCACGTCGAGGGCCAGCGCGACGTCGACACCCAACTTGAAACCGGCCGACTCGACGGCCCGGCTGATCAGATCCAGAGCCGCGGTGGTGCCGGCCACATCGGGGGCGAAGCCGCCCTCGTCGCCCAGCCCGGTCGATAGCCCTTCCTTCTTCAAGACCGCCTTGAGCGCGTGGTACACCTCCGCGCCCCAGCGCAGCGACTCGCTGAAACTCGGCGCGCCGATCGGCGCCACCATGAACTCCTGGACGTCCACACCGGTGTCGGCATGCGCGCCGCCGTTGACGATGTTCATCATCGGTACCGGCAGGATGTGCGCGTTCGGTCCGCCGAGGTACCGAAACAGCGGCAACGCCGCCGAATCCGCGGCCGCCTTGGCAACGGCCAGCGACACACCCAGGATCGCGTTGGCGCCCAGTCGCGACTTGTCCGGTGTGCCGTCGAGGTCCACCAGCGCCTGATCGACCAATCGCTGGTCGTCGGCGTTGAGCCCGATGACTGCGGGCCCGATCTCGTCGAGGACGGCCTGAACCGCCTTCTTCACCCCTTTGCCGCCGTACCGCTCGCCGCCGTCGCGCAGTTCAACCGCCTCGTGTTCGCCGGTCGATGCGCCCGAAGGCACCGCGGCGCGAGCGAAGGTTCCATCGATCAGCGCGACCTCGACCTCGATGGTCGGGTTGCCGCGGGAATCAAGGATCTCGCGAGCTCCGACCTGCTCGATAATCGGCACAGGGTTCTCCTTTGCGCTCTGGCTCCGTTCAGGCCCCGGCAGCAGCCTAAAGCCTTGGTCAGCGATCCATCTTTCTACAGCGGATGACCCGCCGCATAGGCGGTCGCCCAGTCCCGCACCGCCCGCGCGTACACCCCGGAGTTGTTGTAAGCCCGCAGCGCCGTGATCCAGCCGCGCGGCGTCGACAAATCCTTTCCGCGCCAACACAAATAGCCCGCGGCCGAGAGTGCGGCGTCGTCGATGTTGTCCGGGCTGGCGGTGCCGTCGTTGTTGGCGTCGACGCCGTACAGCCGCCATGTCTCGGAAATGAACTGCATCGGGCCCATCGCGCGCTCCACACCGTTGTCACCGTCGAGCAGGCCGCCGTCGTTGTCCACGATGCGCACGGTGTCACCGCTACCGTCGAGACGGACCCCGCGAATCGGGGGCCGGACGTCGCCGTTGGGGGCGATCGTCGCGCCCCGATAAGTGCCGTTATGGCTCTCCACCTGGCCGATGCCCGCCAGCGTCGTCCAGGCGATATGGCACTTCGGGTTCTCCACCTCGGCAACGCGTGCGGCGTAGGCATAGGCCTCCAGCGCGATGACCGGCATCTCCAGCGCGGGGGCCCGCTGCTGCGCCCACTCCCGCAACTGGTCGGCCGGTCGGCCAAGGGCGTGGGTATCCACCGGCGGCACCGGATCCCCCGCGGGCGGTGGCACGCCCTCCGGGATGAAGAGGCTGAGTTGCCAGGTGCAACTTGACGCCAACAGCATCGCGGTCGCCCCTATCACGGCGACCGCGCGCAACCAGCGTCTCGGCGACACAAACTCTCCCTGTCGATCTCCCTATCGGGGCCCCTCACCCGTTCCGGCCAACGCCATCGTCCCACGGGTTCGGTTCCTACCCCGCTCGCCGAGCCGTCCAGCACACAGATCCGCTTAGACTATTAGCCGAATAGCTGCAGCTTCTTCGAGTTGTTGAAATCGTGGCTAAAACGCTCAGCGGCGTCCCTTGCGCTTCTTCGGGCGCGACTTGGTGAACCCGGGCAGGTCCTCGGCGGCCTGGGATTCCTCCTCGAAGTCCCCCTCCGGCAAACTCGACTCGCCGGACGGCCAGTGTGCGCGCCACTCCTCCTCGGTGACGAAGCCCAACGGCGTCATATCGAGTTCTTCGGCGACGCTGTCACCGCGGCGGGTGGCGGCGATCGCCTTCTCGACACCGCGGACCAGTTCGACGAAGTCCAATACGGCTGCGCGCAGCGTGTTTTCCGCATCGATGTCGGCCGACAGCGTGATCGTGGTGAGCTCTTCGGGAATGAACTCGTCGGGCAGGCCGGCTTGGCGCACACGTTGAATCACCTTCTGAGCCAGCGCCAAAGCCGGCTGACCCGTGTGCACGTCGTCGAGCACCGAATTCCGCGACTTCTGCAACCGCTCCGAAGCCTTGGCCTCCTCCCACTGGGCCAGCTGATCCTGCAGCGAAATCGATTCGCCAGCAAGCACTCCCGGCACCCGGTTGCCGAGTTTTCGCATCAGCGCGTCGGCGACGTCGTCAATGGTGAACGGAAGCAGCGCCGCGTCTTCGGCAATGCGGGCGTGGAACAGCACCTGAAGCAACAGGTCGCCGAGCT
Organism: Mycobacterium sp. NGS49; assembly: GCF_059812565.1. Taxonomy (NCBI): domain Bacteria; kingdom Bacillati; phylum Actinomycetota; class Actinomycetes; order Mycobacteriales; family Mycobacteriaceae; genus Mycobacterium; species Mycobacterium sp. NGS49. The sequence continues at coordinate 71,831 of NZ_JCALCX010000015.1, read as the reverse complement.
CTTCGCGCAGTTGCTCGACATTGCCGCTGTGCACCGCGTCCAGCAGCTCATAGGTCTCCTCCAGCAGGTACCGGCGCAGCGAGTCATGAGTCTGTTCGCTCTCCCACGGGCCCGCGGTGCGCAGCTTGTCCATCATGGCGACGGCGTCGATCAATCGCTCGCCGCGCTGACGCTCCGGCGCCGCGATCAGCCGCGCACCAGCGGCCAGCCGGGCGGTGACGGCGGGATGGTTGGGATCCGACGACAACAACACCGGCGCATCTTCACCGGTGTGAGCCGGATGGGCGTCAGGCAGCGACCAGGGCACCGCAATCGGCATCTCCTCGGTGTACTGCACCGGCCCGGACAGCAACTCGATGGCCTCCACCGGCACCAGGGCCGGTCGTCGAGGATCGACCAGGACGACAATCATCGGGCCCGTCGCTCCTTCACCGGCGTGTTCGTCATACCAACATCTTGCTGCGGTTTCCCAGCCAGCGCAGTCACCAGATCGGCAACCATCTGCACCAGTTCGACGTCGCGGATGTGCCCGGCGCCGATACCGCCAGCGCGCGGGATGGGAACCTGCACCGTCGACGTCGTCGCCCGGTAGCGGCCGCCCGGGTACATCCGCGCCAGGCGAACCTGTGCGGAGTCCGGCAACGTCAACGGCGAAAGTCGCACCGAAGTCGCCGAAGCGGTGCTGACCTCGGTGATCCCGGAGGCCTTGCACAGCAACCGCAGCCGCGCCACGGCCACCAGCCGTTCGGCAGGCTCGGGCAGCGGACCGTACCGGTCGATCAGCTCTTCAATAACGGCGGCGATGTCGCTGTCGGAAGTGGCGGCGGCCAGCCGGCGGTAACCCTCCAACCGAAGCCGGTCGCTGGCGATGTAGTCCGGCGGCAGGTGCGCATCGACCGGCAGGTCGATGCGCACGTCCTTCGGCTCCTCCGGCGTGGTCACCGTCTGACCGTCCGCCGCGGCCCGGTAGGCCTCCACGGCCTCACCGACCAGCCGTACGTACAGATCGAACCCGACCCCGGCGACGTGCCCGGATTGCTCGACACCGAGCACGTTGCCGGCGCCGCGGATCTCGAGGTCCTTGAGCGCCACCGCCATGCCGGCCCCCAGCTCGTTGTTCTGGGCGATTGTCGCCAACCGGTCGTAGGCCGTCTCGGTCAGCGGCGCGTTCTGCGGGTAGAGGAAGTAGGCGTAGCCGCGCTCGCGGCTGCGGCCCACCCGGCCACGCAACTGATGCAGCTGGGAGAGGCCGAAGGTGTCAGCCCGTTCCACGATCAGCGTGTTGGCGTTGGAGATGTCCAGGCCGGTTTCCACGATCGTGGTGCAGACCAGGATGTCGTATTCGCGGTTCCAGAACCCCTGGACGGTTCGCTCCAGCAGTTCTTCGGGCATCTGTCCGTGTGCCACGACCACGCGGGCTTCGGGAACGAGCTCACGGACGTGGGCGGCCGCACGGTCGATCGAGCTGACCCGGTTGTGCACGTAGAAGGCCTGCCCGTCGCGCAGCAATTCGCGTCGCAGGGCGGCGGCGATCTGCTTGTCGTCGTGCGGGCCGACATAGGTCAGCACCGGGTAGCGTTCTTCGGGCGGGGTCAGGATCGTCGACATCTCGCGGATACCGGCCAGACTCATCTCCAGGGTGCGCGGTATCGGGGTGGCGCTCATGGTCAGCACGTCGACGTGGCTGCGCAGCGCCTTGATGTGTTCCTTGTGCTCGACCCCGAAGCGCTGTTCCTCGTCGACGATCACCAAGCCGAGGTCTTTCCAGCGCACCCCGGTCTGCAGCAGCCGGTGGGTGCCGATCACGATGTCGACCGATCCGTCGGCCATGCCCTCGATCACCTTGCGGGACTCCGCCGGATCGGTGAACCGGGACAAGCCCTTCACCGTCACCGGGAAGCCGGCCATCCGGTCGGTGAAAGTCTGCAGATGCTGGTCCGCCAGCAGCGTGGTCGGCACCAGCACGGCCACCTGCTTGCCGTCCTGCACCGCCTTGAACGCTGCCCGCACCCCGATCTCGGTCTTGCCGTAGCCGACGTCGCCGCAGATCACCCGGTCCATCGGGACCGGCTTCTCCATGTCCGACTTGACCTCGGTGATCGCGGTGAGCTGATCGATGGTCTCGGTGAAGCCGAATGCGTCCTCCATCTCAGCCTGCCAGGGCGTGTCGGGCGCGAAGGCATGTCCCGGGCTGGCCTGCCGTTTCGCGTACAACGCCACCAGCTCACCGGCGATCTCGCGCACGGCGCGGCGGGCCTTGGTCTTGGTGTTGGTCCAGTCGCTGCCGCCGAGTTTGCTCAGTGCCGGCGCTTGGCCTCCGACATAGCGTGACAACTGGTCCAGGGAGTCCATCGGCACATACAGCTTGTCTGTGTTCTGGCCGCCGCTGCCCCTTTTTGACGAGGCGTATTCCAGCACCAGGTACTCGCGGCGCGCGCCGCCGACCGTGCGTTCCACCATCTCCACAAACCGGCCGATGCCGTGCTGGTCGTGGACCATCAGGTCACCGGCGGTCAGCGCCAGCGGGTCGACGGTGTTGCGCCGCTTGGCCGCCAGCCGCTTGCCCTCGCCGGCGGCGGCCCGGCTGCCCGTGAGGTCGGCCTCGGTGATGACCACCAGGTTGGCACCCGGGACGACGACGCCTTCGTGCAGCGGACCGCGCAAGACGCCGACGACGCCGGGCTTGAGCGTCTGGCCCGGGTCCACCATGCCGGCGGGGATATCGGATTCGGCCAGTCGCTCGACCATGCGATGCGCGGTTCCGGTGCCGGGAGCCACCATGGCCGCGTATCCGCTGGTCGCCACGTGCGCGCGCAGCATCGCGAAGATGCCGTCTATGTCGTGTTGGTGCCCCCGCGCGGACGGGGCAGATCGGATCTCGAGTTCGACCGCCGACTCGTCGGAAAGCTGACTCAGCGTCCACCACGGATGCCCGGCCCCGCGGGCCGCCTCCCGCACCTCGTCGAGTTCGGCGAAGCCCGACCCGCCCAGTTGTTCGACGTCGACCGGGGCGTCGGTGCCCAGTGCCGCGACCGACCATGACGCTTCCAGGAACTCCCGGCCGGTCTTGATCAGGTCGGCGGCGCGGGTGCGCACCTTCTCCGGGTCGCAGACCAGCACCGGAGTTCCCTGGGCCAGCTGATCGGTGAGCAGCGCGTGGTCGTCCGGGCGGAGCACCGGCAACAGCGCCTCCATACCCTCGACCGGGATCCCCTCGGCCAACTTGGCCAGCATGTCGATGATGCTGCCGGTGACCGTGTTCTCGGATGCGGGATGCTGCCCGGCCAGTTCGGCCGCGCGGGCCCGGACATCCTCGGTGAGCAGCAGTTCGCGGCAGGCGACCGCGAGCAGCCTGTCGACATGGATCTCGGGAATAGAGCGCTGGTCGGCGACCGAGAACATCCGCATCTCGGTGACCTCGTCGCCCCAGAACTCGACCCGGACCGGATGCTCGGCGGTAGGGGCGAAGACGTCCAGGATGCCACCGCGCACGGCGAACTCGCCGCGCCGTCCGACCATGTCGACCCTGGTGTATGCGAGCTCGACGAGCCGCTTGACCACGTCCTCGAACGGCACTTCGTCGCCGACGGCGAGAGTCAGCGGTTCCTGCAGGCCGAGTTGTGGTGCCATGGGTTGCAGCAGGGAGCGGACCGCCGTTACCACGACCCGCAGCGGCGGCCCCAGCCGACTGTCGTCGGGATGGGCCAGCCGGCGCAGCACCATCATCCGAGTCCCGACGGTGTCGATGCCGGGCGAGAGCCGCTCGTGCGGCAGCGTTTCCCAGGACGGAAAGACCGCCGCCGCGTCGCCGAAGACGCCGCGCAGTTCGCTGGTCAGGTCGTCGGCTTCCCGCCCGGTCGCGGTGACCACCAACAACGCCCCATGCCGGGCCAACGCACTGGCCACGAAAAGGCGCGCGCCGGCAGGTCCGACCAGCGGCAATTCTTCGGGTCGATCGGAGGCACGCTCGATGAGCTGTTGAAATGTCGGCGCAGTGAGCGCCAATTCGACGAGCCCCGCGATCGGGGTGTCTGGGCTCGCAGTCCCCGGTGCGGTCATGGTGTGCCCCATTCTAGGGCGGGCAAAGTCGGCGATTCCCACCCCGGCTGGTGAGTTACCTCCCACCGGAAGTCGCCATTCGACCCTGCGCCCAGGGCGCTACCTACTCGAACTTTCGCGCCCAGACGCAGAGTCAACGGGCTGACGGACCGAGCTACCAGGGCATCGTCGCCCACGAGTAGAAGGCGCCGGTGCCGACGTCGTGGACGCCGTAGGAGTCCCAGTAGTAGTCGTGGCACACATTGCCGTCCCACGGCACCGGCCGGCCCGCCGGGTTGGGGTCACCGGGGCACCAGGTGGTGCAGGCCTGCAAACGCGGGCAGTTGCCCTGGTCGGCGTGGGCCGGCGGCGAAAGGGTCAAGCCCAGTGAAACCAGCAGGGTGATCGCGAGGCCGGTCAGACCAGTGGACAGCGCGGCAAACAGGGAACGCATTGATCAGCCTTTCGTTCGGGTTGATACACAAGTGCACACGGCTCGGGCTGCTACCAATCACAACAGCAGGCGCTTGCGAAGTTCTTGCATGCGTGCGCACCTACTCGTCCCGTAGCTGCGGATCGGCCTCCAGGTGGGTCAGGCCGTTCCACATCAGATTGACCAGGTGCGCGGCGACCACTTCCTTCTTCGGCTCCCGCGTGTCCAGCCACCACTGGGCCGTCATCGACACCGAGCCCACCAGCGCCTGGGCGTACAGCGGCGCCAGGTCGGGATCCAGTCCGCGGCGCGCAAAATCCCCGGCGAGGATCGAGCTGACCTGGCTGACGGCATCGTTGAGCAGGCTGGAATACGTGCCGGAGCTGATCGCGGCCGGCGAGTCGCGGATCATGATTCGGAACCCGTCGGTTCGCTCTTCGACGTAGGTGAGCAGGGCCAACGCCACCCGCTCCACCCGCACCCGGGACCGGTTGTTGGTCAGAGACGAGGTGATGCCGTCCAGCAGCGCCGACATCTCCCGGTCCACCACGACCGCGTACAACCCCTCCTTGCCGCCGAAATGCTCGTAGACGACGGGTTTGGACACGCTGGCGCGCTGGGCGATCTCCTCGATCGAGGTGCCCTCGTAGCCCCGTTCGGCAAACAGCGATCGGGCAATGCCGATGAGTTGGCGCCGGCGCTCGCTGCCGGTCATTCGGGCGCGCGGCGTGCGTGCTTCCTTGTCCGGGCCCTTATCCGGTTCAGCCACGTGCTCAGGGTATAGGGGTGTAGCCAGTGTGCACTGATGGATCTGCGGGTGCGTGCACGGCGGTGAAATCGCTATTGGGGCCGCAGTGGGCGCACAGCCAGCGCAGTAGACGCACACTCCACGCGGCAGACTAAAGTCTCAGGAGCAATCCGTCGTGGTGTAATCGGCAGCACCTCTGATTTTGGTTCAGATAGTTCAGGTTCGAGTCCTGGCGACGGAGCTTCGCTCATATGCCGCTGAAGCCGCTTTTTGCCGCGAGCGTGCCCTAAATGCCACTCTTAACGGCGTGTCGGCGTGCAGGTGCGCACGCTCGCCAGGCGAAACTTGAGGAGAGTTGATGAGTTCTCGTGGTGACACCGCGGTTCTGGTCCTCGCGGCCGGGCCCGGCACCCGGATGAGGTCGGACACGCCCAAGGTGCTGCACTCCCTCGGCGGGCGCAGCATGTTGTCGCACTCCCTCCACGCGATGACCAAGCTCGCGCCTCAACATCTCGTCGTTGTGCTGGGCCATGACCACCAGCGCATCTCGCCACTGGTCGCCGAACTGGCCGAGGATCTGGGCCGGACCATCGACGTCGCATTGCAGGACAAGCCCAGGGGCACCGGTGACGCGGTGTTGTGCGGCCTGTCCGCTCTGCCGGCGGACTACGCCGGCATCGTCGTCGTCGCGGCGGGCGACACCCCGCTGCTGGACGCCGATACTCTTGCCGACCTGATCGCCACACACAGCGCCGCCGGGCAGGGTCAGGGAGCCGCCGTCACCGTGCTCACCACCACGCTTGACGATCCGCACGGGTACGGCCGCATCCTGCGCACCCAGGACAACGAGGTCATGGCGATCGTCGAGCAGACCGACGCGACGCCCTCCCAGCGCGGGATCCGTGAGGTCAACACCGGCGTCTATGCCTTCGACGTCGGCCCACTCCGGTCCGCGCTGAGCAGATTGAGCTCCAACAACGCCCAGCAGGAGCTCTATCTCACCGACGTCGTCGCGATCCTGCGCCGCGACGGCCACACCGTCAGCGCCCAGCACATCGAAGACAGCGCCGTGGTTGCCGGCGTCAACAACCGGGTCCAGCTCGCCGAGCTGGGCGCCGAACTCAACCGCCGGATCGTGGCCACCCACCAACTGGCCGGTGTCACCGTGATCGACCCCGCATCGACCTGGATCGACGTGGACGTGACGATCGGTCGTGACACCGTCATCCACCCGGGCACTCAGCTGCTGGGCCGCACCCGCATCGGCGCTCACTGCGGGGTCGGGCCCGACACCACCCTGACCGACGTCAGCGTCGGTGACAACGCCACCATCTGCCGTACCCACGGCACGTCGGCGACCATCGGCGACGGCGCCACCGTCGGACCCTTCACATTCCTGCGGCCCGGAACCGTTCTCGGTGCACAGGGCAAACTCGGCGCCTTCGTGGAAACCAAGAACGCCACCATCGGCAGCGGAAGCAAGGTGCCGCACTTGAGCTACGTCGGCGACGCCGACATCGGCGAACACAGCAACATCGGCGCGTCCAGCGTGTTCGTCAACTACGACGGCACCACCAAGAGCCGCACCACCATCGGCTCGCATGTACGCACCGGCTCGGACACCATGTTCGTCGCCCCGGTGACCGTCGGCGACGGCGCCTACACCGGCGCCGGAACCGTGGTGCGCGAGGACGTCCCACCGGGTGCGCTGGCGGTGTCGGCCGGCCCGCAGCGCAACATCGAGAACTGGGTTCAGCGCAAGCGGCCGGGCACCCCCTCCGCGGAGGCCGCTGATCGCGCCACCCGCAACCTCGAAGCCGATGAGACACCGTGATTTCGTTTCTCGGTAACCCCGCTACGATGAGGCGTTCCTTTACTTTCGATCCCGACACGGCGAGGGCAGCCCGGTGAGCCACGACTGGACCGATAACCGCAAAAATCTGATGCTCTTCAGCGGCCGGGCCCACCCGGAACTGGCCGAGCAGGTAGCCAAAGAACTCGACGTCCACGTCACCGCGCAGACGGCGCGCGACTTCGCCAACGGCGAGATCTTCGTGCGCTTCCAGGAATCGGTCCGCGGCTGCGATGCGTTCGTGCTGCAGTCATGCCCGATGCCGGTGAACCAGTGGCTGATGGAACAGCTGATCATGATCGACGCGCTCAAGCGGGGTAGCGCCAAGCGGATCACCGCGGTCATGCCGTTCTACCCGTATGCCCGCCAGGACAAGAAGCACCGCGGCCGCGAGCCGATCTCGGCACGTCTGGTCGCCGACCTGCTCAAGACCGCCGGTGCGGACCGGATCGTGACCGTCGACCTGCACACCGATCAGATCCAGGGCTTTTTCGACGGACCCGTGGACCACATGCGGGGGCAGAACCTGTTGACCGGCTACATCCGGGACAACTATCCCGACAGCAACATGGTCGTGGTCTCCCCCGACTCCGGACGGGTGCGCATCGCCGAGAAGTGGGCCGACGCGCTGGGCGGCGTGCCGCTGGCCTTCATCCACAAGACCCGCGACCCGCGGGTGCCCAACCAGGTGGTGTCCAACCGCGTGGTCGGTGAGGTGCAGGGACGCACCTGTGTGCTGATCGACGACATGATCGATACCGGCGGCACCATCGCCGGGGCAGTCAAGCTGTTGCACAACGACGGCGCCAAGGACGTGATAATCGCGGCCACCCACGGAGTGCTGTCCGACCCGGCGGCCGAGCGCCTGGCGGGTTGCGGTGCGCGCGAGGTGATCGTGACCAACACCCTGCCCATCGGTGAGGAGAAGCGATTCCCGCAGCTCACCGTTCTGTCCATTGCGCCGCTGCTGGCCAGCACCATCCGTGCCGTCTTCGAGAACGGCTCCGTCACGGGACTGTTCGACGGAGACGCCTAGATGACGGGTACCGGGGGCAAGACCGTCATCTATCACAACCCCAAGTGCAGCACGTCGCGCAAGACGCTGGAGTTGTTGCGGGACAACGGTTTTGAACCAGAGGTGGTCCAGTATTTGAAGACACCACCAGCGCGGGACGAGTTGGTGCACATGATCAGGGATGCGGGCATCGAGGTGCGTGCGGCGGTGCGCAAACGCGAACCGCTCTACGCTGAACTCGACCTCGCCGATGCCGGCGACGACGAACTGCTGAATGCCATGGTTGACCACCCCATCCTGATCGAGCGGCCCTTCGTGATCACACCGAAGGGCACCAGGCTGGCCCGTCCGATCGACGCCGTGCGCGAGATCCTGTGACGGCCAAGACGATACGTGTCTGCGCGGCTGCCATGGTGGGGGCCGCGCTGACATGGTCGACGGCCGCCTGCGGACCCAAGACCGCCGACTACCAGTCGATCTGGACCACGCCGTCGACGGCCAACACCTCACCCACGCCCGCCGAACCTCTGGTCCCGCTGTCGAAGTATCTGGAGAACGAAGGCGTGCTCGGCGACGCGGTACTGCCGACGGACCTGACCGACCTGGTCGTCTCGATCCCCACACCGCCAGGCTGGAAACCGCGCGCCGTCGACTCCAAGAGCGCAACGAAAGCGGTGATGATCTCCAAGGGCGACAGCTATCCGGCGGCCATGCTGATGGTGTTCAAGCTGCGGGGAGACTTCAATCCTGCCGAGGCGATCAAGCACGCCAACGCCGACCTTCCGGACAGCTTCCACCAGTTGGACGCCTCCACTGCCGACTACAACGGCTTCCCGTCGTCCATGGTCCAGGGCACCTATGAACTCAAGGGTGCCCGGATGCGCAGTTGGAACCGAGTCGTCATCCCCACCGCGGCGCCGCCGGGCAACCAGCGGTACCTGGTGCAGCTGATCATCACGAGCCTGGCCGAACAGGCCGTCTCGGAGAGCAACGACGTGGAGGCGATCATCCGCGGATTCGTGGTGGCCAAGAAGTAGCCGCGCCGCCGTGTCGCACCGAGGCGGGAGTCGGACGGCCTGCGTCAGCTACGCCAGGAACCGCCGAAACGATCGGTCGACTCCGCGACGCGACTGAGCACGACGTCCACGGTCTGGGCGTGCGGCGCGTCGGTGAAGACTTCGGCGAGTGCGCCGATTGCGTTGCCGACCAACGGTTCCCAGTTCGCCGCCCAGCCCAGGATCACGTCCTTGTTGACGGCCCGACCGGCAACTGCGTACTTCGCCAGCGCAGCGCTCCATGCTTGGCTGCGGGTGGTGTCCACACGGGACTCTTGCAGCAGCGCTGCCGTGAGGCCGTCACCGTTCGCCGCGGCGAGGCTTGCCAGCGCCTCCTTGAACAGGGCATCCAGGGCCGGCTTCACCACCAGGTTCAGCGCGACGAACGCCTCGCCCCAGTCATAAGCCAGCAGCAACCGCTCCAGCGCTTCCCGCGCCGGTTGCCATACCTCGTCGAACTCCCAGACCCGTCGCGTGGTTTCGGAGTTGGCGAGTTCGGCTCCGTGCTGCAGCGACAGCGACTTGGCGCGGTAGGCGATCCACTGCAGTGCACGCAGTTCGTCGGCCGCCTGAAAGAAGGCCGCGTTGGTGATGTAAGCGCTGGGGGCCAGCTGGCCTAGGTAGAGCGCGGAGAGTTGCAGCACGTGGTGCACGAAGCGAGCCGGCACATAGATCCGTCCCAACACCGCCACCCAGGAAGGATCCAGACCGGCATCGTGGTCGAGCGCCTCGTAATGGTCGACGACGCCCTCGGCATACACCTCACGATCGTGCTGCAAAGCGACGTAACGGCGATAGTTCAGCGCGGCGGGATCGCGGAAGCCCTCCCAGTCGTCGGTCTGCAGCGGCGAGCCTTCACGGTGTTTGAGGTACCACTGGTTGATGGCGCTGTGTGGGTCGAGATCGAACGGGGCAGGTTGGCGGTTGTAGTGGTAATGGAAGCGACCGGTCACCACCTCGTACTCGGTGGGCTTGCGACGTGTGTCGCCCAGTACGCTCCAGGTCTTCAGCCGGCGCGGTGCCGCGGTGGTCATGGTCAGTCCTCCCGTTCCAGGTACCAATGCAATTCGTTGTCTCCGACATAGCGCATCCGGCCGGCAAAGCCCGCAATGGCGGGCTCCAGGGAGGCCAGTGGAATAGGTTCTCCCGCAGCATCTTCCAGACTGGTCCGGGTCACTCGAAGAAACCACGGCGCGTGTATCCGCACATAACCCGCCTGGTCGTCAACGGTGACGTCGGCGTCGGGATTGTCGACGGCGATGGCCTCGGTCAAGGCGCTGACGATGTCGGGGTCGAACCCGCGCACGATGGGCCCGACCAGCTTGCCGTCGGCGGCGGTCATGCGTCGTCTCCGACCAGTACGGCGATCTGATCGGCCTCCCGGCGGACCTGGTAGCTGCGTAGCCGGCAGGTGTCGGGGTTGACTCCGGCGCCGGTGGCCAGGTCGAATTCCCAGCTGTGCGCGGAGCAGGTCAGCACCTGGTCGACGACTTCGCCGTCGGCCAGCGGGAATCCGGCGTGCGGGCAACTGCCGTCGTAGGCCCGTATCTCCCCATTTCGCAAGTGCGCCAACAGGATCGGCTGGTCACCGGCATAAAACTCCCCGACCTCGCCCTCCCACAGTTCGTCTATGGTGGCGACCGGCGTCCAGACAGTGACGCTAGGCATAGTAGGCCTCCACATGATCGAGCGGCCCCACTCCCGAGGCACCGATCAGCGCACCTGGGTCGAGGGCGATGCCGTTGTGGCGCAGCCGGATCGGTGCGTCGCGTTGGGCGACGCGGCGGCCCACCACGTGGTGGGCGATTTGTTGCCCGACCGATTCGACGGTGTCGCCGTCGTCGACGGGAATGAGCAGTTCGAGGATGTCGCCCTCGAACAGCGCGGTCAGCGGTAGCAATGCCATGATGATCTCCTAGCGCTTCTCGGCCCAGGCGTAGTTGTCGGCGTCCTGCCCCTGCTCTTCGGCAGGCAACCCGAAGTACTCCAAGACGGTGCCGAGGTCAGGCGGGCTGATCTCACCCGAGAGCACGCGGTCGATCAGCGACTGGTGGCCGGCGAAGCGCTCCGGGCGCTGGGTGAAGATCCACTTGCACGGCTCAGAGCAGAACAGATATCGGCGGCCGTTGTGTTCGTGGCTCAGCGGCGCAGGGTCGGTGTGCGCGCCGACGATGACGCCGGCGGCACGAACGATCGGCAGCTGGCAAAGATTGCAGGTGATCGGCAGCGTTTCCGGCAGCGTCGCAGCGATGTCACCGTTGCGGACGTTCTCGGTGATGACATCCCAGTGCCGCCCGAAATCGCGGTTCCAGCCGGGGTATTTCTCTTCCAGCCAGAGACGTTCTTCGGGTGACACCCCGGCGTCGGGGTTCCACCACACGGTGGGCCGGTAGTTCCACACCCCGAGATGAATCGCGTGGTGGTACCACGTCAGCTCGTTGATGAATTCTTCCCAGTACCAGGGATGTTCGAGCCCGAAGTCGCGGAACTGGTCGGCGAACTGGGTGACCACCCAGTCTTCGATGAACTCCTTGAAGCTCATCCGACGACTCTCCAGCGGGGTGTAATAGTCCATCGACAGACCGGTCAACAGCGCGAATATCCGCCAGGACCGCCAGAACATGTGATCGATGAGGAACTGTCCCCACTCCTTCTCCCCGTTCTCGATGAGCACCTTGATGGTCGGCTCACCTTGCTGGGCATGCCGGGCCTCGTCCGTTTGAATCGAAGAGATGAGCGCGCCGAATTCGAGGTCGCCGACGTCGATGGCGTCCGCGGCCATGCCCAGGAACTGCAGATTGGTGAAACCGGTTTCCAGCGTGAAGGTCAACTGCAGCGCGATCGAGGTCGCATCGTTGGCCACGAACATGTCGTCGAACAAATAGCGCACTGCCAGCACGATCCAGTTGTTGGTGTGGAACGCCTTGAGCGCCCAGTCGCCCCGGGGTTCCTTGTCGAGCAGACCGTACGGGAAGAACGCTTGGATCTGACCGTGCCGGACCTCGTCGAGGGTGCCGAAGGTAGCGGTATTGCGCCACGCGGCGGACCGGCCGAACCGTCCCATCCGAGCCTCCCCGATCGAAGCGAGGTACTCGGGCATGGTGATCGCGCCGTAGTGAGCGACGATGACGGATCTCCAACCAGGGTCCAACTGCGAGAACAGCTTTGAACGTCCAATGGTGTTCTTCAGGGAATAGGTGGTGGTGTCCTTGGTGACCTGGTTGTGCACGTATTCGCGGTAGCCGATCTTGTACGGCTCGTCCCACTTCAGCCAGGCTTCGGTGGAGACGCGGTGGGATCCCGACAGTTCTTCCGGGAACACCTCGTCCTCGGTGACGTAACGAAAGTTCCAGTTGGTGTCGCGGGCCAGGTCATACCAGTCACTGCGAGAAAGTTTGGGCATGGCGTATTCCTGATCGGTCGTGGAGCCGGTCGTGGGCTGCCGGCTCGACGGTGTGCGCATCTGCGCTGATGCTCCCCTGCAGTGTGGGAGAATTACCGAGGAATCCTAACTATTAGGATCACGTTGATTTTCTGTCGCAGGCTTGGGTTGGCGGCGGCAGTACCATCCAGCGAGGTGGCCCAGCGAGCAGACGCCAGGAGACGAAGGTGACAATGGCCCCGCCGCGGGGAGGCGGCTTCGGCCGCGCCGCAATCACGGAAGAAGCGGTCCGCTGAGAGCCGACGGGGATCGCCATCCCAGCCTGGACGCGAAGATCGTCGCGGCCCTCGACCGCGTCGGCGGCGCCTTGCAGGTGCTGTCCCGCAGGGTTGCGGAAGCACATGACCTGTCGAGCACCCAGATGCGGGTACTGGGCTGGCTACATACGGGTCCGCCGCCACAGGCCCGAAGCAGCGTGCTCGCAAGGGAACTCGACGTCGCCGATCCAACAATCAGTGATGCGATCGGCGCGCTGATCCGCAAAGGCCTGGTCGAACGTCGCCGCGATCCCGCCGACGGCCGAAGCCATCATCTGATACTCACTGCGGCAGGCAGGGCTCTTGCCCCCAGCGTTTACCGATGGAGCGCACGGGCCGAGATCGCGATCTCGAAGATGGAGCGCGAGGAAGGTGAACGCGTGTTGGACGGCCTGCTGCACATTTTGGCCAGGTTGCATGCGGCCGAGCTGCTTCCGGTGACCAGAGCCTGCACCACCTGTGTGTTGTTAGAGGTCACCGCAGCCGAGCCGAGGGCCTACCGCTGCGGCTACTACGGACTTCCCATGCAGACGTCAGACCTGCGGGTGGACTGCGCGGACCATCTGGCCGCCGACGGGTGATCGTTCGGATCAGTTGCGCTGCAACACTTCCTGCAACAGCTGCACCCGTACGATTCGCGGTGAGATGACAGCCGCGCGCCAATATCCTTGTTGCCCAATTCCTTCAGCCGCCAGGCGCGCCACGTCGAGTTCCGTCGGCGTCAAAGACGCGCAGCGTCCAGGTCACCACAGGCCAGTGCGGCCTCGGCGAACGGGGTGATACCGCCGCTGTTCGACGGTTGTTGGGCCGGCCTACCTAGAGTGGTCGACCATGGGCAACTGGACAGCGGCCGACCTACCCTCATTCGCCGGCCGCACCGTCGTCGTCACCGGCGCCAACAGTGGGCTCGGTGAGGTGACGGCCCGCGAGCTGGCTGGCCGCGGCGCCAAGGTCATCATGGCCGTTCGAAACACCGCCAAGGGCGAGAATGCGGCGCGGAAGATCAGTGGACTGGTGGAGGTCCGCGCACTCGAACTGCAGGACCTGTCGTCCGTCCGGCAGTTCGCCGACACGGTCGACCGCGCCGACATCCTGATCAACAACGCCGGCGTCATGGCCGTCCCCTACGCGGTGACCGCCGACGGATTCGAGAGTCAGATCGGCACCAATCATCTCGGCCACTTCGCGTTGACCAACCTGTTGCTGCCCCGGCTGTCCGACCGGGTGGTGACGGTGTCCTCGATGGCGCACTGGCCGGGCCGGATCGACCTGGCCGACATTAACCACCAGACCCGCCGCTACTCGCCGTTTCTCGCCTACAGCCAGTCCAAATTGGCCAACCTGCTGTTCACCAGCGAGCTGCAACGACGCCTCGACGCGGTCGGTTCGCCGCTGCGCGCCCTGGCCGCTCACCCTGGCTACTCGCGCACCAACCTGCAGGGCGCCTCCGGGCACAAACTCAGCGATGCCGTGATGTCGACAGCCACCCGCATCGTCGCGACTGATGCTGACTACGGGGCCCGGCAAACGTTGTACGCCGCGTCCGCGGACCTGCCCGGAGACAGCTTCGTCGGCCCCCGCTTCGGCTACCTTGGCCGGACGCAGCCGATCGCCCGAAGCCGGCGGGCCCGCGATATGCAGGCCGCCGGCGCGCTGTGGGAATTATCGGAGCAGCTCACCGGCACCGAATTTCCGCTCTGAGCCGCCGGTGCGATACCCTGACTCGGCGTCACGGCGAGGGTGGCTGGCCACAGGACCAGCACCGTTATCGACGGAGACCGGCATTCTGTCGCGATCCCTGGCCGTGCCCTACACACAGGAGCGACAACATGGCTAAAGCTGCAGTCAACCAACTGACCGCCACGGTGCGTACCGAGACCGGCAAGGGCGCATCCCGCCGGGCCCGCCGCGAAGGCAAGATTCCCGCCGTCCTCTACGGCCACGGCGCCGACCCGCAACACCTCGAGTTGCCCGGGCATGACTTCGCGGCAGTGCTGCGCCACTCGGGCACCAACGCCGTGCTCACCCTGAACATCGCCGGCAAGGAACAATTCGCGCTGACCAAAGCGCTGGAGATCCACCCGATCCGCCGCACCATCCAGCACGCCGACCTGCTTGTCGTGAAGCGCGGGGAAAAGGTCACCGTCGAGGTGAGCGTTGTGATCGAGGGCGAGGCCGGACCCGACACCCTGGTCACCCAGGAGACCAACGCGATCGAGGTCGAGGCCGAGGCACTGTCGATTCCCGAGCAGTTGACCGTGTCCATCGAGGGCGCCGCCGCCGGCACCCAGTTCACCGCCGGCCAGGTCGAGCTGCCTCGCGGCACCACCCTGGTCTCCGACCCCGAACTGCTCGTGGTCAACGTGGTGCAGGCGCCGACGGCCGAGGACCTCGCCGAAGAGGGTGCCGGCGAGGAAGGCGAGGCCGCCACAGACGAGGGCGAAGCCGGCGAGGAGGCCGGCGAGGCCTCCGACGAGTCCGAGTAGCGCAACATGGCCGAACCCCTTCTGGTGGTCGGCCTGGGCAACCCGGGCGAGAACTACGCCCGCACCCGGCACAACGTCGGGTTCATGGTTGCCGACCTCCTCGCCGCCCGGCTGGGTGCGAAGTTCAAGGCGCACAAGCGTTCCGGCGCCGAGATAAGCACCGGCCGGTTGAGCGGGCGCTCGGTGGTGCTGGCCAAGCCACGCTGCTACATGAACGAGTCGGGGCGCCAGGTCGGGCCACTGGCCAAGTTCTATTCGGTGCCGCCGGCCGACATCGTGGTGCTGCACGACGAACTCGACCTCGACTTCGGGCGCATCCGGCTCAAGCTGGGCGGCGGCGAAGGTGGTCACAACGGGTTGCGCTCGGTGGCTGCCGCCCTGGGCACCAAGGAGTTTCAGCGCGTCCGGATCGGTATCGGCCGTCCGCCCGGGCGCAAAGATCCTGCGGCCTTCGTGCTCGAGCCCTTCAATGCCACCGAGCGCGCGGAGGTGCCGACCATCTGCGAGCAGGCGGCCGACGCCACCGAATTGCTCCTCGAACTGGGCCTCGAGCCCGCGCAGAATCGCGTGCACGCGTGGTAGGCCCTCCCCCACCCGGTCCGTGACCCCGGCCCGGATGCGCAGAATGGGAGATATGCGGTGCTCCGTATACCCGTCGTTGGCGACCGCGCTGTTGCTGGCGACAGCGGGTTGTGCGCCACCGCCGACCCCACCGGCGGCCCGGCTCTCCGATCTGTGCTCGACGCTGCCGGTCGCTGACGTTCAGGCCACCTACCGGCGCCTGACACCCACGATGTGGGTGACAAAGCGTCTGGACGACTCCAAGTTCCACACGGCAGGCATGGCGTCGTGTCATTACGGCCCCAAGGACGACCTAGGCGGCGTCGCACTGAGCGTTCCGATCGGCGGGCCGGTTGCCGAAGTCGCGGACCTCATCGGCGGCAGCCGCGCCCGTGTCCAAGAGGTCGCCGTCGATTCCGAGAGAGCGTTCTTTCTGCGCTCGGAGTCGGAGGCGGTGTCGGCGATTGCCGTGGATCACGGCTCGACGCAGTTCGTCGTCACCTGGACACCACTGCTGGGTGCACCGAACGAGATGGCCACCCAACAACAGGTGATCGCCCTGGCCAAGACCGTGGCCAACCAGCTACCGACGGATTTCGTTCTGCCCCAACAGGACATCGCCGCCGAGTGCGCCGGTGTGCAGGCCGCCGAGCAGATCGTGGGCGGACAAGTGTTGATGGCACGCGGGAGCGCCGACGGCGACACACTGCATTGCGACTACCTCGGTCGCACAGGCATTCTCAGAGCGAGCGCCACCAGGGAAGCGGACCGATTCGTCGATGACCAGCTTCGGATTCTGCGGGGCAGCCCGCAGCACCTCATCGACCCGCCGGTCGACGACAACGTCGCGCTGATGGTGCTCAGCGGCAGCAGCATGTACCTCGAGGGCTATCTGACCGGTTGCTGCTCGCTGAGATTCGAACACCGGGCCATCAACGACACACTGGACTACAGCGGCGAATTCACCGCGGCCCAGCGTCAGTTGGTCACCACCTTCGTCGCGGCGGCGCGCAACTGGTCACGCCGCCATTGACGCCGCGTGCCTCTACCCGCGCGCCCGCCCCTACCCACGCGCCCGCCCCTACCCGCGCGCCCGCCCCTACCCGCGCGAGCAGACACAAAATCGCGTGATCAAGGCAACAAAACGTGCGATTTTGCGTCTGCTCGCGCTACTAGTGCAAGCGCTACTAGTGCTCGCGCTACTAGTGCAAGCGCTACTGGTGCAAGCGCTACTACTGCTTGCCGGCCGCGGCATCGACTGTGGCGCGGATGGTCTCGGACATTTTCTTCCCCGAGTCGGCAAGGGCCGGATCGACCGCGGCGAACTCCGGCGCCGGATCGAAATAGCTGATGTGAGCCGGGCCGCCGCGGCCGTTCACCCATACGTGCACGCGCACCGGAACCACCGCACCGATCGCCTGGGTGGTGCCGAAAAGCGTCTTGCCCAGCTGTGGATCACCCAGGAAGAAACTGTGCGCGTGTTGCGATTGCAGGCCGATCGCCTTCAGCCTCGACTCCTCGTTCAAGTCGCCGAGGACGACCAGGCCGTGCTTGTCGGCGGCATCGTGCAGGGCGCCGATCGTCGCCTCGAACTCACCGCTCGCGGTGAGGGTGACCAAGTTTGTTTCGACTGTGGTCGTGGTGGCCGGACCGCCGGCGGCGCCTTCGGCGATGGTACGGATTGCTTGCGACATCTGCTGTCCGGCATCGCTGAGCGCCGGATCGATGGCGGTGAACTCCGATGCCGGATCGAGATAACTGATGTGGGCCGGTCCCTGAACGTCGACCCAGACATGCAACCGGACCGGAACCACAACCCCGATGGCGTTGGTGGCCTCGAAGAACGTCTTGCCCAGCTGCGGGTTGCCGACGAACAAACTGGCCGCGCCTGGCAACTGCAGCCCGTCCGCGGCCAGCTCGGCGTCCTGGTTCACCTCGCCGACGATCATCATGCCGCGGTCGGCGGCCGCCTTGTTCAACGCATCGACCGTTGCCTCGAAGTCCCGGTTAGCGACGTAGCTGAAGTACTTCGTCGAGACGCGGCGGGTCCCGTCTAGCGGTCCGGAACTCGTCGGTGCCGCGGTGGGATCCATGCTGCGGCCGTCGTGGCAACCGGCAAGCGTGGCGGCCCCGATACACACACCCACGACGACCTGCGCCAAAAACGCTCGCGATGCCAACAACATCGGTGCTGCTCCCTTGACTCGACGGATCGACGTCCCATGAGAATTCACCATGACCGGCTTAGTTCTCAATAGCTGTCGGCCATGTCCTCCGTCGCGAGCAGGAGCTAGGTGACCAGGGTGACCGAATTCGACCGACGCAGCTTGCCCGACGGCGTCTTGGGAATGGTGCCGGGTCCCAGGACGACGACGTTGCGGGGCCGTACGTCGACCTCCTTGACGACCTCGTGTGCCACCTGGTGCTCAATGCGGCGCACTTCGGCCGGGTCCTCGAAAGCGTTCGACTCGACGGCGACGGCGAACGACTCGCGGGAATGCCCGGCGTCCAGCCGCACTGCCACCGCACAGCCCGGGCGGACACCCTCGACGCGCCCCGCGGCCCGCTCGATGTCGGTCGGGTAGATGTTGCGGCCGGCCATGATGATGACGTCCTTGACCCGTCCGCAGACCACGACGTGGCCCTCGTCGGTCAGGTAGCCGAGGTCGCCGGTGTCATACCAGCCATGCTCGTCCTGAGCCGGGATGAAGCCACCCATCGTGATGTAGCCCGGCGTGAGCGACTCGCCACGCAGCTCGATGACACCGACGCCGCGGGCCGCCATCACGTTGCCGTTCTCGTCGACGACGCGGGCCTCGAGATCCTTCAGCAGCGGCCCGAGTGTGGCCAGCCGGCGGGTATTGCCCTTGGTGGCGGGCACGGCCCGGCGCAGCGCGGCCATCAGGTCGGCGTCGACCTCATCGACAACCAGACCCGAGTTGCACTTGGAGAAGGACACGGCCAGGGTGGTCTCGGCCATGCCGTAGGCCGGCAGGATCGCCGACGACCGCAGGCCGAACGGCTTCCCCGCGTCCAGCAGGTCCTCGACGTCGGCGGGCTCGACAGGCTCAGCGCCGGACAGGGCGAAGCGCAGCGTCGACAGGTCGAAGTCGCCCGGCTTGGCGTTGCGGCGCAACCGCTTGGCCAGCAGCGCGTAAGCGAAGTTGGGCGCCGCGGTCATGGTGCCCTTGTACTTGTCGATGAGCTTGGCCCACAGCAGCGTGTCGCGCAGGAAGTCCATCGGCGTGACCTTCACCAGCTCGGCGCCGAAGTACATCGGAATGGTGAGGAAGCCGACCATGCCCATGTCGTGGAAGCAGGGCAGCCAACTGACCATCACGTCCTTGTCGACGTCGTACTCGGCGCCGATGAACATCGCCTCGGCATTGGAGTAGATGTTGCGGTGGGTGATCTGGACGGCTTTCGGGGATCCGGTGGATCCGGAGGTCAACTGCATCAGCGCCAGGTCGTCCTCACCGACCTCGATCGGGTCGATCGGCTCCGAGGCCAGCAGGTCGGCGACGGTGAGGACTTTGATGCCCTTCTCCTGCAGCACCGGGATGGCCACCGTGAAGGGCTCAGAGACGATGACGGCCTTCGCCTCGATCATGCCGATGACGGTCATCGTGTCCTCGGCCCACACGGCCAGGTCGGTGCGCGGGGTGGGCTGGTGCAACATGGTCAGGCTGGCCCCGCGCATCCAGAGGCCCTGGGCTGTCGGGGCGATCTCGACCGGGTAGCCCGCCAGAACGCCGACGGCGTCGCCGAGACCGACACCGGCGGCGGCAAGGCCACCCGCGATGCGCCGGGCGCGCTCGTGGACCTCGCCCCAGGTGTGCCGAACAGGTTCGTGGGGTTCACCGGTGACCATGCCCGTCGTCGCGGTGCGGGCATTGCGGAACATCTTCTCGGTAAACCTGCTCACGCAAACCTCCTCGGTACTAGCGCTGTCCCCAAGGTCCGAACATTCATGTTGCACTCGCCACATCACGCTCAGAGGCAGGCGCGCGCACACGTTGGACAGCGTTTAGGTCTCGATTTAGTGGAGAGGTGCGACCCGACTCTGGGCTACCGGTACTCGCCACCGCGGCTTATCTTAAGCAACTCTTAAGTAACTGCCAAACCCTTGCGCCATTTGAGTTCGATGTCACAGTCGGGTTGGCCGCGGCCCCGGATTCAGGCGCCGGGAGTCGCGGGCGCCGGCACCACCCGCGCACCTGGCACCGGTCCGGTGGCGACGCGAACGGTACGGCATACGCCCGCCCCGGACAGCTGGGTCCCGACATCAACTGCAGACTCCGCCGAGTCGCACAGAAACGCACACGTCGGACCCGAACCGGACACGATGCCGGCCAGCGCGCCCGCCTCCACCCCGGCCCGCAGGGCCCGCCGCAACGCGGGGTCCAGGCTCACCGCGGCGGCTTGCATCTCGTTGCCCAGCAGCGGCGCCAGCTGCTTGGGGTCGCCGGACGCCAGGGCGGCCAGCACCGGCCCCGGCTCCTCGAGGCGGGGCGGATCACCGACGTCGCGGAGCCGGTCCAATTCGGCATACACCGCCGGGGTCAGCAATCCGCTGTCGGCGAAGGCCAGCACCCAGTGAAACGTGTTCCGGGACAGCACCGTAGCCAGTTCCTCGCCGCGGCCGGTCCCCAGCGCGGTGCCGCCGTGCAGCGCGAACGGCACGTCGCTGCCCAGCTGCGCGGCCAGCAGCCGCAGGTCACGCCGCGGCAGGTTGAGTTCCCACAGGGAGTTCATCGCCACCAACACCGCCGCCGCGTCGGCGCTGCCGCCCGCCATGCCGCCGGCCAGCGGAATCGACTTGTCGATCAGGATCGACACGTCGGGCGCGCGGCCCACGTGATCGGCCATCAGCTCAGCGGCCCGCCAGGCGAGGTTGCGTTCATCGGTGGGCAGCTTGTCGGCACCCTCGCCGACGTGCTCCAGCGAGAGCACATCAGCGTTGCGGACCGTCACCTCGTCGAACAGCGACACGGCGTGGAACACCGTCGTCAGCTCGTGGTAGCCGTCCTCGCGGCGGTCACCGACGGCAAGGTAGAGGTTTACCTTTCCCGGCACCCGAACGGTGGTAGACCCGGTGGGCACCCATAGCTCGGCGGTGTTGCCGTCAGATGCGGACACCGCAGCAGACTATCGCTGCCGACCACCGACCACACGCAGCGGCACCGTGCCGGCCGGCCTCAGCCGGTGGACGCAGCCGCGGAATCCGGCGGTGCGCCGGTACCGAGGTCCCGTTCGCCGGACCGCTGCAGCAGCCGGACGAAGTCCTCGATCGAGAGCGTCTCGCCCCGACGGGAGGGGTCGATACTGGCCGCCAGCAGCCGATTGGCGGACTCGTTGCCGGATCCGGCCCACTCCACGAACGCGTTGCGGGACGTCTTGCGCCGCTGCGCGAAAGCGATGTCGACCAGCTCGAAGACCTGCGTGCGGAAAGCATTGCCGGTGGGCCAGGGCGACGTCTCGTAGCGGTCGATGCGCACCAGCCCGGAGTGGACGCGCGGAATAGGCCAGAACACCGTCGGCGACACCGTCCCGCAGCGGCGCACCCGGCCGTAGAAGTTCGCCTTGACGCTGGGCACCCCGTATTCCTTGCCGCCCGGCACGGCGGCGAGCCGTTCGGCGACCTCGGCCTGCACCATCACGGTCACGGTACGAATGGAGGCGAATTCGGCCAGCAGATGCAACAGCGCGGGAACCGCGACGTTGTATGGCAGGTTGGCCACCACCGCGGTCGGCTGGACGGCCAGGTCTTCGCTGCGCAGTGTCAGGACATCGCGATTCAGCACGGTCAGCCGCTGGGCTTCGCTGTCGGAGTGCTCGGCCACCGTCTGCGGCAGGCGGTCGGCCAGTACCGGGTCGATCTCAACGGCCGCCACGGTCGCGCCGCGGTCCAGCAGCGCCAGCGTCAGCGATCCAAGCCCCGGCCCGACCTCGAGGACGACGTCGGACTTGCCCACTCCGGAAACCGTGACTATCCGGCGTACCGTGTTGGCGTCGTGCACGAAGTTCTGGCCAAACGATTTCCGCGGGCGGAAATCAAGCTCCCTGGCCAAACGCCGGATTTCGGTGCGTCCCAGCAACCGAATCGTCAGTGCGCACCTACTCGTCCACTGCACACCGGCCAGGCGCCCCAGCCCTGACGTTGCCGGGTCACTTCGGCGATAGCGATCTGCTCCTCGCGGGTGGCCATGTCGGCGCGGGGCGCATAGCGCAGCCCGCCGTTGGCTTCCCAGGTGCCCTGGTCGAACTGCACGCCGCCGTAGAAACCGTTTCCGGTGTTGATCGCCCAGTTTCCACCGGCCTCGCAGCCTGCCAGCGAGTCCCAGACGGTTCCGTCACTGACCGGCGGCACCTCGGTGCCCGGTTTCGCGCCGACCCGCACCACGGCTTCGCGCGGTGGGGTCACCACCACGTTCGCGATCGGGAGCCGGCCGGTCTCCACGCCGTTGATCTCGGCCACGGAGAAGATCACGTCCTGGGTGCCTGGGCTGCCGGGATCTTCCACAACCTCGCGGCTCATGTTCATCTCGGGGTCCTCGATGCGGCGCGCGGGGGGCGGCAGCGGCATCCGCTCGGTGACCCGTTCGATGCGGTTGCGGGTGACCTGGATCTGCATGCCCTCGCTGATCGGTGTCGTCGGCGCCGGGAAGACCTGATCGCTGTCCTGCAGCGGTGCCCCGGCTGCGCTGAGTAGCGCGGCGACATTCGGTGCCGGCAGGTGCACGGTACGGACCACTCCGCCGTCGTCGATCTGCACAGTCTTGGCGCTGACGACCGGCAGGGCCATGCCTGCCAGCGGAACGCGACTGGCGCGCGACGCGGCAGCGGGGGCGGTGTCGGTCATGGCCAGCTGCGCCAGCGCCTCGTCCACGGTCGATGCCGTAGTCCACACCTGCCGGGAATTCTGGCCGTCCAGCGTGATCTCCAGCGGCCTGCTGCGCCGCAGCACGATGGTTGCCGCGTCACCGACCGCGACGTCACCGGCAGGGTACAAATCATCGCGTGCCTCGACGGCGAACCCGTTCTCTCGGACGATGTCGATCACCCGCGACCTCATGGTCTGCACCCGAATGGAGGTGCCGTCCACGGTCAACGTAACGGTCTTGGATGCCGAGACGGCGTATCCGCCGGCGCCGGCCAACACCAACAACAAGGCGCCAACCAGAAGGCGCAACGCAGGCGATTCGGTCCGATGAAGTTTAGTAAGCAAATTCAATGTCAATCCCTGCATATCCCATGTCTGTTCCGACCTACAACGAGCCTTACGCAGCAACAACGCAGCAAAAGTTCCGAGACGAGCCACCGACCATATTCAGCTGAAATGACAAATGGGCCCCAGAGGCCCACCCGTTCGATCACAAGACGGTAACGGGCGGACCATTGCAGGGCAACTCCTGCGCGCCCAGGTCGGGATTCTTCCGCGCCTAAATCTTCGGGGGCGGATCCAGTCGATAGGCCCGGCGAGCATTGCTGGTAGTGATTTCCGCTAATTCTTCCGGCCGGCGATTCAGCAGCTCAGCGAGGGCGCGAACGGTGTAAGGCAGGCAATAGGACTCGTTTGCCGCGCCCCGGTACGGGTGCGGAGTCAGAAAAGGTGCGTCAGTTTCGACCAATATCTGCCCCAGCGGAATCAGCGGAACGGCTTCGCGCAGGTGGCGGGCGTTTCGGAAGCTGACGGTGCCCGACAGGCTCAGCAACCATCCCGCCGAAGAGCAGGTGCGAGCCATCTCACTGTCCGACGAAAAACAGTGGAAGATCACAGTCTCGGGAGCACCCTCGGCTCGCAGGACGTCCAGCACCTCCCGGTCCGCCTCGCGGTTATGGATCATCAACGGCTTACCGATCCGCTTGGCGAGGTCGATATGCCAGGCGAAGGCCTCGCGCTGCACGTCCGGCGGGGCGCAACCGTCGAGCCGGCCGGGCCAATACATGTCCATGCCCGTCTCGCCGACCGCCACCACCCGGGGGTGGGCCGCGAGTTCTTCGATCCGGGCGCGGGCGACCCCGGTCAGCGCGTTGGTGCGCGTCGGGTGCAGTGCCACCGCCCCGTAGACCCGGGGATCCCACTCGACAGCCTGGGTCACCCAGTGCGCCGATTGCATGTCATCGGCGATGGTGACGACGGCGGTCACCCCGACCGCGGCGGCACGGTCGACCAGGGCGCGAACCCCGTCCGCGTCGGAGACGCCGCAGGCGTCGAGATGGGTGTGCGCGTCGACCAACGGCGTAAGCGGCTCCGGCGCGGGCGGTGCTTTTCGTATGGCGCTCACCCGCCCACGATATGCACACGCGGGCTACGGACCCGCCCGATTAGGGTGGAGCCGCAATGAACCAACACCAGGACGAGCAGAAGCCGTACTACGTCACGACCGCGATCGCCTATCCCAACGGCGCACCACACATGGGTCACGCGTACGAATACATCGCGACCGATGCGATCGCCCGCTTCAAGCGGCTCGACGGTTTCGACGTGCGCTTCCTGACCGGGACCGACGAACACGGCCTCAAGGTCGCCCAGGCGGCCGCGGCGGTGGGCTTACCGACCGCCGAGTTGGCCCGGAGCAATTCCGATGTGTTTCAACGCATGCAGGAGAAGCTCAACATCTCCTTCGACCGGTTCATCCGGACCACCGACCCCGACCACCACGAGGCGTCCCAAGAGATTTGGCGCCGCATGGAGGCGACCGGCGACATCTACCTCGACAACTACGCGGGCTGGTACTCGGTGCGCGACGAGCGGTTCTTCGTCGAGTCGGAGACTCGACTGCTCGAGGACGGCAGCCGGATCGCGGTCGAGACCGGGACCCCGGTGACCTGGACCGAGGAGCAGACCTACTTCTTCCGGCTGTCGGCGTATGCCGACAAGCTGCTGGCCCACTACGAAGCGCATCCCGAGTTCATTGCGCCGGAGACCCGCCGCAACGAGGTGATCAGCTTCGTCTCCGGCGGGCTGGACAATCTGTCGATATCTCGCACCTCGTTCGACTGGGGCGTGCAGGTACCCGAGCAACCCGACCACATCATGTACGTCTGGGTCGATGCGCTGACCAACTATCTGACCGGGGCCGGCTATCCCGACACCGGCTCGGAGTTGTTCCGTCGCTACTGGCCCGCCGACTTGCACATGATCGGCAAGGACATCATCAGATTCCACGCCGTGTACTGGCCGGCCTTCCTGATGTCCGCCGGAATCGATTTGCCGCGAAGGGTTTTCGCGCACGGCTTTCTGCACAACCGGGGCGAGAAGATGAGCAAGTCGGTGGGCAACATCGTCGACCCGGTGGCACTGGTCGACACCTTCGGGGTGGACCAGGTTCGCTACTTCCTGTTGCGCGAGATCCCTTTCGGGCAAGACGGCAGTTACAGCGACGAGTCGATCGTCACGCGGATCAATACCGACCTGGCCAACGAGCTGGGAAATCTGGCGCAGCGGTCGCTGTCGATGGTCGCCAAGAACCTGGGCGGGGTGGTGCCCGAGCCCGGGAAGTTCGTCGACGCGGACCTCGAGTTGCTGGTGACGGCCGACGGACTACTGGATCGCGTGCGTGGCCATTTCGATTCGCAGGCAATGCATCTGGCACTGGAAGCGATCTGGTTGATGCTCGGCGATGCGAACAGGTACTTCTCCGCACAGCAACCGTGGGTGTTGCGCAAGGGCGAGTCGGAGGCAGACCAGGACCGGTTCCGGACCACGCTCTACGTGACGTGCGAGGTGGTTCGTATCGCGG
This sequence comes from Mycobacterium sp. NGS49, assembly GCF_059812565.1. Taxonomy (NCBI): domain Bacteria; kingdom Bacillati; phylum Actinomycetota; class Actinomycetes; order Mycobacteriales; family Mycobacteriaceae; genus Mycobacterium; species Mycobacterium sp. NGS49. The sequence continues at coordinate 46,198 of NZ_JCALCX010000015.1, read as the reverse complement.
CGTTGCTGGTGAGTCCCGTCATGCCGGATTCGGCGGGCAAGATGCTGGACCTGCTCGGGCAATCCGGTGAGCAGCGGACGTTCGCCGCCGTCGGGGTTCGGCTGGTGCCTGGCACGGCGTTGCCGACACCGTCCGGAGTGTTCCCGCGGTATCAGCACCCCGAAGCCGAGTGAGCGGAACGAAGTGACGGGAACGAGGCGAGCATCCCAACCCGAAGCCGAGTGAGCGGAACGAAGTGACGGGAACGAGGCGAGCATCCCAACCCGAAGCCGAGTGAGCGGAACGAAGTGACGGGGCCACATCACGAAGCTGGATTCGGGTTTTGGTGGCTAGCGGTGTGAGGCTGCGCTCATCAATGGGCCATAATCGGCAAGTGGAGCGAAGACGGAATCGGCAACCCAGCCAATCGCCGATGACCACCTTGAAGCAATTGCCTGCATTGGTGGTGCTCGAGCGCATCCCGGTTCCCGTCCTGGCCATCGCAGACGATGGCAGCATTTTGTTCACCAACACCGCGTTCGCACAGATGGTGGGTTGCGATCCGGAAGAGGTGCTGGCGCTTCGTTTCCACGAGATCTTCCACCAGGCACCGGAGTCGGAATCCTCGTTGCTCTCGTTCGTCCACGCCCTGGCCAACATGGTGGTCGAGCTGGCCCACAAAGACGGCTCGGTGGTGCGCGCGTTGATGAGCAGATCGGCGGTCAGGCGCGCCGACGACAAATTTGCTCTCGCGGCTTTCCAGGACCTCACCGAGCAGCTGTGGGAAGAAGAGCGCTAGCGACGAAGGCGATGGACGACCGGGCTTTTTTGAATTCAATTAGACTAGCCGTCTAGCTATAGGACATTCTCGATACTTGCAGTATGGTTTTTCGGGTGATAAGGACTCGCAACGACTTGGAGTCGTACCTCGAGGCGGACTTGCATGCTCAAGGACTTGAGCGCTGGCGGCATCGCTACCGGATCATGCACCGCGCGCCGTACTTCCAGCGCATGCTGCGCAAGACTGAGTATTGGACGAACACAGCCCGGACGCCGGCCGGCCGACTCGTCGCGGCATACCTGCGACTACGGCTGAAGTTTCTGGGAGAGAAACTCGGCTTCGGTATCCCGCTCAACGCATTCGGGCCCGGGCTATCCGTCGCTCATGTGGGCTGGGTACACGTACACCACCGGGCCAAGATCGGTGCCAACTGCCGTATCCACCAAGGGGTGACGATCGGCGAAGGTCGGCCGGGCGAGTACCCCACCATCGGCGACGACGTCTTCATCTATCCGGGTGCCATGGTGCTGGGCGCCGACGTGGGCAGCTGCGTGGGCATCTTCGCGGGCGCAGTGGTGACCAAAGCAGTGCCCGACGACGTCGACGTCGCCGGCGTTCCGGCCCGAATCGTCAAGGACCGCCGGCACAGAGCCGTCAGCGCATAGCAGCCTAGGTGCTCTCTGCAACGTTCGACGCTGCACCGGCCGGCGCGCTGGGCCGGGCGTGGCGCAGGGTTTCGCGGGCAAGAAACTGCCGGAAGTAGGGCAACGATGCATCTGCCGCGACGCCCGGGAGCACCATCAGCCATATCTGACTCAATTGGGCATTGAGCTGGTCGAGCATGCCTTCACTTTGACGACTTCGCGCCATCGCGAAGGAGAACAACCGGGTTCCGAACAACGCGCCGACGATCGACTCGGCGAGCGACTCCGGGTCGACGTCTTCGCGCAGATCGCCCTCGGCAATGCCCTCACGCGCCTGCGCCGCCATCTCTGCCAGCCAGGCCGAACAGCAGCGCGCAACCGCATCATTGAAACCACTCAGGGCCCCGATGAGATGCTCGGCCGCTCGCGCCGTCTTGTCCATGCTCAGCACGTTGGCGACCGCGAAGGTGCCATGGATCATGTTCTCCAGGGCGGGCGACGCCGACCCACAGACATTGCGAAAAGCGCCGACGATGATCTCGCCGCCTTCGTCGATAATGTCCGACGCGAGAGCCTCTTTGGAATCGAAGTGATGGTAGAGGGCGCCCTTGGTCATTCCGGTTCGCTCGATGATGGTGCCCCACCCGGCAGCCGAGTAGCCGACCTCACCGAAAACGTCGATAGCCGCGTCCAGTATCTTTCGCCGAGTTACCTCAGAGCGAACCTGGCGCGCCATCGACCATGCCTCCCCAGTGATGTCAATCCGGTTCAGGCTCCGGACCTCGGCGCCTTGTTCTTGCTGGTCAGCGGGATAAGCCTAGCAGTAGCCGGGACATATCCCTCAGCTCGTGCGTGCCATCCTGCCGCGGCGAGTCAACCAACACTCGCCTGGGCGGGGGCGGCCTTGATTGCCAGCGCAGTACGCCTCCGAAGGAACTGCGCGAAGTAGTCGGTCCGGTCCGGTTGCAGGACAGCCGCCAGGATGAGCACCCAATTCCTTTCCAGGTCGAGCAGGAAACTCCGCGGGTCGTCCAGGTCACTGGTTTGCCGTAACCCCAGATACATCGACACGATCAACCGCCCGATGTCGCGTGGCTCCCATCGTGGTGCCATGTCGCCTTCGGCGATCCCACGTTCGGCCACGCTGGCCAGGGCGTCGATCCAGCCACCCAGCAGATTGGCCTGCAGTCCCTCGGTGCGTCCCACCGACTCGATGAGGTGCAGTGCGGCCCTGGCCACGTCCTTCGAGATGTCCTGCACCGCAATCAGATAGCAGAAGTCGATCAGGGTTTCCAGACCGGAGAGATGGCGCGACAGCAGCTCTTCCACGGCTGCCCGGCCGCCGGAGGTGTGTTGTTCGATGATGGCGACCGCGAGGGCGTGCTTGGAACGGAAGTGGAAGTACATCGCGCCCTTGGTCAGCTCGGCCTCGGCGAGGATGTCGTCCAGCCCGACGTCGTGGTAGGCGCGCCGGGCGAATTGGTGGGCTGCGGCCCGCAAAATTTGTTGCCGCGTGCTGTCCGCTCGTCCGTCGGCCGATTCAGTCGACATCTAGCCGAGGGACTCTTCTGGGCGTGCCGAATGGTGGCCAGCAGCGTTGAACACAGCGATCACCTTCACCATTGCGATGCCTTCCTCCACCGGGTGGCCAGTCCATCGGGCGGTGAGCCGTCCACCGGGGGTGTGTCTCAGGCGGCACTTGGACGCCACCTGTGAGGTTATCAAGTTCCCGTCGACCTGCAGCGTTCCACGCCCGACACGACTGCAACAGAGGCGAAGTAATACTCCGAGACGGTTTCTCACTATTTACGCGTTCAAAAAGTATGTAGAATGGGTACATACCGATCTGCGGGTTTGTGGGGGGCTGCAATCGGGTCTGGACATCCAGTTCGAGCCCAGTGTGATGACCGCATCCCTCACCTCCGCTGCACAGTCGATCGTCCGCGTAAGGAGAGCCATATGTCGTTCGTCAGCACGCAGCCGGGAGCCATGGCTGCCGCAGCCAGCACCTTGCAGGGCATCGGCTACTCCGTCGGGGCGGTGAGCGCAGGGTCGGCGGAACCGACGACCGCTGTCGCTCCGGCCGCCGCGGACGAAGTGTCAACGCTGACGGCGGTGCAGTTCGCCGCTCATGGCCGGCTTTACCAGGCAGTGAACGCGCAGGCTGCCGCTATCCACCAGATGTTCGTCGACGTCATGCAGGCAAGTGCCGAGTCGTATGCCGTCACCGAAGCGGCCAACGCGGCTGCGGCCGGCTGACGCAGGGGGGTATGAACAGTGGATTTCGGCGCACTACCACCGGAGATCAATTCCGCGCGGATGTACACCGGCGCAGGGGCGGGGCCGCTCATCACGGCGTCCGTCGCCTGGGATGAACTCGCTGCGGAACTGGCGGCAGCCGCGTCCGCCTACTCGTCGGTGATCACCGGCCTGACCAGCGGGCCCTGGCTCGGTCCGGCAGCGCTGGCCGCCGCCGCAGCCGCCGCGCCGTACGCGGCATGGATGGGCGCGACGTCAGCGCAGGCGCAGCAGGCCGCCGGGCAGGCCAGGGCCGCAGTCGGCGCCTACGAAGCCGCGTACGCGATGACAGTCCCCCCAGCGGTGATCGCCGCCAACCGGGCGCTGCTCGCAGCACTGGTCGCGACCAACTTCTTCGGCCAGAACTCGCCCGCAATCGCGGCCACCGAGGCGCACTACAGCGAGATGTGGGCGCAGGACGCCGCAGCCATGTACGGCTATGCGGCCGGTTCGGCGTCGGCCTCGGCGCTCACGCCGTTCGAAGCGCCGCCGCAGATCACCGACCCGGCCGGAGCTGCGGCGCAGGCCACCGCGGTCTCCGAGGCTACCGGCGAGGCCGCTGCGACGCAGTCGACGCTGGCCTCACTGGTCAGCGCCGTGCCGGGCACGCTGCAGGGCATGGCGACGCCCGCCTCGCTCGGGACCGCCGGGCCGGCCGCCGCCGGCATGGTCCCGGTTGGCACTTCCAGCGGTGAGATCGCCAACTACATGAACATCGCCGTCATGCCTCTGTTTGCGCTGAGCAGCCTGTTGGGCATTGCCCAGACGATGCAGGGCATGGCCGCGACGGCCGCCACCCAGGTAGGCGAGGCGGCAGTCGAAGCGGCTGAAGCGGCCGCCGGCGCGGCCGCCGCGGGTGCAGAAGCGGCGGGCGGCGCCGCCGTGGGCGCAATGGGCCAGGCGGCCAGCCTGGGATCACTGTCGGTGCCGCCGGCATGGACCAGCGTGATCCCGACCGCGCACCTCACCGGCATCAGTTCAGCCCTGCCGGGCGCTACTTCCGGCGCTGCGGGCAATCTGCCGCCCAGTTTGTTGGGCGGGATGCCGAGAGGGGCGGCGGCCCCTGGCCCGGCGGCGGGGCCACGTTACGGGCTGGTTCCCACGGTGATGGCACAGCCCCCGTCCGCCGGGTACGGCGCGTGATGCGACGCAAGGTACGCGAGCTTCGCGACATGAGACCAGCTGTCCGATTCGTCAGCCCACTAGGGCAGTTAGGTTTCACATGCGCTTCATTTGGTAACTATTAGTTCACACTATGCGCCGATCCCATCCGATTAGTATGTAATAATGAAGGTCGGCAGGTGAAGGGGTCTCGATAACCGACACCGGTCGGAGGACCACGGCGACGAGAGTTTGCGCAGGGGAACCGCACGCTACTCGGCCGCAGTCCTACACAACCTGAAGGGGGCAGGAAAAATGAAGGTCGTACTGTTCTGCGGCGGTTACGGCATGCGGATGCGCAGCGCCGCCGGTGATCTCATCCCCAAACCGCTTCAGATGGTTGGGCCGCGACCGCTGCTGTGGCACGTGATGCGCTACTACGCGCACTACGGTCACACCGAGTTCATCCTGTGCCTCGGCTACGGCCAGTCGCTGGTCAAAGAGTTCTTCGTCAACTATCGCGAAACGGAGTCCAACGACTTCGTGATGCGAGGCGGCCAGGTGGAACTGCTGGACTCGGACATGTCGAACTGGACCATCACCTTCGTCGACACCGGCCTCGAGTCGCCGATCGGCGAGCGACTGCGCCGGGTCCGCAAGTACCTGGGTGACGACGAATACTTCCTCGCCAACTACGCCGACGTGCTGACCGATGCGCCCCTGGACACCATGATCGAACGGTTCCACGCGAGCCGGGCGGCAGCGTCGATGCTCGTCGTACCACCGCAGTCGTCGTTCCACTGTGTTGACGTCAGCACTGGCGGAGACATCAAAGAGATTGCCCCGATCGCCAAGTTCCCGATCTGGGTCAACGGCGGATACTTCGTGTTGCGTCAGGACGTGATCGACCTGATTCCCGAGAACGGCGATCTGGTAGGCGACGCCTGCATGACACTGGCCGGCACGGGACGGTTGCTGGGCTACCAGCACGACGGCTTCTGGAAGCCGGCCGACACGTTCAAGGAGCGCGCCGAACTCGACGCCGACTACAACCGCGGGATCCGCCCGTGGGCGGTTTGGGAGGCCTCAGCCGGTTTGGCGGAAGCGTCCGCATGATTCCGCTGACTGTCGGCGGCGTCCGCTCCGTCGCAGTGCTCGGCGCCCACTGCGACGACATCGTCATCGGCGCCGGGGCCACCTTGATGCAGCTCGAACGCAACAACCCGGGCCTCGTGATTCACGCCCTTGTTTTCACCGGTGCGGGCACCGTGCGCGAGATCGAGGAGAAGAGCGCCTTCGCAGCGTTCTTCCCGCAGGCCGACGTGCGCTTGACGGTGGCCGACCTACCCGACGGGCACCTTCCCGAACACTGGGGCTCGGTCAAGGGACACCTCGCCGAGTTCCGGCGCAGCTGCGACCCGGATCTGGTACTGGGTCCCCAGCGCAACGACTATCACCAGGATCACCGCCTGCTGGCAGAGCTGATCCCCACCGAGTTCCGGGCCCACCTCGTGCTCGGCTACGAAATCCTCAAGTGGGAGTCCGACCTGCCGAATCCCACTGTCTACGTTCCGGTTACGGCTGACGTCGCGGCCCATAAGGTACGGCTCCTGGCGGAGTGCTACCCGTCGCAGGCTGGACGGGACTGGTTCGACGACGAGACCTTCCTCGGTTTGATGCGGGTCCGCGGCGTGCAGAGCCGGACTCGCTACGCCGAGGGCTTCGTGATGGAGAAGGCCGTGCTGAGTCCGGGGATATCCAGATGAACGCCTTAGCAGCGAATTTCGCGCCTTCGGAGAACCGCCGTCGCCGGTCACACCGCCACGTCCGCCACGTCCGCCCGAGCGGAAAGCAGACGGGGTAAGCGCGATCATGGTCCAGAACACGCAGGCACCCGTGCGCATGGTGGTCAGCGGAAACATCGTCGAGCGCTGCGAGATCCAGGACGTGCTGTCGATCGTCGACTCACACCTGCGCTCATCCTCCGGTCGCGGTTTGGCGTTGGGTTCAGTGAACCTGGACCACCTGCACCACTTCCGCGTCGCCGGTTCCGCGCCCGGCGGGCTGGTGGAATGGCTGTTGCTGGCCGACGGCATGCCGATCGCCTGGCGCGGCAGATTGCTTACCGCACGACCGTGGCCGCGCGTCACCGGGGCCGACTTGCTACCGGCCGTGCTCGCGCTGGCAGAGGCGAACGGCCGGCGGGTCGGCTTCTTCGGCGGCAGCCCACAGACGCACCGACTGCTGGCCGAACACCTGCGGTCACACTATCCGGACCTGGTGATCTCCGGCATGTGGGCGCCCTTCCCCGACGACATCGAATCACGTTCGCAAGCCTTGTGTTCCGCGATCCGAACGGCGCGCACCGACCTCTTGATCGTCAGCCTGGGCAAACCACGCCAGGAGCACTGGGTGGACGAGCACGGACATGCCACCGGCGCCCGCGTCTTCCTGCCCTTCGGCGGTGCCATCGACTTCCTGGCCGGCCGGACCAGCCGTGCTCCGCACTGGATGCAGCGGTCGGGGCTGGAATGGCTGTACCGGTTGACCCGGGAACCGCGCCGACTCGCTCGGCGCTACCTGCTGCAGGGTCCCGTCTCACTACTGCGTGCCGCACGTGCCCAGCTCATCTGCTATCCCGGCATCCACTACGTCGGCACATCCGCCCAAGAATGCGGTGAAATGTCCGGCGCGCCAACCGAAGCGATGTCGGCATGACCGAGGTAACGGCCAGTGCGACCGCCACGTTGCACGCGAAGACCGGCCCTTCGCGCCTCACCGCACTGCCCGCCCCGGTTTCGCACCCGAGCATGGTTCCGCGCTGGCAACAACAGTATTCGGCACGGCTTCGAATCACCGACTCGCTGATCGTTTGCGCGGCAATAATGCTCGCGCAGTTCGTCCGATTCGGTGACTCACCGAACATGTCGGGTTACCCGGGCCCGGTGATGACGCTGTTCTCCTGCCTGTTCGCCCTGCTGTGGCTCACCTCGATCTCGGTGTTTCACACCCGGTCTCCCAGGATCATCGGCGCCGGAATCGACGAGTACCGGCGGCTGGCCAGCGCGTCGTTCTCGGTCTTCGGCATCATCGCGATGGCCACGTTGCTGGCCAAGATCGACCTGGCCCGCGGCTACTTGGCGGTCGCGCTTCCGGTGGGCACTCTCGGTCTGGTGGGCAGCCGCAATTTGTGGCGCAAGTACGTGTGGCGCAAGCGCGCCATGGGCCAATACCAGACCATGGTGCTGGCGATCGGCGACCGCCCCGGAGTCACGCACCTTGCCTACGAACTGATCCGCAACCCGAAAGAGGGTTACGTCGTTGTCGGAGTGTGCATTCCGGGTTACGGTCCACCGCGCGACGAAATGCTCCAAGTGCGGGGGCGGGAGATTCCGGTACTCGGTGACGAGAGCAGCGCCGTCGCGGCAGTCGGCAAGTGCGGCGCCGACACCGTGGCGGTGACCCGCACCGAACATTTCGGAGTGCACGGGATCCGCGACCTGATGTGGCAGCTGGAGACGATGGACGTGGACCTCGTCGTGTCGCCGGGCGTGATGGATGTCGCGGGCGCCCGGCTGACCGTGCGGCCCATAGCGGGATTCCCCCTGCTACACGTCGAGAAGCCGCAGTACGAGGGAACCAAGCGCCTGCAGAAGCGCGCCTTCGACTTCTGCTTCGCGCTGGCCGCGTTGCTGGTGACCGCACCGCTGCTCGTTGCCGCCGCCGCAGCGATCAAATTGACCGGCAAAGGCCCAGTCTTCTACCGTGCCGAACGCATCGGCTTGGACGGCAAGCCCTTCACCATGCTGAAGTTTCGCACCATGGTCGACGGCGCCGACCAGCTGATCGAGCGCCTGCTGCCGCTCAATCAGGGTGCCGGCGGACTGCTTTTCAAGATCCATCAGGACCCGCGCGTGACATCCGTGGGCAAGATTCTGCGCCGGTACAGCATCGACGAACTTCCGCAGTTCATCAACGTCCTCAAGCGCGACATGAGCGTCGTGGGCCCACGGCCACCACTGCGCCGGGAAGTGGAGAACTACGACGGCGAAGTCATGCGGCGGCTGCTGGTGAAGCCCGGCGTCACCGGCCTCTGGCAGGTAAGCGGCCGATCAGACCTGTCCTGGGAGGACTCGATCCGACTCGATCTCTCGTATGTCGACAACTGGTCGATGGCCGGCGACCTGGTGATCATCGCCAGGACCCTCAAGGCCGTACTGGCCAGCGACGGAGCCTACTGATGCGGGACGGCACGGTGATCGAGCCGCCGGCACGGGACTCGACGGACCCGCCGCACGTACTTCCGTCGCGGATCGCGCACGCGTTCTCGGTCCAGTTGATCTGCCGAGTCCTGGGGATGCTGGCTTCGGTGGTGTCGGTGTCGATGACTGCCCGCTATCTGGGTCCCGGCCGGTACGGCCAGTTGATGGTCGCGGTCGCCTTCGTCGGGATGTGGACCGCCATGACCGACCTGGGCATCAATACGGTGATCGTGCGCCGCGTCACCTCCGGCCGAGGTGCGCTGGAGCGTCTGGTGCGCGTCAATAGCGGTCTGTCCCTTGTGTATTGCGTTCCGCTGGCGGCGCTGGCCGCCGTCACCGGCTGGCTGATTTACCGCGACGCCGACGTGCGCGTCATGCTGGTGGTGTTGTCCGGGCAACTGCTGATGCTGACGGTGCGCACCCGGTTCGAGCCGGTATTCCTGTCGACCGTGCGGTTCTCCGCGGTGGCGGTGTCCGATGTCGCCGGTCGCCTCGGCACGTTGGGGATGGTCAGCTGGCTGGTGGCAACGCACGCGAGCATCATCTGGTTCGCGGTCGTGCAGCTCGTACCTCCGTTGGTGCAACTGACGATTCAGGGTGCCGCCGCACGCCGGCACGTCTCGCTGCGCCCGGTGTTCTCCACCCGGGAATCCATCGACCTGCTGCGCGAGAGCCTGCCGCTGATGGGCGTGGCCGTGGTCGGAATCCTGTACTGGCGCGCCGACGGAGTCATGCTGTCGCTGTTGAACACTCATGCCGAGGTCGGCGTCTACGGGCTGGCCTACACCGTGGCCTTCAACACCGAGGCGCTGTCCATCTTCTTCCAGAAGTCGACGCTGTCGACTGCCACCGGGCTGTACTCGCGTGACGTCGGCGCCTATGTCGCATTCTTGCGTCGCAGCGTCGAATTGATGAGCTTCCTGGCGTTTCCGGTCGCCGTCGTCGGTACGTTGCTGGCGGGTCCCCTCATCGAATTGTTCGGCGACTCAGCCTTTGTCAGTCGCGGAGCGCCGACCCTGGCGTTACTGCTCATCGCCGCCTCGTTGCGGTTTGTGACCGGCACCCTCGGACAAGGCCTGTTCGCCTGCCACGAACAGCGATTCTTCTTCCGCTTGTCTGTCGCCGCGCTTGCCCTCAACGTGCTGCTCAATCTCTGCCTGGACGGCCGATTCGGAGCCGTCGGTGCCGGCATCTCGCTGGTGTGCACGGAGCTGATCGGGTTGAGGTTCGCAAGCTGGCGCCTGGGCAGGCACTGCGGATACCGCACACCGGTGCGCTTCCTGCTCCACCTGCTGATCCCGACGTCGGCCAGCGCCCTGGTGGCACTGCTGCTTTCGGGCCAACACGTGGTGATCACGCTCGGCGCCGCCGCGGCGACGTATCTGGCCGTCAACATCGTGGCCGGTCCCGTCAACTGGTCGACCCTGACCTCGCTCTTCCGGACAAAGGTAACGGCATGACTACCCACTTGGACCGCGCCCACACAAATCGCCCGACGGATGCGCTGCGGCCGCACCGCCCGTTGTCCGCGCTGATCGTGACCTACAAGAGTCACGAGCTGCTGGAACAGTGCCTGGCCAGCGTCGCCGAGCACGCACCGGAGCTACCGGTGTACGTCTACGAGAACAGTGGTGACGATTACCCGGGCCGCGAGGAGTTGGCCGCACGTCACCCCGACGTGCACTGGGTGCTGGGTCCGGTGAATCTCGGCTTCGGAGCGGCCTTCAACGCGTTGGCCAAGCACACGCCCGACGACACCGACTTCTTGCTGCTCAACGCCGATACCAGGCTGACGGGGCCGCTGACCCGGACCAGGCAGTTGATTCGCCAACCCGGCGTCGCCGCCGTGTCGCCGTTGATTCGAGACCCCGGAGCGCCGGGGCCGCTGCTGTGGGACATCGCCACCCGGCACCGGACTCTGATCCGGTCAGTCGTGGCAGCGGCAGGTTATTCCGACCGGTTGCGAGGGACACCGTTCTCCCACCTCTATCGCGAGCAGCCGGCCGAATCGCAGAGCATCGACGGCTATATGGCCGGCATCTGCCTGGCGATCAACCGTACGGCCTGGGACGAGATCGGCGGCTTCGACGAGGAGTTCTTCCTGTACGGCGAGGAGACCGACTGGCAGGAGCGCGCCAGCGCCGCGGGCTGGTGCATACTGCTGGCCGACGAACTCAACGCCGACCACGGCAACCCCGCGGCCGGCAACGCCGCCCGTGAATCCGTCTGGACACACGGTGCGGAAGTCTCCACCGTGGAGCGTTTCCGCAACCGTGACTTGTTGCGCTCCAACATCGCACTGCTGCTGGAACGCCAGGACTCGGTGCACCACGCCGACGCCTTCCTGGCGGCAACCTCACTTCTGGACCGGGTGCAGCGATCAAAACGCGGTGCCCGCAAACACGCCATTGCGGCCCGCCGCACCGATAAACCCTCGATCGTCATCACCACCAACCGCCTGGTTTACGGCGGCGCCGAGCGCCAGAAAGCTTTGCTGGCAACGGAATTGGATCGCCGTGGGTATCCGGTAACCGTCGTGTGCATGCAGCGGTTCGGGCCGTTGCTCAAGGAGATTCCGCACAGTGTACGCGTGGTGCGCCAGCCCTGGTGGGCTCCGATGATCGACCTTCCCGACGGTCCGGCGGTGCTGATCAGCGGTGACACCAACACCGAGACGGGCTTCGCCACCCTCTGGAAAGCCGCGGGAAGCGCGACTCAAGCTGACCGGCGCTGGCTGGTTGCCCCACACGTGCCGCCGGAGGCCGACCGCTCGATCTATTCGCGGCCATTGACCGCCGCGATGCGTCGCGCCGATGGCTTCGTCGTTCTGTCACAACGGCATTGGGACATGCTGGCAACGCAGCACAGAATCGGGGGGCGGTACTTTGTCGCGCCTAACGGGGTGACCGTTCCCGGCGAGCCCACTCCACGGGTCCGCACCGCCGGTGCAGCACCACACCTGGTGATGCTGTCGCGCATCGTGGAGCACAAGAACCCCCACCTGTTGATCGAGGCACTCAGTGGTCTGGCGGATCTGCCTTGGCGGCTCTCGATCTTCGGGGACGGTCCGGACCGGGCGACACTGCAGGCCCGCACACCGGAGGCCTTGAGAGACAGGGTCGAGTGGCGCGGCTGGTCCGCCGGGCCCGGCCCGGCGCTGGCCGAGGCCGACCTGCTGTGCGTGCCGAGCCGATCTGAGGCGTTTCCGATGGTGATTGTCGAAGCCATGTCACGCGGGGTCCCGGTGGCCGCATCCGGCGTCTGCGCGGTTCCGGAGATGCTGGACTTCGGCAAGGCCGGCTTTGTCGTCGAACCGGTTTCGGTAGCGGCGTGGCGACACGAGTTGGCCGAAATCCTCTCCCACCCGCAGGCTCTGCCGGAGGTCGGTCGGCGCGGCTTCGAACGAATGCAGAGCCACTACACCGTGGCGGCGATGACCGATGCCTACCTCGAGGCGATCGGCGCGGTGATGTAAGGAACCCGCCTACCTGAACCAACGACAGATCCGACGAATCGAGAATCAGATGAAATGCCGCTTGTGCGACTCGAACCGAATGCTGAGCGTCCTTGATCTTGGAGCGACTCCGCCTTGCGAGAAAATCCTCTCCGCGACCGAACTCGACCTGCCCGAACAGACCTACCCGCTGCACCTGCGGCTGTGTGAGGACTGCCTGCTGCTGCAGATCCCCGCACTCATCACGCCGGAGGAAACGTTCACCGAATACGCTTACTACTCCTCGTATTCCGACAGCTGGGTGCAGCACGCGAAGGCGTTCGTCGATCAGGCGACCAAACGCCTGGCGCTCGGCCCCGATTCGTTCGTGGTGGAAGTCGCCAGCAATGACGGCTATCTACTGCAGCACGCGGTCGCCCGGGACATCCCGTGCCTGGGCATCGAACCGTCACTCAACGTCAGCGCCGCCGCCACCAGCCGCGGCGTGCCCACGGTGTCGGAATTCCTCAATCAGAAGCTCGCGCGCCGGGTGCGCGCCCAGCACGGTCCGGCAAACCTGGTGGTGGCCAACAACGTCTATGCCCACATACCGGATCTACGGGGTTTCACGCAGTCCCTGCGCGGACTCCTCGCCGACGACGGCTGGCTGAGCATCGAGGTGCATCACGCGCTGAATCTGGTGTGCCTCGGCCAGTTCGACACGATTTATCACGAGCATTTCCAGTACTACACGGTGTTCTCGGCGCAGAATGCGCTCGCCAGCGCCGGCCTGGCCGTGGTCGACGTCGAACTGTTAGCCACCCATGGCGGTTCGATCCGGCTGTGGGCCCGGCCCATAGAGGTTGCCGGACCGCCCACCGAGCGGGTCGACAAGATCCTGCGCATCGAAGAGGCCGCGGGCCTGCACCGTCCGGACGGCTACCTGCAATTGCGGCACCGTACCGAGAAGATCCGCCACGACCTGTTGCGGTTCCTGCTGCAGTGTCGGGCCGAAGGCAAACGCGTCGTCGGTTACGGCGCGCCGGGCAAAGGCAACACCCTGCTCAACTACTGCGGGATCCGTACCGATCTGCTCGAGTACACCGTTGACCGAAATCCCTATAAACACGGCCACTTCACTCCGGGTACCCGAATCCCGATTCACGACCCGGAGCTCATCGCGAAGGACCGTCCGGACGTGGTGCTCGTACTGCCCTGGAACCTGGAAACCGAGCTCACCGATCAGCTCAGCTATGTCGCCGATTGGGGCGGGCAGATCGTCTATCCGCTTCCCAGCCTGCATTGGGCGACGAACGTGGCTGCGCAAGGTGCCGCAGTCGGGTGAGCCGTTGCCGAGGGTGTGGTGATGCCGAGCTGACCCGGGTCCTCGACCTGGGTAATACTCCTGCGGCCGAACAGTTCCCACTGATCACCGAACCCCTCAGCCCGCAGGAGACGATGCACGCCCTGGCAATGGACCTGTGCGGCTGCTGCGGCCTCGCGCAACTCGCCGGCCGTGACCACCTGGACGACTTCCTCGGCGCCGAGGAGCAGCAGAGCATCGAGCCGCAAGCGATGCGAGACCAGGCCGCCGACGCGGTGCAGAAACTCGCAGACGCCGGATGGCTGCGCGGTCACACCGTCCGTGAGTTCGGCAGCCCGCACGGTGGAACGTGGCTGCCGTTGTTCGCCGACCGCGGTTACCGCCAGGCCGACGTCGCCGATGTAGTGCTCGACTCATTCGGCTTGATGCATGACGCCGACCAGCGGTATGCGCTCGAGCTCCGCGCCAAGTCCACCGCACCCGGCGGAGTCTTGCTGGTCCAGATCCCGTCACTGATGGCGATGGTCAGCCTGGGACAATGGAATCTTCTGCGCCATAGCCATTTTGGTTACCACTCCCTCACCGCTTTGACCAATCTGCTGGCTGCGGCGGGGATGAGCGTCGCCACCGTATGGGAATTCGAGCTTCTCGGCGGGACCATTTTGGTTGCCGCCGTGCATGGCCACGTGCAGCGAGACGAGCGGGCCGAAGACATCTTGAAGCGCGAGCGCGATTTCGGCGCAACGAAGCCGTACGTTCTCCGCAGAATGCAGCGCGCGGTCGACCTCCACATCGCGCAGCTGCGTCAGTGGCTGCAGGCACAGGCCGACCGGCAGCTCTCGGTTTACGCCTACTGCGCCGGATCACGTGTGCCCGGTTTGTTCAATGCCGCGGGGATAGACCGACGACTCATCAAAGCCATCGCCGACGCCTCACCCGACAAGCAGGGCCGCCGGATCCCCGGCACCGACATCGAGATCATTTCTCCCGAACAACTCGTCGCCGCTCAGCCTGATTGCGTCTTACTGACGCTGCCCTATCTCTATGACGAAGTTCGCCGGGCCTACCCGGAATTGGACGGGCGCTGGTGGGTCGACAACGGCACGTCCGTCAGTCAGACGCCGACATGAGACACCCACGGATTCTTTGGCTTTCACCGTGGCTGCGCCCGCTGGCGCGCGTTCAGGTGGAGGCGCTGCGCCGCGTAGGTGCCGACGTGCTGTTGGTGACCTCCGACCAGCACCCGGAGTCAGATACCGCCCGCGACTACGAGCTGGTGCTCGATCCGCGATTTCGTACCGCCGGCAGCTGGCGGCCGACTTTCACCGCGTGGCGCAAACTTCGTGATTACCGGCCGGATGTGGTGATCACGGAGCTGGTGCGCGATCCCCGATGGATCGCGCTCGCCGGCCGTGTCCCCCGGCTCCAGCTGGTACACGACGACCGCCCCCACGATGCGGCCGAACGGCGGCCTGCCTACGAGCTTGCGGTCTTCGACCGGTGGGGTGCCCGCTCGGCGGCCACCGTCACCTACAGCCGCTACGTCGCGGACCGCGTCACCGCCCGCAGGGATGTGGCCGGCACGCCCGTGCACGTCGTCCCGCTCCCCAGCGACCTGGACCCGGCTCTGGTCACCGCACCGGTCGGGACGCCCAACCGCCGGGATTTCGTGATGATCGGGCGGCTCAACCCGTACAAGAACGTTGACGTGGTGCTACGGGCCTGGCAACGGCACGTCGACGGAAAGAGTTGGCGCGGTGACCGACTGGTGTTGATCGGCGACGGGTCAGTGCCTGGCGATCAGCTGCCCCGCCACACCGAATGGCGGTCGGGAAGGTATCGCTACGCCGATGTGCTGAGCACGCTGGCCGCGGCAAAGGGGTCGCTGGCTCACTACCGGCGCGCATCGCAAAGCGGGGTGCAGGTCCTGTCGATGCAGCTGGGCGTGATGCCGATCGTGTCCGACCGCGGCGGGTTGCCCGAATATCAACCGCCGCAGTGCGGTCCGGTCGGGGTGGACGACATCAGCGGCCTGGCAGCCACCTTCGACGAGCTGGCCGATCCTGCCGCAGCGGTCCGGCTCGGTGCCGTCGCGGCCCGGCACTACGCGCAGCGGTTCACCGCCGAGCATGCAGCCGATCGCCTGTTGGACGTGATCGGCAGCGTTTACCTGTCCTCGTCGTCATCATCGGGTTTCAGTGGTCTTCCGGGATGGTGCACGCAGTTGGTGCGGGGCCGCCCGAAGTCCAGGTGTTTGGGTGGGTGCCATTCGGTGACGCCGTAGGTGTTTCGGCGGGTGGCGTATTTGTGGAGTTCGACCAGTCTGTTGTCCGGTCCGCAGGCCAGGGTGATTTCCTCGATGTGGGTGCGGCGCTTGGTCATCCAGCCTTCCAAGTGATGCACCTGGGTCCAGTAGCCGGGCACGGTGCAGCCGGGGCGGGTGCAGCCACCGTCGCGGGCCAGCAGGGCCAGGCGTTGTTCGGGGGACGCTAGCCGTTTGCCGTGGTAGAGGGCCAGGGTTTTGTCTTTGTCGAAGACCGCTAGATAGTGGTGCGCCGGGGAGGCCAGCCGGATGACGTCGGACATGGGCAGCAGGGTGCCCCCGGCGGTCAACGCTCGTCCGGCGCCAGCTTCGAGTTCGGCCAGGGTGGTGGTGACGATGATGGTGGTCGGCAACCCGTGGTGTTGGCCTAAGTCTTTGGAGCCCAGCAGCATCCGCAGTCCGGCGGCGATGGCGTCGTGGCTGCGTTGGGCATGGTTGCGGGTGTCGCGGTCGACGGCGTCGGCCGGTGCCTTGCCCGCGGTGACGGTGTGCTCGTCGTCGGGGTTGCACATGCCCGGGGCGCCCAGTTTGGCCACCACGGGCTCGAGGGTGGCGCGGAATTCGGGGGTGATCAGCCCGCGGATCTCCGACATCCCGTCGGGTTGTTGGGCGCCGAGGGTGATGCCGCGTGTGCGGGCGCGCTGCTCGTCGGCGAAGTCGCCGTCGGGCATCAGGTAGTTCATGAGAAGCTTTGCGTAATAGGCCAATTCATCGGGCCGGTATCCGGCGGCGACTTTGCCGGCCAGGTCGGCTTCGGCTTTGTCCCGGGTGGCCCCGTCGACGGTGTTGGGAAGCTTCTTGAAGAACTTGCGGATCAACGTCACGTGTCCGTCCCCGACGAGGCCGCGGCGTTGTGCGCCGGCCGTGGCCGGCAGCAGCGGCGCCAACGGTTCTCCGCTCAGCGCGCGGCGTGGCCCGAGGTCGGCGGCGTCGGCGATGCGGCGGTCCGCCTCGCTCTTGGCGATCCGCAACCGATCGGCCAGCGCCTGACCTGGAGTGCCGCCCAGATCCGCCGGAGTGGCCTGTGCCGCAAGCTGATTGATCAAAAGATGTCCGGCCACCGGGATGCGCCGGCGCTGTACCTCCAACTCACCCAGCGTCGTCATCACCTCGGGGACGCTCAACGTATCCGCGGTCAGCTCCAACAGCCGCGACACCGACCGGCGAAGCGCGTCCAACGCCTCCGCCCAGTCGTCACGCGTGCTGCAACTCACACCCCAATTCTATTGAGGGGCACTGACAACAGCTGATAGCCGCTCAGAGCGAATACCTCTGCACCGACAACCGGCCGCGTCAACGCCTCAGCCGCCAAACCCTGATACCAGCTCCGGTGACCGCACAGCACAGAAATCGTGCACGTAACCCTTCGGCATGGCGAAGGGATGGAACTCCCCGGAATTCGCCCGCGAATTCAAAAAGGACATCTGGTCACGCTCCACGTCGAATTCGGCTATCGGCCGCAACGCCGACTCGCCGACATAGAACAGGTGATAGCCCAGGTCCTCGATCTGACGGAATACATCACCGATCGGCACCGAAAGGTGGCGCTGTTCGATCTCGATCAGCATCGCAGGGCGGCAACGCCGCAACACGTTCGCGCCACCGCGCAGCACCGACATCTCGTGGCCTTCGACGTCGATCTTGACGAAGTCGACGTCGACGGCGGCCCCCAGCACGTCGTCGAGTTGCATCAACGGCACCTCGATCTTTCGGATGTCCACGCCTTGCCCGGCGAACCCGTGGGCCAGGCTCCCCTGTGCCGTCACCTGCCGGTGGTGGTGTTCTGGGACGACCAGGTGCGCGGTGCCGGACTCGTCGGAGACCGCGGCCTGACTGAAGTGCACGTGGGGGCGCGCCCGGTCGAGCTTGCGCAGCATCGGAGCATTGTCCGGGTGGGGCTCAAAGCTGTAGAGCTGCCCGGATCTTCCGACGCGACGGGCCAGGTGAAAGCTGAACAGGCCCCAGCTCGCGCCCACGTCCACAACGGTCGCGCCGGCGGGAGCGAAGTGATCCGCCACCGCCATGGCCGGGTCCTGGGTCAGCCGCCGGCGCCACAACACCTCGGTCGCCGCCGTCATCGCGGATAGGCCGAGCACCCTGCCGACATTGCGCACCGTCACATACCGGGCCGCCAAATTGGCCGCTTCGCTTTGCAGCAGCACATCTTTCATCGGCGAACCGCCTTCCGGTCGGGCCTGATCCAGCCACAGCTGCGCCAACCGCTGATACCAGCGGTCCAGCCCGAAGTCGAGGGCGCGGACACGTGCGGCCGCGCCGAGATCGGCTCGCAGAGCGTCGTCCTTGAGTAGTTCGTTGAGCGCGTCGGCGATCTGCTCGGGACGGCCCGGCCCGACCACCAATCCGGTCACCCGGTCGGTAATCGCCTCGTCGATGCTGCCCACCAGCGTCGTCACCGGCGCCAGCCCGTGGGCCATCGCTTCCAGCAACGCCATCGGCAGGCCCTCGTCATGGCTGGGCAAGACGAAAATATGCGCGGCGCAGAGCAACTCGTCGCGTGCTGCCGGATCAAGCCAGCCCGCAACATGAATGGTGTCACCCAGACCGGCCGCGGCAACCGCCGCACGCACCTCGTCGACTTCGCCGTCACCTGCCAAAGTCACCCGGAGCCGGCGACGGATGTCCTCGTCGAGGGCTGCGACCGCGTTGACCAGGTCGTAACTCCCCTTGCGCACTCCGAGCCGTCCGAGCGAAACCGCATGTACCCGTTGGACATCGGCATGCTCCACCGGGGCAGCCGGAATCGGGACGGCATTGTTCAGCACCGCGATCCGCTCGGCGGGCAGCCGCAGCCGACTGGCGTATTCCGCGATGTGCCGGGTCCCCAACACCAGCCACTGATCGGCCACCAGTAAGCGTCGGACCACGCGCTGCGCCGGCGGCGCCAGCCCGTCGAACCAGCCGGCGAAGTCGTAACTGTGCGCGTGCACCACGGTCGGCACTTTCGTCCACCGTGCCACCGCCATCGGCAGCGCCTTGCGCACCACGCTGCCGCCGTGTGCCAGGTGCACGTGCAACACGTCGACCCGCCGGCGCGCCACCAGCCAGGCGGCACGCAGCATTCCCGAACCGCCGACCCAGAGCCGAAACCACAGCGGCCCTTCGATATACGTCGGCACCGTGATGACGCAGGCATCGGGGTGCGCGGCCATCAGGGCGATCACGGTCGCCATGCCGCCACGGCTGGCCGCCTGGGCGGGCGCGGGGCCGACCACCAACACCCGCGTCACCGGGCCACCCCGGCCAGCGCCGGTTCTTTGTCGTCGGCAACCTCGCCGCCGCCGCGGCGCCCCAGGGTTGCGAACGCCATCGCGGACCCCAGCGTGATGCCGAGTGTCATCGCGTTGGTCGGTTCCTCCGGTAACGGGTCGATGATGCACATCACCAGCAGACCGGTGCTGACCGCCGCGCTGATCTTGGCCGGAACCGACGCGCTGCGCAGCGCCCGCACCAGCGGGGTCAGCGCGAACACCGCAAAAGCGGCCATGCCGATCGCGCCGGACTTGGCCAGCCACCACAGGTAGAAGTTGTGGGCGTAGGTGGTGCCCAGCGACTGGGTGAACTCGTTGGGATCGTCGCCACCGAACGGCAGTTGGTAGGCGTAACCCAACCCGTGGCCGAACATAGGTGCTTCCGCGATCGCCTCGTTGAGATGCCGGTCTTCGGCGAATCTGGCCAGCGTCGAGGGGTCCTCGGTGAGCGCGGTACCGGCCGACCTGCCGAGCACCCGGTGGCTGAAGCCGGTGATCTGGTGGGCCAACCACACCCCGGCCGACGAATCGCCGAGCAGAAAAAGCGCGCCGGGAACCGTCACCGCCAGAATCCCCGCGGCCGTGATCGCCAGCCTCGCCGCCCGGCGCACCGACGACCAGCCCATCCCTGCAAAGAACGCGACGATGGCAGCGACCCCGACCGAGATGATGGTGTTGCGGGTGAAGGCGAGCACCGCAACCACCAATGCCGGCGGACCCAGCAGCAGGTAGGTGGCCGGTTTCACGCGGCCGAGGATCTGTGCGGCCACCAGTGCGCTCAACACTGCGATGGCCGGTATCAGGGCGGAGGTGATGATCCGGTTGGCGTCGTCACCGGTATCCATCTGCAGGCTCTCGGTGCGGCCGGCCAGCCGGATGCCGCCGGAGGAACCCAGGACAGCCATCCCGGCCGAGAACCACAGCGTGAACGCGATCGCGTGCATCGACAACATGATGTAGTCGCCGTAGACCACCACCAGCGCCAGCACGAAGCCGGCGAGCATCTCCAGCAGGAACGTCGTTTCACGCACCACGATGGCGGTGTTGTGGCCCATCGAAAAGCCCACCGCGGCAGAGTAAATCACGAACAGCCCAAACATGCCCGGGAGCAGGTAGTCAGACATGCGCAGCCGCACCAGGGGCAGCACGAAGCAGATGGCCAGCACCAAGACCACGTGCGAGGCGTAGATCGACACCGGGCCGATCACCTTGCCCACGTGCAATCCCTGCGGCAGGGCGGCACATCCCAGAAAGATCGCCAGCCCGATCATCAGTTCCGGCTTGGCCCAATACACGATCAGGAAAAAGGTCAGACCCACCAGCAGGATGCCCTGCGTCGTGTTGCGCACGGACAACGCGCCGTATCCGAAACACCCGAACATGAAGAGCGCCAACATGACCGCGGCCATCGCCAGACGATGGCGACTCCGCAGGTAACGAATCACGCCGGTCCACCGACCTTGGCGCGGTACGTCTTGGTGGAAGCCCTGGTGTGCCGGGCAATCCGGGCGTCGGTCAACACGGTCCCCACCACATTGGCGCCGGCCGCGCGCAATGCCGCCAGCGCATCGGCGAGTTCGTCCTCCGTGGTGCGTCCGGCCCGCAGCACCAGCACCGTCGCGTCCACCGCGCCGCCGAGCAGGCCGGAGTCCGCCGTCGCCAGCACCGGCGGACCGTCGACCACTGTCCTCTCGAAAGTCTTTGCCACGTCAGCCAATACCTTGTCCAGAACTTCTGGTACATAGGCGCTGGTCGGCAAAGTCTCCCGGCGGACCGAGCGGGCCGCCAGGACGAACAGCTTGGGTATCGAGGTGGGTTTGGTCGCTTCGGTCGCGATCTCAGGGTTGGACAGCGCGTTCGACAAACCCTCGCCCGATTCGACTTTCAGCAATCCGGCGATCACCGGTCGGCGGGTGTCGCCCTCGATCAGCAGCACGTCCTCGCCGAGTTCGGCGAAGGCCCGGGACAGGTTGACGGCCGTCGTCGTCGTGCCCTCGCCACCGAAGGGCGCCGTCAGCAGCACGCGGCTGGCTCCGGGGCCCATCGCCCGGAGTAAGCGGGCACGCAGGCCCCGCACCGCGTCGTCGAACGAGATGTCGGTGCCGAAGCGCGGGGCGCTGCCCCGGTGTCCGGGCAACTCGGCCAATGTGGGCAGCCCCGAAAGGGTTTCCAGCTTCGCACGGTCGCGCACCGTACGGTCGGCGGCCTCGCGGGTCAGTGCCACGCCGGTGCCCAGCAGCAACCCGGCCACCAGGCCCATCGCCATGTTGCGCACCGGTACCGGCTTGACCGGCTTGTCGGGCACCCCAGGCTGCTCGACGACTGTCGCCCTTGCCACGGGCAGCGGAGTGCCCGCAGGGTTCGATGACGCGGTCTGGGCGGGATCCAACGGCGTCGCCGATGCAACCGGCGTCTCGCTGGGTTGGGTGGTGGGTGGCTCCCCGTCCGTGGCCGGCGCCGCCGGCGTGGGCGTGACGGTCGTCGTCGCCGTCGCGGGCGTGCCCGGCGCCTTCGGGCCGGCGCCGAGTGAGCCGACCATGATGGTGAACTCGTCGGCGACTGCCTTGGCCAGGGTCGCCGCTCGCTGCGGATCGGTGTCGGTGACCGTGACGGTGAACAGGGTGGTCTTCGGAGCGAAGGTCACCTTGGTCTGGTTGGCCAGCGCATCGGCGCTGACCGGAAGATGGAACCGGTTGACTGCGCGGTCGGCCACGGCGTGACCGCCGGCTATCGCGGCGTACGACGAGAGCCGCTCCTGGGCGGCCTGGGTGCCCTGATAGACCTGCATGAGGTCGGTCTCACCGGAGAACGAGATCAGCACCGTCGCCGACGATTCGTAGCTCCTGGTCTGAAAAGCCGTAATGGCGGCCGCGCCGGCCAGGCAGGCCAGGACCGCGCCCACGAACAGCTTCCAGTGCAGCAGGAGGGTCCGGACGAACGTTCGGAAATCCATCAATGCCTCTCTAGGCGCCGGTAGGCGTTTTTCTAACCGTGCAGCGTCACCAAAAGAGGACCAAACGACGTCCCCCCAAACAGTAATTTACCTACTTTTGGTACGGTAAACAAACTGACAGCAATCTAGTGGTATGAGCTTGCTGTGCGGCGTCACGTCCTACCGGTCGGCGCCAGCACTTCGCGAGGCACATCGAGTGTGGCGATCGGATAGAACCCGGCGTCATCGCGACCGTCGCGGGCCAGTTGCATGGGCGGGTAGTTGACCGGATGCGAGCCGTTCGGCTTGTGCTGTTGCCATTCGACCGCGGCGCGCAGCGTGTAGTGGCCGGGCGCCAGGCCCTTGAGCTCGATGTGGACGGTCTCGGTGCCCGACGCCGGCGGCGGTTGGTTGATGCTGCGGTCCCCGGACGAGTCGGGGACCAGACCCCTCAGGTCGACGGTGGCGGGCAGGGTCCGCACCGTCTGCCCGGCGAAGTCGACCAGCCGGTAGCTCGCCACCCACTTCTCGGTGGCAGCGGCCGCCCCGTAGTTGGTCCAGTTGACGGAGATGGACGCGACCTGGTCCTGCAGCGACTGCGAACCCGCCCGGGCATCCACCGAGTACCGGTAGCCGGCGACGGCGTTGGCCTGCGCCCACAGCACGTACAGCTTGGGATCCATCGGCGACGTCGCGTCCTGGTCCGGGAAGTTGACGCTCGACGTCATCGAGACGTGGTACCGGATCACGTCGTGCAAGCCCTTGTCGTAATAGGACTGAGGCGTGGTTCCATTGGGCAGCTGGCACCACTCGGTGATCACCGGCGCCTTGCCCAGGCGATCTTTCAGTGCGCCCACCACCGGGTCGGAAGTCTGCACGTAGTGCCCGGACTCGGCCCAGACCGGCAGTGGGGCATAGACACCCAGGCAGTCCGAACGAATGCCGACCGGTGCGGCCAGCTTCCTGGTGACGTCGTCAGCGAGCAACTCGCGCATGATCTCGGGGTTGTTCGGTGTGGCCACCAGTTGCGTGTGCGGAAAGGCGTTGACGTTGGCCGCGACCAACTGCTGGATCGCCGCCTTGGTGATGTTCTGGTCCCGGTACTGGCTGTAGTAGCCCAGCGCTCGTTCGCTTTCCTCGGGCCCGGGTCCCGGCGCGTTGAGCGAGTCCCGCAGGTAGGCGACGTGATTTTCGCTGAAGTCGCCGTAGCCGGAGAACTCGAAGACGCTGAGCCGCTCGTCGTTGTCGTAGCGGCGCCCCAGCGCGGCCAGCAGCTGCCCGAAGTCGTTGAGATAGGTGGGGTCGTTGAAATTCGGCACCACCTGCTCCGGCGCGTTGCCCGCAGCGGGATAGGTGGTGCTGACGCCGGGCTTGGCCCGTTCCCAGTCGGGAATCTCGATGTTGGTGTTGTTCGGGTAGGTGGCGTTGCAGCACGAGTTGTAGGACTGCACCCGCAGCGTCAGCCGCATCCGGCGCTCGGCCAGCTTGTTCAGCGCGTCGTCGATGACGCTGAAGTCGAACTTGCGGTCATCGGGCGCGTCCGCCGGAAGCATGGCGGGATCGGCGGGCTGCAATTGGCGCCAGGTCACCCGCAGGCTCGCGTCATACGACGCGGGCCAGGCCGGATAGCGTTGCTGGGCAGGCTCACCCTGCGGGAAGAGCGGCTCCATCAGGTCTTCGTACTGTCCGCGCAGCGGGTTGGAAATCTCCTGGGCGGCCGGCGGGATGGCCGGGCTGACCATCGCGGCCAGCGGACCGGGGTCGGTGTGGTTGCGGCTGCAGGCACCGATGACCAGGGCCGCGCCGGCGGCCAGCGCCGCTACGCACACGACGGCGACAAGCGTGATTTTCCTAATCTTTCGAACCATTCTGTTGCGTGAGCTAGATCGCGCCGAGCGTCAACGCCTCACGGTCGGCGAGGAACGGCATCGGCATCCAGCGAGCGGCCAGCAACGCCTCCATGGCGTTGCCCGGAACGGGGCGGGACAGCAGGAATCCCTGCGCCCGGTGACAACCATGCTGCATCAGTGTCAGTGCGGCAGCTGGAGTTTCAACACCCTCGGCGACGAGTTGCAGCCCGAACGCCTCGGCCAGGCCGATGATGGCCCGAACGATGGCGAGGTCACCGGCGTTGGTGCCCAGGTCGCGAACGAACCCGGTGTCGATCTTGAGCATGTCCACCGGCAGCGACTTCAGGTGCGACAGCACGGCGTATCCGGTGCCGAAGTCGTCGATGGCGATCTGTACCCCGACCTCTTTGAGTTCGTGCAGAGTCTTGCGGGTGGCCTCGATGTCGTGCACCACGGCGCGCTCGGTGATCTCGAGGCAGACCGAGCCGCCGTCGATGCCGAACTCCTCGATGGTGTCGGCGACGGTACGGACGAAGCCGCGGGTGATCAGCTGAACCGGTGAGACGTTGATGCGCAGGATCGCGCTCTGCCCCACGCCGTTGGCCCGCCAGCGGCTGAATTCCGCGCAGGCGCTGCGCATCACCCAGCGGCCGAGTTCACCCGCGAGGTTGGTCGATTCGGCCACCCCGATGAACGAATCCGGCAGCAGCAGACCCCAGATCGGGTGCCGCCACCGGACCAGTGCCTCAGCCGCCACGATCGCCCCGGTCCACAAGTCGACCTCGGGCAGATAGTGCAGCAGCAGCGCTTCGCTGTCGATATCGCCCTGCAGATGCAGCTCGATGTCGTTGCGGAATGCGCTCTTGAGGGACATGTCGTCGGTGGACAGGGCCACCTGGTTGCCTCCAGCACGCTTGGCCGTCAGCACCGCTTCGTCGGCCCGCCGCAGCAGGTCGGTGCTGTTGTCCCGACCGGGCATACCAACGGCCAGCCCAATGCTCACCGTGCGGGTGATCTGGTGCCCGCCGATGGCCAGGCGCTCACGCAACATCGTGCCCAAACGCCGGGCGAACGATTCGGCGGCGGCGCTCGACATCGTCTGGTCCGGGATGACGACGAACTCGTCGCCCCCGAGGCGGGCGATCATGCTCTGGCTACCGGCGCACACCCGCAGCCGTTGCGCGAAGACGCGGATGAACCAGTCCCCCGCGGTGTGGCCGAGGTAGTCGTTGATGGACTTGAGCCGGTCGAGGTCCAAGTACAGGACCGCAATCGGCCCGGGATTTCCCGCGGCCAGCCGGTCGGACAGGTGCGCTACCAGCGCCCGCCGGTTGTACAGGCCGGTCAGGTCGTCGTGCTCGGCCAGGTAGCGAAGTTTCTCCTCGGCGGCGATCCTGGCCTGCAGCTGGGCGAACAGCGCCGCGACCGCCTCGAGGGTGTTGATCTCTTCTTGTTTCCATTTGCGGGCGCCGAACTTGACGAAGCCGAGCACTCCGGTCGTCATGTCGCCGGACACCAACGGCGCGGCCGCCACGGACGGCGATGCGGCCTGTTTGGCGCCACCCACCCACCGCAACGATCGATTGCTCTGGTCGGGCCGGATCACGACCGGCTTCCGCCCGTGCTCGCATTGGGCGAGCACCGGGTCGGCACTGGTGAAGTGCACGACGCCGTGCGGGTCCGGGTCCGGAACGTTGGCGCGGGGAGGCCACTCGGCCACCAGGACCGAGGCGCGGATGTCATGGTCGTGGTGACGCAGGAAACTGGCGTCCACGTCGAACTGCTCGACGAGCTGAGCGAGGACCCGTTCGCTCACCTGCGTAGCGGTGGACGCGGTCGCCTCCATGAGCTGGGTGGCCACGGAGGTCACGACGAGGTCCAAGCTGCGTGGCAACGGGTCCTCCGATGTTGTGCACGTGTTCAACGACTGCGTCAATTATGGATGACCAACCCGGTCGGCGATCGTTATTCGCGACCGCCGTTCTCGAATGCCCGACGATGGACATCGAAGTGGCCGACAGCCCGGACCGGCGCAGGTCACGGATGGATTTCCGGTTACCTGAGACTAGCATGCGGGCCCCTTTTCGTTCCGCGCTCAAAACCACCTGACCTGCGCGGTCGCCTCCGGCCGGGCGGCCGTTTTCGGCTAGGGTCGGGGAGATGTCTGTCGCACGGTCAGCCAAACGGTTGCTCGCGCCGGCGGCCAAAACCGTCGCGCCGCACATGTTCTGGAAGCGCAAGTTCCATATCCTGCGACGTCTGGGGGAATCCCGTCCGGATGTGGCGCTGGTGGCCTCGTTGTGCGACCCCGATCGGGTGTCGCTGGACATCGGCGCCGACGTGGGCGAGTTCGCTATCGCAATGCTGCCGGTATCCAGATCGGTGATCGCATTCGAACCCCGCCCGGCCCAGGCCCGCGACCTCGCATCGATGTTCACCGCCGCCCGGGCCGCGGTGCGGATCGAGGCGGTCGCGCTTTCCGACGAGACCGGAGTGACCGCGATGCGGGTGGTTGCGACCGACCCCGGGCGCAGCACCATCGACGACGACAATGTCCTGGACACGGCGGTCGGCGGCCGGGTGGCAACAATCGATGTGCCGATGAAGCGTCTGGACGAGCTGCGGTTGGACAACGTCGGCCTGGTCAAGATCGACGTCGAGGGCCACGAGCTGGCCGTCCTGCGCGGCGCCGTCAACACCCTGCGGCGCAACCGGCCGACCATCGTGGTGGAGGCCGAGGAGCGCCACCACGCCAACGCGGTTGCCGACATCACCGCGCTGCTCGGTGAACTGGGCTTCCGCGGTTACTTCACCGTCGACGGCCGGCGCCGGCCCATTGAGGAATTCGACCCCGCCAGGCACCAGAATCCCGCCAACATCGGCGGTGCCGCGGAGGACTGGGCGCCGCGCGGCGTCTACGTCAACAACTTCGTCTTCGAGCCGACGGGCAGCCCGGCCACCTGAAGGTGAGACAGCTCACAATCACGGCTCCCGCTGTCACAGCCGGCCCGCCGCCGGTGTCTGGAGGGTGTAATCGCACACCGAAAAGGAGACAACGATGTCTGAGCAACCGAAGATGTCCCGGCCGTCCGCCGGCCGAAGGGTGCACGTCGTCGTGCTGGGCGGCGGGTACGCCGGGACGATGGCGGCCAACCATCTCCGCCTGCGTGCCGATGTGGACATCACCATGGTCAACCCGCGCCCGCACTTCGTCGAGCGGATCCGGCTGCACCAGCTGGCCGCCGGCACCGGCACCGCCACCGCCGACTACGGAACGCTGCTGGGCAACGGCATCGAGCTGGTAGTCGACAGCGCCGACCACATCGACGCCGCGGCGCGGCGGGTGCTGCTGGCCTCGGGCGCCGCGCTGGACTACGACTACCTGATCTATGCCATCGGCAGCACCGGCGCCACGCCCGTCGCGGTGCCCGGTGCGGTCGAGTACGCGCACGTGCTCGCGGAACTGGAAGGTGCGCAGAAGCTCCGCTACGCACTGGCCGATCTGGACCCCGCAGCCGCCGTAACCGTCGTCGGTGGCGGCTTGACCGGCATCGAAGCCGCCGGTGAACTCGGTGAGCAGGGCCGCGCGGTGACACTGGTCTGCGGCGGCATCCTGGGACCCTCGCTCAGCGGCCCGGGTCGGCGTTCGGTGGCCAAGCAGCTACGCAAGCTCGGCGTGCAAGTCCTCGAATCCGCAAGCGTCGCCGAGGTTCGCTGGGATTCGGTATTGCTCGCTGACGACACCGTGCTGCCCAGCGCCATCACGGTGTGGACGGCGGGATTCGGCGTTCCGGAGCTGGCCGCCCGCAGCGGGCTGCGCACCGACTCACTGGGCCGGCTGCTCACCGACGAAACGCTGACCAGCATCAGCGACGACCGCATCGTCGCCGCCGGGGACGCCGCGGCGCCCTCCAACCAGCCGTTGCGGATGAGCTGCCAGGCGGCCATCCCGCTGGCCGCCCAGGCCGCCAACACGGTGTTGTCCCGCATCGCCGGAACCGCTCCGGCGCTGCTGAACCAGGCGTTCACCGGACAGTGCATCAGCGTCGGCCGCAGCTACGGCACCATCCAATTGGCCCGCACCGACGACACGCCGGTGAACCTGTACCTCGGTGGCCGCACGGCGGCGTCGATCAAGGAGCTGGTCTGCAAGGGCACGCTGTGGGGCCTGCGCAAGGAAGCCGCGAGGCCCGGCTGGTACCGCTGGCTCAAGGGCGGCAACCGGCCGGCGCAGCTGCCCGCCGACCAGCAGGCCGCGCTGCGGTGACCAGCGCATCGGACAGTAGCGGGCACGCGGAACGCTTCACCCTGCTGCGCCCGCTGCTGTTCACCATCGCCTACGAAATCCTGGGCTCGGCGACCGAAGCCGACGACGTGCTGCAGGACAGCTACCTGCGCTGGGCCGACGTGGATCTGACGACCGTACGCGACACCAAGTCCTACCTCGCTCAATTGGTGACCCGCCAGGCGCTCAACGCCCTGCGGGCACAGGCGCGCCGCCGCGAGGAGTACGTGGGGCCCTGGCTACCCGAGCCGCTGCTGCTGCATGACCAGGACGCATCGGCTGACGTGGTGCTGGCGGAGTCGGTTTCGATGGCCATGTTGGTGTTGCTGGAGACCCTCAGCCCCGAGGAACGGGCGGTGTTCGTGCTGCGCGAGGTGTTCGGGTTCGACTACCACGAGATCGCCGAGGCGGTGGGCAAGCCGGCCCCGACGGTCCGGCAGGTCGCTCACCGTGCACGAAACCACGTCCACGCCCGGCGCAAGAGGTTCGACGGTGTGGATCACGAACGCAACGCCCAGGTCACCCGGCAATTCCTGATCACCGCGGCCGGCGGCGACGTGCAGGCACTGCTGTCGATGCTGGCTCCGGACGCCGTGTGGACGGCCGACAGCGGCGGCAAGGCCACCGCGGCCCGCAAGCCGATCGTCGGTGCGCAGCGCGTGGCCAAGGCCATCGCCGGGCTGATGCACAAGCATTGGGCCAAGATGCGGGTGGAAATGGTGACCTGCAACAGTGCGCCGGCGGTGTTGATCTACCAGGGCGACCAGCTCGAAGGGGTGATCATCGTCGACGTCGTCGACGACAAGATCACGAACTTCTACGCGATGCGCAACCCCGATAAGTTGGCCGCGCTGGCCGGCACCCGGCAGATCAGTCGGGGCTGACCTCGGCCCTGGCGTGCGAGGATTCACCGTTCTGTCAAGCTAGGGCGGTGCGAATCGACCGGCTCGGCGATCTGGGCGGCGCGCCGCAGGTGCTGCGCGCGGTCGGCCGCGCCACCGATCGGCTCGGTCTGCCTCCGCCGGCCGCACTCACCGGCGAGTGGTTCGGTGCGCTGGCCGTGATCGCGCCGAGCGTGTCGGCGCAGCGGGTCGCCACCGGCGACGTGTTCTCCGCGTCGCCGGTCGGCGCGGCCTCGGTGACAACTGCCGAGGTCGGCCCCATAGGCGGCGGCTGGATCGGCTTTCTGGCCTACCCCGATGCCGGCGCCGACGGCCTGCCCCACCGGATTCCCGAGGCCGCCGGCGGCTGGACGGATTGCGTGCTGCGCCGTGATCGGGACGGCGTGTGGTGGTTCGAGAGCCTTTCCGGCGAACGCCCGCCCGACTGGCTGGCCGATGCGTTGGCAGTAACCCCCAGAACGGCACCAATGTGCCAGATCGATTGGGTGAGCGGAGATCGTCCAGCACACCGCGCGGGTGTGCTGGCCTGTCTGGAGGCGATCGCCGCCGGTGAGGTCTACCAGGCGTGTGTCTGCACCCGTTTCACCGGGACGGTGCGTGGATCCTCGTTGGATTTCTTCACCGAAGGCGTCGCCCGGACTGCCCCGGCCCGGGCGGCGTACGTCGCGGGACCCTGGGGCGCGGTGGCGTCGCTGTCTCCCGAACTCTTTCTGCGCCGCCGTGGTGACGTGGTGACATC
This sequence comes from Mycobacterium sp. NGS49, assembly GCF_059812565.1. NCBI lineage: Bacteria > Bacillati > Actinomycetota > Actinomycetes > Mycobacteriales > Mycobacteriaceae > Mycobacterium > Mycobacterium sp. NGS49. The sequence continues at coordinate 16,076 of NZ_JCALCX010000015.1, read as the reverse complement.
CAGCCCGATCAAGGGCACGCTGCCGCTGGACGCCTGGCCGTCCGCACTGCGGGCATCACCCAAAGAAGTGGCCGAGAACATCATGATCGTCGATCTGGTTCGCAATGACCTTGGGCGAGTTGCTGTTACCGGCACCGTGCGGGTGCCGGAGCTGTTGGTGGTCCGGCGCGCGCCCGGGGTCTGGCATCTGGTGTCGACCGTTTCGGCCCAAGTGCCGGCGGAACTGCCGATGTCGCAGCTGCTGGATGCCACGTTCCCGCCGGCTTCTGTCACCGGGACTCCCAAAATCCGCGCCCGGCAACTTATTTCGCAATGGGAACGCAGTCGCCGGGGAATATACTGTGGCACAGTGGGAATGGCGTCGCCGGTGGCAGGGTGCGAACTCAATGTCGCTATCCGCACCGTCGAATTCGACGCACTCGGCAGCGCCGTGCTCGGGGTGGGCGGCGGCATCACCGCCGATTCGGATCCGGACGCCGAATGGGCCGAGTGCCTGCACAAGGCGGCTCCGGTGGTGGGTCTGCCGACTTCGCTCACCACCAGCCGGGTGAGTTAGCTCAGCAAATTTACAACGCCCGAACTGACGGGTGTCGATTTTTCCGAACGGCCACATGAATCGTTCGGTGAGCATAAGCTGCTGCCATCGACGTGTGATCTCTGCATGTCAGACGCGAGCGGGTGCGGAAGGGACTGTCATGAGAGTTGCCATCGTTGGCGCTGCGGCTGCCGCCGTGTTGGGTGGTGCGCTGGCGGTGGCGCCCTTGACGGTTTCCAACCAGAGCAGGACGTCGCCCGGCGGCACCTGCAGCGCAGGTCAGCAGTGCGACAAACTGGCTTCGGTCCTGATGCCGGAGACGGGGAAGCCATCCGCGGCGGCGCCCACGGGCATCCCGTCGGCCATTGAGCCGCCGGAGCCAGTCTCACCGGCGGTGGCGCCGCGACCGGCCGAGCCCGCGGCGTACGTGCCGCCCAATCCGTCACCGGCCGGATCCCCGCTGTCGCCGGGCGGAATCAACAGTGTCAGCCCGCCGCCCAATGCGCTGCCCCCGGGCTTCGATCCGAATGCGGCGGCGCTTCCGGGCATCGGCGGCGTGCCCGGGGTCGGCATCCCCGGCATACCGGACCTGTATGGCGTAGCCGGCGGCGTGGCCGGCCTGGCCAGCGTGCCGTACGGGGTGAACGCCGCGTCAGCCGTGGTCAACGGCGTCCTGGGCGTCGGAAACACCGTCGCCAGTGTCGTTTCCACGAGCGCACTGGCCGTGACCTACGTGGTGTTGGCCTACAACGCTCTGAATTCCTCGGGCATCCTGCCCGCGGCACAATCAGGGCTCAACTCGATCGGCTCGATGCTGTTGCCGTCGGCCGCTGCGGCGCTGCCGGCAGCGGCTCTGCCGGCGCTGAGCCTGCCAGGTCTGCCGGGCCTGAACATCCCCGGCCTGCCGGGTCTGTCGCCGGCGGGTCTGATCGGGTTGGCCGCGGCCGGTGGCCTGCCCGGTCTGAGCCTGCCGGGGCTGCCGGACATCTCGCCGGCGAGCCTGATGGCGCTGGCCTCCGCGGGACTGCCCGGGCTGCCGGGCGTGTCCCCGACGGACCTGCTCGCGCTGGCTGCCGCCGGCGGTATCCCGGGGCTGCCGAGCCTGCCGGGGGTGAACCCCGCGGCGCTGGTTTCCGCGCTGCCGGCACTGGCCGCCGGAATTCCGGGTCTGCCGCCGATACCGGGCCTGGACCCGGCGATGCTGGCGGCCGCGCTGCCGGCCTTGACCGGCGGTATCCCGGGCGTCGATCCCGCGATGCTGGCGGCGGTGTTGCCGTCACTCCTCGGCGGTGCACCGGCCCTGCCCGGCATCGACCCGGCCACGGTGCTCGCCGCACTGCCGGCGATGGCCGCCGCGGCCGGCATTCCCGCCGGATTGCCGGCCCTGCCGGTGGGTTTGCCGGGTTTGCCGGGCCTGCCGGCCCTCCCTCCCCCGCCACCGCTGCCCGCCTTGCCGGGCATACCGCACCCGCCGCTGTGCCCGATACCGGGCGGGCCCTGCATCTGAGGTCCTGAATCGGGCCCCGGCTACTCTTCGGCCGACTCGTCGGCTTCCCGCCGCGAGATGAGGACGGCTTCGTAGAGCTGCCGCGCCCGCACATCCGGGTATCCGGCGGCTACGTGGCTACACGCATCCTTGATGCGGATGCCACCGGCGACCAGGTTCTCCACCTCGGCGACCAGGTCGTTGACCAGCGTCGAGAGGTCGGCGCGCGGCGTGGCACCGGCCAGCACCACGGTGACCTCGCCGAGCACGCCACCGGCCGCCCAGGCCGCCAGCTCGTCCAGCGACCCGCGCACCACTTCCTCGTGAACTTTGGTCAGTTCCCGGCAGATCGCAGCCTGCCGACCACCGCCGAGCTGCTCGACCGCGTCGCGCAGGCAGGCGGACAACCGGCGCGGGGATTCGAAGAACACGCAGGTCCGCCGCTCTTCGGCCAGGGAGGCCAGCCAAGTCCGGCGCGCTGAGCCTTTGCGGGGGGCGAAGCCTTCGAAGCAGAACTTCTCCGCGGGCAGACCGGAGACCACCAGCGCGGTCGTCACCGCCGATGGCCCCGGCAGGCACTGCACCGGCAGGCCGGCCGCGATGCAAGCCGTAACCAGGCGGTAGCCCGGATCGCTGATGATCGGCATGCCGGCATCGCTGACCACCAGCACGGTGGCGCCCGAGCCGATCGCCTCGACGAGCGTGCCCACCCGCGTGCTCTCGACCCGGTCGAACAGGCTGAGCACCCGTCCGCCGATGGCGACGTCGAGCGCCTTGGCCAAGTTGCGCACCCGGCGCGTGTCCTCCGCGGCCACCACATCGGCTTCGGCTAGCGCTTCGATCAGGCGTGGCGAGGCATCGGACGGTTGCCCCAACGGGGTCGCACCCAGCAACAGGCGCCCAGTGGTCATGACGGACAGCCTACGATCGACGTGATGACCGCCCCGCCCCAAGAATCCTCCGTCAGCGAGGCCGGCCTTGACGAGGGCCACCAGGAGCGCGCCGCACGTCCCGAGACACCCGTCGTCAGCCCTGGGCCGCTGGCGCCCGTCGCCGACTTCGGCCCGGTGGACCGGCTGCGGGGCTGGACCGTCACCGGCGTCATAGCCCTGCTCGCCATACTCACCCGGTTTCTGAACCTGGGCTCACCAACCGATTCGGGCACACCGATCTTCGACGAGAAGCACTACGCCCCGCAGGCGTGGCAGACCCTGCACAACCACTGGGTGGAAGACAATCCGGGCTTCGGCTTGGTGGTACACCCACCCGTCGGCAAGCAGCTGATCGCGATCGGCGAGGCGCTGTTCGGCTACACCGGCTGGGGCTGGCGGTTCAGCGGCGCGCTGTTGGGTGTGGTGCTGGTGGTGCTGGTCACCCGGATCGTGCGGCGAATCAGCCGTTCGAGTCTGGTGGGCGGCATCGCCGGGCTATTGCTGATCTGCGACGGCGTCAGCTTCGTGACCGCGCGAACCGCGTTGCTGGACGGGTTTCTGACGTTCTTCGTCGTAGCGGCGTTCGGCGCGCTGATCGTCGACCGGGACCAGGTCCGCGCGCGGATGCACAACGCCTTCCTGGCGGGGCGCGGCGCCGAGACGGTCTGGGGCCCGCGGCTGGGTGTGCGGTGGTGGCGCTTCGGCGCCGGAGTGCTGCTGGGCCTGGCGTTCGGGACCAAGTGGTCCGGCCTGTACTTCATGGCGTTCTTCGGCGTCATGTCGCTGGCTTTCGACGTGGCCGCCCGCCGCCAGTACCAGGTACCGCGGCCGTGGCTGGGGACCCTGCGGCGCGACCTCGTCCCGTCGGCGTACGCCCTGGTGCTCATTCCCTTCGGGGTGTATCTGGCCAGCTATGCGGGCTGGTTTGCCTCCGAAACGGCGATCGACCGCCATCAGGTAGGCCAGACGATCGGACCCGACAGCGTGGTGCCGCTGCCCGACGCCGTTCGGTCGCTGTGGTACTACACCGCGAAGGCGTTCCATTTCCACGCGACTTTGACCAACTCGGCAGGCAACTACCACCCCTGGGAATCCAAGCCGTGGAGCTGGCCGATGTCGTTGCGGCCGGTGTTGTATGCCATCGACCAGAACAACGTTCCCGGTTGTGGGGCGCAGTCCTGCGTCAAGGCCGTGATGCTGGTCGGCACCCCGGCACTGTGGTGGCTGGCGGTTCCGGTGCTGCTCTACACCTCCTGGCGCATGGTGGTGCGCCGTGATTGGCGCTATGCGGCCGTCTGGGTCGGTTATTGCGCCGGATGGCTGCCCTGGTTCGCCGAGATCGACCGGCAGATGTACTTCTTCTATGCAGCGACCATGGGGCCGTTCCTGGTGATGGCGATCGCCCTCATCCTCGGCGACATCCTGCACCAACGGCGCCAGAACAAGGAGCGGCGCACGTTGGGGCTCATTTTCGTCTGCTGCTATGTGTCGCTGGTGGTGACGAACTTCGCCTGGCTGTTCCCGGTGCTGACCGGTCTGCCCATTTCTCAGCAGACCTGGGACATGGAGATCTGGTTGCCCAGCTGGCGCTAGCTCTTTCTGGCGCCGAGCTTGCCGTAGCGGTCGCTGTTGGGCCGCCGACCACAACCACGACGGCAACTTCGCTGAGTTCACGATGGGAATCCGCGGGCTGCGAGCGCGTTACGTACCCGCGTCAGGATGCGATCGCGCCGGTCTTCCTTGACCACCCTGATGACCCGCCAGCCGAGATCTTCGAGCATCTCCCACCGCCTGATGTCTTTGACGTATTGCGGGCGGTCGGTGCGGTGCTGATCGCCGTCGTACTCGACCGCGACCATCGGCCCTTCCCATCCCAGATCCAGGCAGGCCCGATAACCTGCCGCGTCCCGAACTTCAATCTGGGTGACGGGTCGGGGTAAACCGCCGTCGATGAGCAACAACCTCAGCCAGGTTTCCCGCGGGGACTGCGCGCCACCATCCATCAGAAACAACGCATTTCGGCACAAGCGGATACCCCTGGCTCCCTTGTACCGGGTCAGCAGTGGTTGCACGTCGGCCTCGGCCAGCCGGGTTGCGGCGGCCAGCGCGTCGAGATGAGTGACCGCCACGTTGCGGGGCTGATGCCGGCCCATATCGAAAGCCGTTCGTACCGGGGTCGTCACGGGTAGGCCGGACAGCCCTGTGACTTCGTCGGCGCTGATTCGATCCCGGCGAATGATCACCCCGGGCGGTGGGTGATGCAGCGGGCCCAACAACTCCACCGCGGTGAAGTCATCGATCCACCTGGCACCGTGCAGGGCCGCGGCGGCACGTCCCGTGATGATGCCCCGGCGGCCGGACCACAGCCACGCCGCCTCGGCGTTGTCCCGCAACGACCTCGGTGCGTTCTTGGGCAGGTACACGTCATGGTGGATCCTGCGGTAATTCCATCGCAATTGGCCGCGGGTCAGGGCACCACCCGCCAACGCTTCGCTGCCGCGAAAGACTTGCGCCACGCGCGGAATGATGCAGCCGTCGCCCGCCCATGCCCAGCCAGATTGCCGTAGCCGCTGTGGATAACCCGCTCCGACGGACCGCGCCCGTCGACATTGCCGTAGCGGCTGTGAAACGACCTGAAACCGCAACCCTCGCGGCCATCTCGACGCCAACCCGAAGCTAGACCGGGCCCCGCGACGCCGGGCAGCACATGCACCGGGGCCCCCCGCGGCCGGTGCCCAACTCGGAGCCGGCGATGGTCAGAACCTCGATGCCGGCTTCCTGCAACCGGGTGTTGGTCGCGACGTTGCGTTCATAGGCGACGACCACGCCGGGCGCCAGCGCGAGTGTGTTGTTGCCGTCATCCCACTGTTCGCGTTCGGCGACCGCACGATCGCCGCCGGTGTCGATCACCCGCAACTTCTCGATGCCGATTGCGGCGGCCGCCGCCTCCGCGAACGGTTCGGCGTCGGTGATCGCCACGCCGTCCGCCGTACGCCGCAGGGTGAATGCCGAGAGCGTGTCGACGATGTTGGCGTACATCACCACCGCGTCGACGTCGACCATCGTGCAGACGGTGTCCAGATGCATCTGTGCCCTCTTCTGAGCGATCGGGACAGCGAGCACCGTATGCGCCAGATCGTCATCGAAAAGACTGCGCGCCAAGGCCTCTGCCCCGGCGGGGGTGGTCCGCTCGCCCACTCCCACCGCTAACACACCAGGGGCGAGCAACAGCACGTCCCCGCCCTCCACGGGCGCGGTGCGCGACTCGTAAGCCCGCCGCACACCCGTGAACCGCGGGTGGTGGGCGTAGATGATGTCGGTAAGCGACGACTCACGCCTGCGCGCCCGCAGGGCCAGCGACGGGATCACCACCCGGGGCCCGATCCAGATCGACGAGTCCCGGGTGAACACCAGGTTCGGCAGCGGTTCGATCACGAAATCGGCGCCCTGATGCATGCGCAGCACCAGCGACACCTCGGTGCGCGTGCTGGACGGCAACTCGTCGAACGTCATGCCGGCCGTGAGCAGCTCAGCCAGGGAACCCGGTTCCAGACGCCGCAGATAGGACGAAAGGTGTTGTGCCAGAGTGGTTCCGAGCCGCGCCGCATCGACTGCGGCAGCCACGCCCTGCATTCGCGCCGCTCCGCTGTGCTGCATCGCCTCGGTCAGCAGCTGCGACAGCAGCAGCACTTCGACACCGCGGCTGCGCAACAGCTCGGCGAACTGATCGTGCTCTTCCTGGGCGCGCGACACCCAGGGCAGGCCGTCGAACAGCAACTGGTCGGTGTTGCCGGGATTGAGCCGGCGCAGCTCCGCGCCGGGGCGGTGCAGGATGGCGACCCGTAGCGCGCCCACTTCAGAGTTCACACCCAGCTCGACGTCCACAGCTCAAACGGTAGCCGCGCACACCGCGTCGGGCGCGTCACACGCTGATCCATCGAACTGGTGTGCGATAGACTCGGATCCGTGGCGATCGCGGCTCAGGGCTCGCTATTCGAGCACAACGAACGCAGACAACTCGGCGACGGCGCCTTCATCGACATCCGCGCAAACTGGTTGGGCGGTGGGGCGACAGACGGCCTGAGCCTGCTCGAGGCGCTGCTGCAAACGGTGCCGTGGCGGGCCGAACGCCGGCAGATGTACGACCGGGTGGTCGACGTTCCCCGGCTGGTGAGTTTTCACGATCTCACTGTGGAAGATCCGCCGCACCCAGCGCTGGCACGGCTGCGTCGGCGGCTCAACGACATCTACGGCGGCGAGTTGGGCGAGCCCTTCACCACCGTCGGATTGTGCTGCTATCGCGACGGATCGGACAGCGTGGCCTGGCACGGTGACACCATCGGCCGCAGCAGCACCGAGGACACCATGGTCGCGATCGTCAGCCTGGGTGCCACACGCACGTTTGCCATGAGACGGCGCGGCGGCGGCCCGTCCCTGCGGTTGCCGCTGGCGCACGGCGATCTGCTGGTGATGGGTGGATCGTGCCAACGCACCTGGGAGCATTCGGTTCCGAAGACCACGACGGCGGGCGGTCCCCGGGTGAGCATCCAGTTCCGCCCTCGCGGCGTACGTTAGCTCCGCACCGCGGCAACCGCCTTGACCAGCAGGTCGCGGGCCCGCTGCGTGTCGACCTTGGCCACCGGCTGCCCGGGAACCACCAGTGGGTTGGCGATCACGATCACCTGGTAGTCGCCGAATTGCGCGACGTAGTCGTAGAGCTCCCCGGTGCGCGGCGCCCCGTCCACCAGTGCCTGCAGCACCCGGTGTACGGCCTGGGTGTGCACGCCGTCGATGTGCGGGGCGTCGATCACCTCGATGGCACCGCGCAACTGGGCACCGGAGAATCCGACTTTGGCGCACTCCTTGCCGGGGTCATGCACCGGCAGCGCCTTGGAGGTCTCGACCGCGATCGCCACGAAACGGTTGCCGTTGCCTTCGGCGGAGACGGCGGCCATGTTGCCCTGCAGTCCCTCCGGCATATCCGGCCCGACCGCTGCCTTGGCGCAGCTCGCCGGGTCGAACAGGAGCCCGTCGGGCAGCTTGCGGGCGGCGAAAAACTGCGGGTCGATGGCCCTGGGAGTGATGTCGGTGACCTTGAACTCGGGCCCGAAGCTTGACTTCAGGTCGGCGATTTTGGCGATGTCACCCTTGGCGGGCTGCGAAGAATCAGGTCCCGGGGAGCATCCGACGAGCAGGCACGCCGAACCGAGTGCGAGCACCACCTTGAACATCGTGGCCAATCTACCCAAACCCGGGTGCTCAGCCGCGCAACGTCGAGACCGTTTTGACCAGTAGATCGGCGGCGAACTGCGACGGCAGTGGCGGCAGGATCGATCCAGGGTCGGTGGTGAGGGTGGTGAACGCGTAGTAGCCGCCGAGGTAGGCGACGAAGGTGTATGCCCGTGAATCGATTTCACTGCCCGACTCGACGGCCGCCCGGATGTCGGCGACCATCCCCAGGGTTTGCGCACCCTCCACCTGCGGCGCGTCGGACAGACCCACACTCACCACGGTGCGCCCGGCCGTCAGGTCCCAGTGCGCACAGGCAGCGACGACGTCAGGGGCCAGTGCATTCGGCGCGGCCACGACCACCGCGTCGACGATTCCGCCCGAACCGGAACCGGACACCCCCTGCGCGGGCTGGTCGCGGCCGCCCACCGGGTCGGCCAGGGCCATGCATTCCGGCGGGTCGGCCGCCGGTTCCCCGCCCAAACCCCAGATGGCCCGCGGTGAGGCGGCGCGGGCGATGTTGGACACCTCGTAGCCGGGCGGCAGCTCACGCCCTACCCGCCGAATGTTGGCGGGATTGATCGCGGCGATCGGCCCCGGCGAAGACGGCGCGGCACCCGGATACGAGGGCGCCGGCGGGGTCGGTGCGGCGCAGGCCGCCAGCAGCAGGGTCGGCAACCCGCCAAACCAGAACGGCCGCATGTCCGTTCCTATCACGCCGAGCGGGCCACACCGCCGATCAACTCACCACCTCGATCACCTGCCGGGCGACCTGCCTGATCTGTTCCTCCAGCGCCCGGCCGAATCCCAGCTCGTGTGGCACGTCGATCACGGTGGTGATGACTCCGACGTCTTCGCGCTGCCAGATGGCGCCGTGCCGGTCCATGATGGTGCGCATCGGCAGGTTGTCGGAAAGCATTCGCGCAGAGAATCTTTCGATACCATCGACGCGGGCGGCCACGGAGAGCGCGCCGACGAGGAAGGTTCCGATGCCGCGTCCCTGGTAGGCGTCGGCCACGGTGAACGCAATCTCGGCGACCGTCGGATCGTTCTCGTCGCGCACGAAGCGTGCATCGGCGACGGGGTCGCTGCCGTCGACCATGACCCAGACGAAGTGGTCGACGTAGTCCACCTCGGCCAGGTAATGCATCATCGCCGAACTCGGTACCCGCGCCGACATGAAGCGACGGTAGATCGTCTCGCTGGAGAAATGGACGTGTCCATGCACGGTGCGTTCGCTGTCGCCGGGCAGGACGGGACGCAGCATCAGCTGGCTGCCGTCGCGCATCTGCACCGGGACCGGAGTGATGAAGGCAGCCAGGCGTTGGCGGACCGTGCGTAGCAACCGGTCCATGGTCCCGGGGATGTGCACCATCATCATCAGGGCTTCTTTGCCGCCGATCCAGCCGGTCAGCGGTTCCACCGTGGTGACGGTGGCAGTGCGCGGGATATCCCGCAGCAACGCGATTTCCCCGACGATCATGCCGGGCACCAACTGTTCGACGATCACCGTTTCGTCGTCCCCGACATGCATCACCTCGGCGCTGCCCGAGCTGATCAGCAGAAACGAGACGGCCTGCTCCCCTTGGCGCATCAGCGTCTGCCCGGCCGGGGCACGCAGCGGCGACAGGCAGGATGCCAGCGGTAGCAGGTCCTCGACCGGACATCCGGCGAAGATGTCCATACCCGCGAGTTCTTCGGCCCCCACGCCGCCCAATTCGGCCATCCCGTCCACGCATACCCACTGGGTCCGATCCGACCCAGGTTATGGCGTTCCCGGGCGCCCCTGCAAGAAGCGGGCGTTCGCGCGCACTAGCCTGACAACAGGTCGGCACCAAGAAGTTGGACTCCCGAAATGGACCCGAGATGATCGACAACCAGGACCGAGTCGAACTGACTCGCAGCCTGCTCACCAAGCCCGCGACGCTGCGGCACGGCTACCTCGATGTGCTGGGCGAAGCGACGGCCGCCCCGGTCCCGACGTTTGCTCAACGCGCCATGAACAGCCCGTTGGTCGCAACCGTCTACGAAGGTCTGTGGCGGCCGACTTCTTTCTACCTGGCCAGCGGTGTCACCCAAGTGGCCGAGGAGCGCCGCGCCGCGGCTGCGCTACACCTGCGCAGCGCCAAGAGACTGCTCGACGTGGCTTGCGGGCCAGGCAATTTCACCGGGCCGCTGGCCGAACAACTGTCCACCGGAAGCCTCGCGGTCGGATTCGACATCTCCGAGCCGATGCTGACCCGGGCCGTGCAGGACAACAGCGGACCGCGGACCTGCTACGTCCGCGGGGATGCCCGCGAGTTGCCGTTCGGCGACGAAACCTTCGACGCAGTTTGCTGTTTCGGTGCGTTGTACCTGATACCCGAGCCGTTCAAAGTCGCTCACGAGATGATTCGGGTACTCCAGCCCGGGGGCCGCATCGCCATCCTCACCAGCTACGCCGGCCAGCCACCACCGCTCAACCTTGCCCTCAACACCACGGCCCGCCTGATCGGACTCACCATGTTCGACCGAGACGCATTCGTCGACCTGTTCACCGCGGCCGGCCTGGTCGACGTCGAGCAACAGACACAGCGCGCGCTGCAGTTCGTCACGGGAACCAAGCCGGCGTAGTTACGACGCGGCGGCCTCGCAGACGCCGAACAGCCGGACGACCGGGGTACCGGCTTCGTACTCCAGAACCCACGGTCGACCCGCGTCGGCTCGCGAGGTCAGGGTGATCATCACCGGCTGCCCGCTACGCTGCGACGTCTGAATACATTCGACCTGGAAGAGGCGGAACTTGCCGTGCTCGCGGATGGCCAGTGAATAACCGGGTTCAACGGATTCGACGGGTACCTTCTGCAGGTAGTACTTGGTGCTCATCCCAACGAGGCTAGGGCCGGGTCACGACACAATCCCGCGCCAAAACACGGTCTTAGCAATTGTTCAGCGGATTTTTGGAACATCATCAGGGTTCGCGCCGCGCACCGCCGACGGCACACCATCGGTGACGATTTGCCCGCTATCGTTCTTCCCCGGGCCGACCCAGTAGGTTTGGCTCATGGTCGATTTCTGGGGTTCGCGGTGAGCGTCGCCGGGTTCGTTCTTGGCCTGATCGCCACCGTGCTCGCCGTCGCGTCGCTCGGCTGGCAGCTGGTCAGCCATCGATCGCAACAGCCGCGTCCCAAACTCACCCCGGTCGTCGGCCGGCTGACACCCGATGGCCTGGTGACCAACGACGCCAGCTCCGAGGTCCGCGAGTCGTTGATCGCCATCGCAGCACAACTCGAGGACGTTCCGCTGATCATCGGGGTGAAGGTGGTCAATGCCGGCCGGGCGCCATTTCACGTCGCCGGCTGGGCGATCCGGTCCGATCCGGACGGGACGTCTCTGGTGCCGGTCGAAAAACCCATCGCCGGGGCAGACGTTCCCCACGAAATCCCGCCGCAGGGCAGCGCCGTCTTCCTTACCGAATTGCAGCATGCGCATCGTTTCGCCGCGCCCGCCGGGCGAGTCGACGCTGCGGCGGGTACGGCAGCACCGACACCGCGGATTGTGCTGACCGTTTCGTCGGGCACGCGCACCTACCGCACCAAACCGGTTGCGCCCGAGCTGTTCTCACTCGACAGCGAGGGACCCTAGCCGCTGCGCAAGGTGACGTGCGGGCTTTCGCCGTAGTTTTCTCGGTAGTAGACGGCGAAACGGCCCAGATGTCCGAATCCCCACCGCCGCGCGATGCCGCCCACGGTCATGCTCTCGTGATCGCCGGTAACAAGGTCGAGGTGGGCCTGATGGAGACGAACGCGTCGGCCGTACTCCATGGGGGTGCAGTCACGATGCTTGCGGAACATGTATTGCAGCGCGCGCGGAGTGACGTAGACGGCGGCGGCGATGTCGGGTAGCGAGATGTCCACGTCGATGTTGTCTTCGATGAACGCTATCGCGCGTCGCAGCAGCGCCGGGGTGCTGTCGCGCCGGTCCCGGGCGACGGGTTCCAGCACCGCGGTGTTCGGGAAGGCAGCGAGCATGCTCGCCGCGATATAACGCTCCGCCGTGCCGGCGACGAGCGCGTGCTGCCCTGTACCCGAATCCACCGCCACCGCTTCCCGCACGTGGTCCAGCGCGGCGCCCAGTCGCGCGCCGGCCGCGCGGGACACCGGCACCGAGCCGGTGAGTCGCACCGATTCCCCGGGATCCTGCAGATCGGCCGCGACGTGATTGAGCATGGCCCGGTCCACGGCGAACACGTCCAGCTTGGCCCGGTGGCACATCCCGATCAGGGAATCCCCGGCGACGGCGCCGAACGCCCCGACCTGCGCGGCGCCGATTCTTTCGGAGACGCCACGGTCGATACGCGCATCGATGCAGCCGGAATGGATGCGAGCGAGCAGGATCCGCTCGGGGGGAGCCATGGCGTAACTGAACGTGTAGTCGAATTCCGCGACGTCGACGGTCATCGAGCCGACCGTCGAACGCTCTATCCGGCAATGGGCCGAAGCACCCTCTTCAGCTACGGCCATGCGGATCCGGCTGAAGTTTGCGCTGACGACTTCCTCGGCTTTAGCGAGGTCGGTGGTGTCGAGTAAGACAGTGAACATCGCGCGGGCTTTCCACAAGAGACATTTACCGCGGCATCGTGTTGAACCGACGGCGTCCATTATCCATTACCCGAGAGGCGGATCCAGATGCAGCCGGCTTCTCCCCATTGACGACCGTCATTGACGATCGTCAGCCAGTTGACGTACGGTACACAACATGGGGGCACGACCGGAGTCCACTGTGGCCGTCCCGACGACGGGCAACGCCCGTGAGGCCCGGCGGCGCGAAACTCGAGCTCGATTGTTCGACGCCGCTCTGGCCGAGATTTCGGCGCGCGGCATGGCCGGGGCCGACGTGAGTGCCATCGCCGCGTCGGCAGGCGTGGTGAGGGGGACGTTCTATTTTCACTTCCCCACCAAGGAGCACGTGCTCGCCGAGCTGGAACACAACGAGGAACTCCGGATCGTCAGTGAGCTCGGGGAGATTGCAGGTGATCTGGAATCGGTACTATCCCGACTCGTCGATCATGTCCTGGGTGCCGAAATTCGTTTAGGCACTACGGTTTTCCGCGACATGCTGGGCCTGCACTTCTCCTCGACGCGTCCGGTCGCGGATGAGCCGGCACAGCACCCGCTGCTGGGTTTTCTGGTGAGCGTGATCGCCAATGCCCAGGACGCCGGGGAAGTGTCGTCGGCCGTGGATGCCGGTGAACTAGGCACCTTCTTTCTCACCGGACTTTTCGCGTTGTTGGCCACCGGCACACACGATGCTGCGCAGCTAAACCGTTATGTGACAACGATTGTCAAGGGGATGGAGAAAAGATGAGTCGAACCGGCATCGAGGGCTATCGAGATTTTCTTGCCCGGCGCGACGGCGAGGCCGACCTGCTCAACAGAAAACTCGCGAAACGAGAGCAGTTTTTCACGGACCTGGAAGCCGACCCGGTGCGGTCGGCACACCCTGCGGACCGCGCGACTTTCCTGCGCAATCTGCGCCGCCGGCGACCCGAACCCGGGCTGGACCGCACGATGCTCTTCCTGCTGGCCACCGCCAAGCTGAATCAGGCCGAACGCTTCGGCGTCGGACTCGGCGAAACCTACGGGCGCAACAGCGACGAGAACCTGCCCCCCGAAAACGTCTACCTCGAACTCGAAGAGCACTACCACACCCGACTGCTGGCATACGCGTTGGACGTCTTCGACCTGACCTTCCGAGTTGTCCCGCCGCCTTTCGTGATGCGCCAGTTCGTCAAGACCGGCGTCTTCCTCCCCGAACGGCTCGGCTTCATGTTCGTCGGCGCTGCGGAGATGGCGGGCTGCATCATGTTCGACGAGCTGCGCCGGGTCGGCGTCGCACTGTTTGCCGACGAACCCGAGGTGGCCGAACGAATCGGACTGCTCTACAGCGAGATCCTCACCGACGAGATCGGTCACGTCGGCTACTGCGCCTCGCGCTGCACGTCCGGGGAGCGGGCGATCATGCGCCGCATCTACCCGTTGATCGGCCGCCTGTTCGCCCGCCAGACCGCCGAGATCAGTCTGCTGATCGACCCGAAGACGCTGCACGCACGACTCGACCGGCCATTCGACGTAGAGGAGTTGACGGCCGGGTTGGATAACGAGACGTACCTGGTGGCGCATCCGTGACCTGTTTGCCGCGGGTCAACCTGTTGGCTCATAAGGTGTGACCAAAGTCCCTAATGCACGGGAGGTGTGTCACCGGATCGTCGCGAGGCGGGCGGTGATTGCAGCGGGCGGGTTTATTCTCTCGAAATGGTCTTGAGGGGTTCTTCTCGCACGTGGGCCGCCCGCTCGCCCGCCACCGGCCAAGCTCGTCACGAGCAGTCTTGGCGAACACTGAGTCGGAACGATTGTCCGGCGAGGCCCGCACCGCCGCGGAGGCCTCCGGCCACTTCTTAAATGTCCGCCTGGGCGTAGACGTTCTTGTGGATCGTTTCGCAGATGTCCTCGAGGGGAAGGTCGTTCGCGTCATGCCCGAAGGGGCTTTCGATCTCGACGCCGATTTCCTCGATGCCGAAGAATGTGTAGGCGATGATCAGGACGTCGACGACGGTCGTCCAGCCGAACGTGTCGACCATGGCGAAGGGGAGCGTGAAGCAATAGAGCACGAGCGCCCGACGCAGGTGAACGGCGTAGGCGAAGGGCATCGGCGTTCTGTGAATTCGTTCGCAGCCGCCGAGGTAGTCGACCAGCAGCTGAATGTTCTGGTCCATCGACGTGAGCATGATGTCGGAGATCAGGCCGCGCTCGTGCGCCTCCCGTAGGCAATCGGACATGTTGCCGGCGACCGCGAGAGCGGGATGCTCGGCGTCGATCGCCTCCTGCGCCTCAGCGGGCGGAAGTTCGGCGATTTGCGGCCCGAGGCCTTTGGTACCGCGCAGGCGGTGCATGGCCGCCCAGGCAAAGGCGGCTGTCCACCGGGTGAGTCGAGCGACCAGCGCCGGATCCCCCGTGATGTACACGCTGGCGCTGCGGACGAGGTTCCGTGTTTCATTCACGATCCCTCCCCATAGTTTGCGCCCCTCCCAGAAACGGTCATAGCTGGAGCTGGTGCGGAAAACCAGAAGGAGACCAAGGGCGAGGCCCATGAGAGTGTGCAACTGGATCGGCATGCCGACCGGCGCGACATAGTTGTGAAAGGCGACAACCGCCGCCGACCAAGCGACGCATAGGGAGACTCGACCGATGATCTCCCGGACCAGCGAGCCGCGGATGTCAAAAAAATGGTCGAGCCATTTGTGTGAATCGTATTGAATCATGACTTATTTCGCGTAGTTGGGTCAGACGGGCTCAGCAGGGCGGGGTTCTCCGTGAAAGTTTCCACGGTGACGGCTAGTGCGCGATCCCACGCGGATCATGCCCTGCCGCACCGCCGCCGGATGGTTCCAGATTTTGCTCTCGTGTGCAACACTTCGTGTCCAGAAGCGAGCGCGGTCGCGCCCGTGGCTGGCGTGGTGGGGCTATGCCCCCCGTGCGCAAGGTGCGTGGCGCTGTTGGTGCAGAAGCTCACTGCCTGGGGTTGAGTAGGCCGGGGATGACGAAGTCACGAAAAACTGTCCGCCGGTCAGCAGCGGCGTCGTTCGAGTCTGTCATGTGTTCCATCAGCAGCATCTGTGCGATGCGTACTAACCAATCGGCGGCGGCGTCGGGGTCGAGGTCTTCGCGTAATTCGCCGTTTTCCTTGGCGGTAATGGCATGTGGTCGCAACACGTCGCGGATGCGGTCTCGGAAGACACTTGATGCTGCTGCCGATACGGGTCATCTGCAGGCTCGCTGGAGAAAACAACATGGGTGACACCTGGGCAGGACCCTTGATGAGTCGTGTCATAGGTGACAGTCATGGCGCGTGTCCG